>JBQDZM010000010.1:29257-47395 GCA_052108535.1 Galactobacter sp. | reverse complement strand
GCGAATCGATTCTGCTGCCAACGCAGACCCACACGCTGCAAAAATGATTCGCGAAGACCAGCGGGTACAGGGTCGGTCAGGCGACGTCGGAGTCCGAATCCGAACGCCGCTTCTCCGCCGCGCCGTCCTCGTGCTCTTCCGCCGCCCCCGCCTCCGGGTCCGTCGCCCGTTCAGAAGCAGGCTCAGCACCAGCGACGGGACCGGAGTCAGAGCCAAGGTCAGAATCGGGGCCGGAGTCAGAGTCCGAATCGGGGTGCGGATGAGTCAAGGCCTGGCGCAGCGCCTTGGGGTAACGATGCATCACCAGCGCGTGCACCAGACGGTCCAGCAGCCAGCCCAACACGATGGCGACCACCACGGAGAGGACGATCCCGAGCACCCTGTTGTGCTCCATCCAGTTGCCGGCCAAAGCACCGATGGACACCGAATAGACGCCCCAGAGCAGACAGCCGATGCCGTCAAGGAACGCGAACCGCTTGGCGGAATAGCCCGTGGCGCCCGCCGTGATGTTCACGGCCACCCGACCAATGGGCACATAGCGGGCCGAGAAGATCAACACGGCACCGCGACGACGCAACTGGCGCTCTGCGGCATCAAACACCTTCGCCACGCGAGGTTTAAGCATCCACTTGGTTCGGCGATGCCCCAACGCCCGGCCGATGCGGAAGGCCACCTGATCGCCTAAGAAAGCACCCACCGCACCCACCAGCACCAGGACCAGCAACGGCAAGAACCCATTTCCGACCCAGACGGAAGCCAAGGCAACCAACAACGATTCGGACGGGACAACGGGAAAGAACCCGTCGATCAGGCACAGCAGGAAGACCACGGGGAGGACCCACCAGGCCCACGCTGCATGCAGCACGCCATCGTTGATGGCGTCCATCCAATCAGTCCACGACATGGGCTGTCAGCAACGTCCTTCCAGGTGCGTCAACGCCGGCACCTGCGGGCACCCACGGCTCTTTCCTGAACTATTTTTCCCCGAACACCTGGGAAGTTCATCCATTCGGGGCAGGATGTGACCACTGCTCAGGCGATGCGGTCCAACACGATGCCGCGCAGCGCCGGACGGTCGCCCTCTGGACCGATGACGACCCCACCCTGCAGCGCCTCACGGGCCCGGGCAAAGCGGGCCTCGTCATCACTCAGCAGCGTCATGAGCGGCTGACCACGACGCACAGTGGCACCCGGCTTGGCGTGCAAGCGGATCCCGGCACCGGCTTGCACCGGGTCCTCCTTGCGGGCACGACCGGCGCCGAGACGCCACGACGCCACGCCCACGCTGAGCGCGTCCAGGCTCAGCAGCACACCGTCGGCCTCCGCGTACACCACGTCCTGGTGCTTGGCCGTGGGCAGTGCGGCGTGCGGGTCCCCGCCCTGAGCCGCGATCATGCGGTTCCACACGTCCATGGCCTTACCATTGTTGAGGTTCGCCTCGACATCCACATCGGTGACACCGGCCCCTGCCAGCATCTCCCGCGCCAGCGCCACGGTCAGCTCCACGACGTCCGCGGGGCCACCGCCCGCCAAGACCTCGAGGGACTCCTCGACCTCCACAGCGTTACCCACCGTGAGGCCCAGCGGCGTGGACATGTCCGTCAGCAGCGCCACGGTGTTCACCCCGGCGTCCCCGCCCAGATCCACCATGGTGCGGGCCAGCTCACGAGCCTGAGCCTCGGTCTTCATGAACGCACCGGACCCCACCTTCACGTCCAGCACCAGGGAGCCGGTTCCCTCCGCGATCTTCTTAGACATGATGGAAGTCGCGATCAACGGGATACATTCCACGGTGCCCGTGACGTCCCGCAGCGCGTAGAGCAGTTTGTCTGCCGGAACCAGGTCGGCACCCGCAGCTGCGACGATGGCGCCCACCTCTTCCAGCTGCGAGAACATGGCCTCGTTGCTCAGATTGGGGCTCCACCCGGGGATGGCCTCCATCTTGTCCAGCGTCCCACCGGTGTGGCCCAGCCCGCGACCGGAGAGCTGCGGAACGGCCACGCCGAACGACGCCACCAACGGGCCCAACGGCAACGTGATCTTGTCCCCCACACCACCGGTGGAGTGCTTATCAGCCGTGGGAATTCGAGTCCCATCGGGGTGTGCGAGCCCGGTATAGGAGAGCCGCTCCCCCGTCCGGATCATGGCATCGGCCCAGCGCGCGATCTCCTCGCGGTCCATGCCGTTCAAGAAGATCGCCATGGCCAACGCGCTCATCTGCTCGGGAGCCACCACACCTCGGGTGTAGGCGTCCACGACCCAATCGATCTGGTCGGGGCTCAGCGTCTTGCGGTCGCGCTTGGCTGCGATGACGTCAACGGCGTCGAACGGTTCGATTCCCACGTGATACTTCCTTGTCTCCGGTTTCGGACTGGTTCAATCGCTGAGTTGGTTCAATCGCTGAGGTCGCTGGGGCCAAAGGCTGCGGGAAGCAGCTGATCCAGCGTCATCTCACCGCGCACACCAAGGGCCAGGAAATCCGGACCCGCGTGCTCGGCCAGCAACTGCCGGCAGCGGCCGCAGGGCATGATGATCTCTCCCTCTGCATTGACGCAGGTGAAGGCGGCAAGCTTGCCGCCGCCGGTCATGGCGAGTTCCCCGACCATGGTGCATTCGGCACACAGCGTGACGCCGTAGCCGGCATTCTCGATGTTGCAGCCGGACACCAGCCGGCCGTCCTCGCTTAGACCCGCCGCGCCCACCGCGTATCCGGAGTACGGTGCGTAGGCGTGACGGGTCGCAGCGAACGCTGCGGCCTTGAGGGCGTCCCAGTCCACGGCCACGGTCATTCCTTCACGTACGGTTCACCGCTGGCCGCCGGGCCGCGCGACTTGCCCACCAGACCGGCCACCACCAGGATGGTCACGAGGTAGGGCAGCATCTCGAAGAACTGGCTGGGGACCGGGGTCTGCAGCACAGTGACCTGCTGGCCCAGGTTGGTCGCGAAACCGAACATGAGTCCTGCAAGTGCTGCGGAGATCGGGTTCCAGCGGCCCAAGATGACAGCGGCCAAGGCGATGTAACCGCTACCGGCCGTCATGTCCTCCTTGAACTCGTGCACCGACACCAGCGTGAAGTAGGAGCCGCCCAAACCGGCCAGGGCGCCACCGATCGTGACGTTGAGGAAACGCAGCGAGTTGACCTTCACACCGAGGGTGTCCGCGGCCTTGGGGTGTTCACCCACGGCACGTGTGCGCAGACCCCAGCGGGTGCGACGCAGCGCGAACCAGACCACGAATACGGCCACGTACATGAGGTAGGCCAGCAACGTCTGATTGAACAGTGCCGGACCGATCAGCGGGATCTCGCTCAGGCCAGGGATGGCGATCTTGGGCAGCGTGGGCGTGGAGTTGAACCGCTCCTTGTTACCCCCCTCGTTGAGCACAGAGTGCAGCAGGTAGGCGGTGAGGCCGGAGACCAACACGTTGAGCACCACGCCCACGATCACCTGGTTCACGCGGTACTTGAGGCCAAAGAGCACCAGGAGCATCGAGACCAGTGCCCCGGCGATCGCGGCGGCGATCATGCCGACGTAGACGCTGCCGAAGGCGGTGCCAAACAGTGCAGCGGAGAACGCCCCGCCCAACAGCTGACCCTCGATGGCGATGTTGACCACGCCGGAGCGCTCGCTCATCACGCCGGCCATGGAGCCGTAGATCAGCGGGATCGAGGAGGCCACGGCCAGCACCAACAGGTTAGGCAGCTGCAGCGGCAGCGGGGGCATGCCCATGCCGGGGTCTCCCATGGAGACACACCAGGTCAGGAAGGCCGCCACGAAGAGCACGCCGAAGACGATCACGGCCCAGCCGGGAACCTTCTTGCCTGTGCGCGCCCGCAGGAAACTCCACACGGCGATCAGGGCCATGATCAGACCCGTAACCAGGCCGGTGAGCTTGCCGGAGATCGTGAGGTTGGAGAGCTGGATGCTATCGGATGCCTGGCTGAGGACGAAGGTGGCGTCCTTGTTGGGACCAAGCAGACCGAAGCCGACCAGCCCGATCAGGGCGAGAACACCCAGGACGATGGTGGTTCGCCAACTACGCACCACCGGGCGCTTTCCCTGCTCCGGCGTGCTGGCAGGATTCTGCTCGATCTTGGCTGCGGTGCTCATGCCGCACCTCCTTCGGTGGATGCGGCAACTGTGGAGGCCAATTTCTTCCTCTTTTTGGGTCTATCGACCTTGTTGAGGCCAAACAGGGCCCGGATCAGCGGCGGTGCCGCGATGAAGAGCACGATCAGGGATTGCACCACGAGCACGATGTCGCTGGAGAGACCCACCCGCTGCATCTCGATGCCACCGGCCTTGAAGGCGCCGAAGAGCAGCCCGGCGAAGAACGTGCCGATGGGGGTGGACCGGCCCAGCAGGGCGACGGTGATGGCGTCGAAGCCGATCGAGGCGGCCACGGAGCCGGTGAGGCGGTGATCCTGGGCCATCAGCTGGGACGGAGCGGCCATACCGGCCAGGGCGCCGGCCATCAGCATGGCGACCAGAGTGACCAGCTTGACGTTGATGCCGGCGGTCCGGGCGGCGTTGGGGTTCTCGCCCACGGCACGCAGCTGCAGGCCAAGGGTGGAACGGCTCATCACCCACCAGACCACGGCCGTGACGATGATGGCCACCAGGAAGCCAAGGTCCAAGCCGCTACCCGGGATCAGGTCGGGGTAGTGGGCGGAGTCGTTGAGGTCCTTGGAGACCGCGCCACCGGTGGCGGAGGTCTTGAACGGAGAACCGGCCTGGGTCAGGACGAAGTTGAGCAACTTCAGCGCCACGTAGTTCAGCATGATCGTGAGGATCACTTCGTGTGCGCCGGTGACGGCTTTGAGCCAACCGACAATGCCGCCCCAGACGGCGCCGCCAAGGGCCGCCATCAGGATCACCACGATGATGTGCAGCCAGGACGGCAGGTGCCAGGCGAAGCCAGCCCAGACGCCAAAGATGCCGCCCATGATGATCTGCCCCTGGGCGCCGATGTTGAACAGGCCGGAACGGAAGGCGACCGCCACGCCGAGGCCGGTGAGGATCAGGGGGGCCGCGTTGGTCAGGGAGGCCGCGATGGGCTCGAACCCGTGGTCCGGGGAGTAGATACCGCCCTGGAAGAGGGCCAGGTAGGCCTTGGAGGCCACATCCCACGCAGCGCCGAGTGTGTCACCGGGGCGCGCGAAGAAGTACTTGGACTTCTCCCAGACGTCCTGATCCGTGAAGGCGATGATGAGACCGCCGATGATCAGGGCCACCACCACGGCCAGGACCGAGGTGAGCGTGGAGCCGCGCACGATGCGTTGCAGGAGGCCGGGCTCCTGCGCGTCTGCTGAGGCAGGTTTGGTACTCACTTCTCAGTTCCTTCCGGGGCCGAGGGAATGTCGGACTCGTTCAGTTCGATCGCGTCTGAGGCGATGACGTGGGCGGTCTCTTCTGGGCCCTCGTCGGGGGCCGCCGCAGTCACGGGGCCGGGGGCCACCTCCGCTGCTGCTGCCAGGGCTTCCTCCAGGGTGCTCCCTGCCATCATCAGGCCGAGGACGTCGCGCGGGGTGTCGGGATCCACGATGCCCATGACCTTGCCGTCAAAGAGCACCGCGATGCGATCGGCCAGCGCGTAGACCTCATCCAGCTCGGTGGAGACGATCAGGACGGGGGTGCCCTTGTCGCGTTCTGCCACGATCCGCTGGTGCAGGAACTCGATGGAGCCCACGTCCACACCACGGGTGGGTTGGGAGGCCACGAACAGGCTCAGTGGGCGGGAGAGCTCGCGGGCCATGACGACCTTCTGCTGGTTGCCGCCGGAGAGCTGTGAGGCCAGGGACTGGATGGACTGGGCGCGGATGTCGAACTCGGCCACCAGGTCGGTGGCGTTCTTGGCGATGGCCCCCATCTTCATGGAGCCTGCCGTGGAGAACTTCGGGGTGCCGTGGACGTCAAGCACCAGGTTCTCCGCGATGCTGAAGGACCCAACGAGTCCGTCCTCGGTGCGGTCCTCCGGGACGAAGCCCACACCTGCGCGGAGGACGTCGTGGGGTGTCCGGCCCAGGAGTTCGCGGCCCTCAAGTTTGATGGAGCCGGTCACATGGGCGTTGGTGAGGCCCATGATCGCCTCAGCCAATTCGGTCTGGCCATTGCCCTGCACGCCGGCCACTGCGAGGATCTCGCCGCGGGAGATGTCGAGGCTGATCCCGTCCACCGGCCGCTGCCCGGTGCGGTCCGCGACCACGAGGTCCCGAACGCTGAAGGTGGCCTCCCCCGGTACAGCCGGTGCCTTGTCCACCTTCAGGGAAACGTCGTGGCCCACCATCATGGCGGCCAGCTCCGACTGTTCAGCGGTGGGGTCGGCGTCTCCCACCACCTGGCCGCGGCGGATCACGGTGATCACGTCGGAGACGGCCTTGACCTCACGCAGCTTATGGGAGATGAACACGACGGACGTGCCGGAGGCAGCCAGGTCCTTCATGATCGCCAGGAGTTCGTCGGTCTCCTGCGGCGTCAATACGGCGGTGGGCTCGTCGAGGATGAGGACCGTGGCCTGACGCACCAGGGCCTTGATGATCTCCACGCGCTGCTGCACACCGACCGGGAGTTCCTCCACGATGGCATCGGGATCGACCCCGAAGCCGTAGCGGTCGGAGATCTCCTTGATCTTGCGGCGGGTCTCCTTCAGGCTCAGCAGCCCGGCGGAGGTGGATTCCGCGCCCAAGGCGACGTTCTCGGCGACCGTGAAGACGGGGACCAGCATGAAGTGCTGGTGGACCATGCCGATGCCTGCGGCCATGGCGTCACCCGGTCCGTCAAAATGCACCGGCTGGTCATCCACCAGGATGCGCCCTGCCGTGGGTTCGTAGAGCCCGTAGAGCACGTTCATCAGGGTGGATTTCCCTGCGCCGTTCTCACCCAACAAGGCATGGATCTGCCCGGGTTCCACCGTCAAGGAGATGTCCTTGTTCGCGTAGAAGTCACCGAACGCTTTGGAGATGTTCTCGAGTTCGAGTTTCACGTGTGATGTATCCGCTCGTTGGGAAGGGAAAACGGCTGCCGACTCAGGCAGATAGTGCAGAAAGTGCAGAGAGTGGGGACGGGCAGCGGGTGCCGTCCACCACGCATGTGCGTGGTGGACGGCACCCGCGTGGAACCATCCGGATCAGTTGGAGGAACCGACCTTCAGCTCACCGGAGATGATCTTTTCCTTGATGTCATCCAGCTGCTTCTTGGTCTCATCGGAGACCTCGGAGTCGAAGTCGTGGAACGGAGCCAGCGCCACGCCCTCGTTCTCCAGGGTGCCGACGTAAGGCTCGTTGGAGAACTTGCCGTCGATGGCCTCGTTGGTCACGTCCTCCACGGTGTGGTCCATGGCCTTGATGACGGAGGTCAGCATGATGTTCTTGTGCTTGGGCACAGCCAGGTAGCCGTCGGAGTCGACCCACACGGCCTTGACGTCGTTGCCCTGGTCCTTGGACTCCTGGATGGAGGACAGCGCACCCAGACCCACGGGGCCCGCCACGGGCATGATGATGTCCGCGCCCTGAGCGAGCAGGTTGGCGGTGATGGACTTGCCCTTGTCCTGGTTCTCGAAGTCGCCGACGAACGTGCCGTCCTGCTTGCTGCTGTTCCAGCCGAGCACCTGGACGTTCTTGTCGTTGTCCTCGTTGTACTGCGCCACGCCCTCGGCGAAGCCCTCCATGAAGATGGTCACGGTGGGGATCTTCATGCCGCCGAACGTGCCGACCTTGTTGGTCTTGGTCTGAGCGGCAGACAGGTAGCCGGCCAGGTAGGCGGCCTCATCGGTCTGGTAGGTCAGGTTCTTGATGTTGTCTGCCGTGGCGGAGTCGTCGTCCAGGAGCGCGAAGTGCACGTCCGGGTTGGCGTCAGCGGCTTCCTTGGTGGCCTTGGCCAGGTTGAAGCCCACGGCGTAGGTGAGGTCGCACTTGTTCTTGACCATGCCGTCCAGGTTCGGCTTGAAGTCGGAGTCGTCGCCGGACTCAGCCTGCTTGATCTGGATCTGGCGGGAGGCCTCGACCTGCTTCAGGCCCTCGTAGGAGGTCTGGTTGAAGGACTGGTCGTCGAATCCGCCGGAGTCGGAGACGATGCAACCGATGAAGTCGGTGGCCGGCTCACCCTTGGGGGCGGAGGTCTCGGTGCCGGTATCAGCGGTCTTGGACTCCTTGGAGTCCTCGGGGGCGGAACCACAAGCTGCGAGGACGAGCGCGGTGATTCCGAGAACGGACGCAGCAGCGCCCATACGGGTACGGGTGGTCTTCAAGAGAGCCTCCTGGTCGGCGATGCGGGCGGAGCCTTCCCCAGCTCATGGGGCAAGCGCCGGAACCAGGATACCCCGGAGTATGAAGCCGTATGAACGCCGCGACGTGCATAGGGATCACGAAATGTGCTTGTCATCCGCCGCTGCGCTGCACCGCGCAGAAGAATGCCCGACGGCGGGTGCTGAAGTCCCGTCGTCGGGCATGGGTCTGGTGGGGCGTCAGCCCCGCCGCTACCGCGGGCTGACGTCCGCGTTGCGTTCCGCGATGGCGCGCAAGGCGGACGCGGTCATGATCCGCACACCGACGCCGATGGCGCGTTCGTCAGGGTTGTAGTTGCCCTGGTGGAGGTCGTATTCCGGCCCGTCGGGGCGGCGCGTGCCCAGGCGGAACATGGCGCCGGGGCGCTCCTGGGTCATCCAGGCGAAGTCCTCGCCGCCCATCGATTGACCGATCAATTCGATGGCGTCCGCGCCGATCTCGCCGCGGGCGGCTTCCTCGATCAGAGCCGTTTCCTCCGGGGTGTTCACCACCGGGGGTACGCCGCGGATGTGTTCCAGCTCCACCTTGACGTTGTAGGGGGCGGCGACCTGAGCCACGACCTCGTCCAGTAGCTCTCCGGCGGACTCCCAGGCCTTGCCGTCCAGGCAGCGCATGGTGCCGGAGAGCGTACCGACGCTGGGGATCGCGTTCGGCGCATTCCCCGCGTTGATCTGTCCCCACACCACGGACACCGCAGAACGGACGTCGATGCGGCGGGAGAGCACGGCGGGCACGCCGATGGCGATCTGGCTCAGCGCGAAGACCAGATCCTCCGTCAGGTGCGGACGCGACGTGTGGCCTCCGCGACCCACCAGGCGGATGCGGATCGTGTCAGATGCGGAGGTGATGGCACCGATACGAGTGGCGATATGCCCCACCGGCACCCGCGGCTCGCAGTGCAGGGCAAGCACACGGGGAACATCGTTGAGCAGCCCCTGTTCGATCACGGACTTGGCGCCGCCAGGCATCCGTTCCTCCGCCGGCTGGAAGAGGATGCGCACACGACCGTGGAGCTGCCCGGCGTCGTAGAGGTCCTTCAGGGCCAGCGCCGTCCCCAACTGCACCGTGGTGTGAATGTCGTGACCGCAGGCATGGCACACGCCGGGGTTCGTCGAGGCGTACTCCAGACCCGTCTTCTCCGTGAGCGGCAGGGCATCGATATCCGCCCTCAACCCGATCGCGAGGTCACCCTCACCGATCTCCACCCAGGCCCCGGTGCCGCTCATGCGGTGAGGCGTCAGACCCGCAGAGGTGAGGACCTCGATGATCCGGCCGGTGGTGCGTTCCTCCTGGAAGGAGAGTTCGGGGTGGGCGTGAACGTCACGTCGGAACGCGATCAGCTCCTCGAGGTGACGTTCCACAACGGGACCCACTTTGGGCACCTGGATGACTTCCTTGGCCACGACTCATCTCCGTACTCCTGCTGCTGAAGGTTCTTGGTCAGTCTAAGCGGCCGGTGACGGTGGTTACGGTGTCGACCGTCAGAGGACGTCGGTCTCGCCGTGCGCCTTGAGCGCCTCCACCGCACCCTTCACCTGCTGGGCGTGATCCTTCGTGGTGACCAGGAGGGCGTCCGGGGTGTCCACCACCACCACGTCATCGATCCCGATCAGGGCGATGACGCGTTTGGTATCGGAAACCACGATGCCGCTGGCCTGGTCCACATAGACGCGAGCGCCTTCCCCGAGGACGGTGGTGCCGGTTTCGTCGGCGGCCGGGTTCAGCCGGCCGAGCGCCGCGAAATCCCCAACGTCGTCCCACGTGAAGTCGCCTGGAACCACGGCCACGTCGCCGGCAGCCGCGGCGGGTTCAGCCACCGCGTAGTCGATGGCGATCCCTGGGAGCGTGGGCCAGACCTCTTCGATGACCTCGTCGCGCTGAGCCGTGTCCCAGGCGTCCGCGATCCGCTCGACGCCGACGGCCAGTTCCGGCTGATTGGCCCTGAGGTGTTTAAGCATCAATGCGACGGGAGCCACGAACATGCCCGCATTCCAGAGGAACTGTCCCGATGCGAGATAGTCCTGCGCCACCTTCGCTTCTGGCTTCTCTACGAATTCCGCGACGCTGAAGCCATGCGGCGCGCCGTCCACGTCTAGGGGATCGCCGCAGCGGATGTACCCGAAGCCGGTGGCCGGATACGTCGGTGTGATGCCGATGGTCACGATCTTGTCCGTGGCGGCGATCCTGACCGCCTCCACCACGGCAGCGTGGAAGGTCTCCACGGGAACGATCACCTGGTCTGCGGCGAAGGAACCCATGATGGTGTTCGGGTCACGGCGATACAGGATGGCAGCGGCCAGGCCGATGGCGGCGGCGGAATCCTTGGGCGAGGGCTCCAAGACCAGATTTCCCACGGTCAGGGCGGGAAGCTGCGCGCTCACCGCCGCACCATGGGCACGGCCCGTCACCACCATGATCCGGTTCTCGGCCAGCGGCGTTAGCCGATCATAGGTGGAACGAATCAGGGCGGTACCTGATCCGGTGAGATCGTGGAGGAACTTGGGCGCGGCTGCGCGGGACAACGGCCACAGCCGGGTCCCAGTACCCCCAGCGGGGATGACGGCATGAAAGCGTCCCAACAGCGGCTCATTCATTGGATCCACGGTACCGGACGAGGCCCTCACACCCGCGTCCTCAACCGCACCAGACCAACCTGACTGCCGCCACAGGGTCACGCTTTTAAACCTCCATTCCTTGCATGTCAACCATGCACCCCGGGAATGGGTGACCCATAGCCTCACCTGCCTTAATTACGATACCAGAGAATCCCGTTATGCTGCGGGCTGCAGGGGAAATAAGAAACAACGGTGACGCTGGCCACATGAAGTCACGCAGAAGCATGAACATCGCTCGAAAGTGGTCTAGGATCGGCCTGAAAAGCTCACATCGGGAAGCACCCTCACCTGCGTGGACCAACCACGCGCCCGGTGGAGGCATGGAGGTATTTACGTGTCGAAGGCATCTTCCGGCACCCTTTACCGCGGCCGTGAAGGCATGTGGTCATGGGTTGGGCACCGAATCACCGGTGTAGTCATCTTCTTCTTCCTATTGGTCCACGTTCTGGACACCGCGCTGGTACGCGTCAGCCCCGGCGCTTACGACGCCGTCATCGAGGCGTACAAGAACCCCCTGATGGCCATCGGCGAGTTCGCTCTCGTCGCCGCCATCATGTTCCACGCCTTCAACGGCCTGCGCCTGATCCTCGTCGACTTCCTCAAGCAGGGACCCAAGATCCAGAAGGCTCTCTTCTGGACCGTCATGGTCGTCTGGGTGGTCTTCGTGGCCGCGTTCGGCTTCCGTCACCTCACGCTCGCATTGGGAGGGCACTGATCATGACCGCGCAGATCGACGCACCCCGCTCCCAGCGGATTGACCCCAAGTACAACCGCTCCCGCAAGTCCCGCACCAACTTCGAGATGATCGCCTGGCTGTTCATGCGCATCTCCGGTGTGATCCTGGTCGTCCTGATCTTTGGCCACCTCTTCACCAACCTGCTGGTTGGCGACGGCGTGCACGCCATCGACTGGGGCTTCGTGGCCGGCAAGTGGGCCAGCCCGCTGTGGCAGATCTGGGATCTGGCCATGCTGTGGTTCGCCATGCTGCACGGCACCAATGGTGTTCGCACCATCATCAACGACTATGCAGAGAAGGACCGCACCCGGTTCTGGCTCAAGGGCATCCTCTACATCGTCACGGCGTTCATCATCATCCTCGGCACCCTGGTGATCTTCACCTTTGACCCTTGCATGGTCACTGGTAAGGAATACGGCTTCTGCCCCGTCGGTTGAGCGACCCGGTGACCTCCCTTGACCGGGGCCACCGAATCCGATCAACCAGACCCACCCGGGTACAAAAGACAAGATCTTTAAAGGAATCACACGAATGCAGGTACATCAGTACGACGTCGTGATCGTCGGAGCCGGCGGAGCCGGCATGCGCGCCGCCATCGAGGCCGGCCAGCGCGCCCACACCGCGGTCCTGACCAAGCTCTACCCCACCCGCTCCCACACCGGCGCGGCCCAGGGCGGCATGTGCGCAGCCCTCGCCAACGTCGAAGAGGACAACTGGGAGTGGCACACCTTCGACACCATCAAGGGTGGCGACTACCTGGTTGATCAGGACGCAGCCGAGGTCATGGCCAAGGAAGCCATCGACGCCGTGCTGGACCTGGAGCACATGGGTCTTCCCTTCAACCGCACCCCTGAGGGCAAGATCGACCAGCGCCGCTTCGGTGGTCACACCCGCGACCACGGCAAGTCCCCCGTGCGCCGCGCCTGCTACGCAGCAGACCGCACCGGCCACATGATCCTCCAGACCCTCTACCAGAACTGCGTGAAGCACAACGTCGAGTTCTACAACGAGGTCTACGTGCTTGACGTCCTCCTCACCGAGGAAGCAGCCAAGCGCGAGGACGGCACCGAATACCAGCAGAAGCGCGTCTCCGGCGTGGTCACCTACGACCTCTCCACCGGCGAGATCGCCACCTTCCAGGCCAAGGCCGTGGTCTTCGCCACCGGTGGTGCAGGCAAGGTCTTCAAGACCACCTCCAACGCCCACACCCTGACCGGTGACGGCATGGCCATGATCTACCGCCGCGGTATCCCGCTGGAGGACATGGAGTTTGTGCAGTTCCACCCGACCGGTCTGGCCGGTCTGGGCATCCTGCTCTCCGAGGCAGCCCGCGGTGAGGGCGCCGTGCTGCGTAACTCCGAGGGAGAGCGCTTCATGGAGCGCTACGCCCCCACCATCAAGGACTTGGCCCCCCGCGACATCGTGGCTCGTTCCATGGCCAACGAGGTCCGTGAGGGTCGCGGCTGCGGCCCCCACAAGGACTACGTCTACCTGGACCTGACCCACCTGGAGCCGGCGCACATCGACGCCAAGCTCCCGGACATCACCGAGTTCGCGCGCACCTACCTGGGTGTTGAGCCCTACACCGAGCCCGTCCCGGTGTTCCCCACCGCCCACTACGTGATGGGCGGCGTGCCGACCAACATCAAGGGTGAAGTGCTGCAGGACAACGACACCATCGTCCCCGGCCTCTACGCCGCCGGTGAGGTCGCCTGCGTGTCCGTGCACGGCTCCAACCGTCTGGGCACCAACTCGCTGCTTGACATCAACGTGTTCGGCAAGCGCTCCGGCATCAACGCCGCAAAGTACGCACTCGACGCCGAGTTCGTGGCTCTCCCCGAGAACCCCACTGCTTTCGTCGAGGAGCAGGTTGCCCACGTGCGGGACAACAACGGTGCAGAGCGCGTCGGCTCCATCCGCAAGGACCTGCAGGAAACCATGGACGCCAACATGCAGGTGTTCCGCTCCGGCGACACCATCGCCACCGCGTTGGCCGACATCGAGAAGCTGCGCAAGCGCTACGAGAACATCGGCATCCAGGACAAGGGCAAGCGCTTCAACCTTGACCTCCTCGAAGCCATCGAGCTGGGCTTCCTGCTTGACCTCGCCGAGGTCATGACCGTCTCTGCGCTGCACCGTCACGAGTCCCGCGGCGGCCACTTCCGCGAGGATTACCCCAAGCGTGATGACGAGAACTTCATGAAGCACACCATGATCTACAAGGATGACGAGGCTGAGACGGAGGGCATCAAGGGGATGCGCTTCGACACCAAGCCGGTCATCTTCACCCGCTACGAGCCCATGGAGCGTAAGTACTGATGAGCACTGCAGTCGCCGAACCCGCATCCAAGGTCGAGCTCAACGCCGGCACCGGCGGTGCCGTCGAGTCCTTCGACATCACCCTCAAGGTCCGCCGCTACAACCCCGAGGTCTCCGAGGAGGCCACCTGGGACGAGTTTCAGCTGACCATGTACGGCACGGACCGCGTGCTGGACGCCCTGCACCGCGTGAAGTGGGAGCAGGACGGCTCGCTGTCCTTCCGCCGTTCTTGCGCCCACGGCGTGTGCGGCTCCGATGCCATGCGCATCAACGGCCGTAACCGCCTGGCCTGCAAGACCCTCCTCAAGGACCTGGACACGTCCAAGCCCATCACGGTTGAGCCCATCAAGGGCCTCCCGTGCGAGAAGGACCTGATCGTGGACATGGAGCCCTTCTTCCAGTCCTACCGCGAGGTCATGCCGTTCCTGATCACCAAGGGCCACCAGCCGGCCAAGGAGCGCCTGCAGTCCGCCGAGGACCGCGAGCGCTTCGACGACACGACCAAGTGCATCCTCTGCGCAGCCTGCACCACGTCCTGCCCGGTGTTCTGGACCGACGGCCAGTACTTCGGTCCTGCCGCGATCGTGAACGCTCACCGCTTCATCTTCGACTCCCGTGACGAGGCTTCTGACCTGCGTCTCGAGGTGCTCAACGACAAGGAAGGCGTGTGGCGCTGCCGCACCACCTTCAACTGCACCGAGGCATGCCCCCGTGGCATCCAGGTCACCAAGGCCATCTCCGAGGTCAAGCAGGCCATCCTGCACCGCACCGTCTGAGACTGACTGAGACTGACGAAGGGCCCCGGAACATGTGTTCCGGGGCCCTTTCGCATGCCTAAACTCTGTATACCTGCCTGCTTGCCTGCCTGCCTGAACTCTGCCTACCTGCTTGCTTGCCTGCCTGCCTGCACTCTGCCTACCTGCTTGCTTGCCTGCCAGCCTGAACTTCATTTGCCTGCTTGGACGTCCGTCGGTGCTAAGACACGTCCGTCGGTGTGAATACCTGGATCCACACCGACGGACGTGTCAACGCACCGTGTAACGAGCTACGGTCAGCCACCCAGCGGCACAGACTCCACGAACTCCCACTCCCCCGGCGCGTCGGCCGAGGTCGCGTACACGGACAGCGAGTCGGCGAAGAGCCACCACCGCTCCAGCGAATGCGACAGAGCCGCGGCATCGAGTGCGGCATCGTCCACGTGCTGGGCCAGCGTCACGTGCGGAACATAGGGGTACTCGCTGGGAAGGTCCAACGGACCTGACTGCAAGGCCTCATGGAGCTGCACGCATTCGCTGGCTCCCTCCGCGACGGCTGCGAAGACCACCGGGGTTACGGGACGGAACGTCCCCGCGCCTTGGAAGAGCACGTTAAACGGTGCGGTAGCAGCGGCAACGGAACGCACATGCGCCAGCGCAGCATCCCAGTCCCCCACCTCCACGCCGGTCACCAGCGTGAGATGCGGTTCAAGAGCCGCCAGGGGATCCCCGGCCTGCCGTCTCACGGTGCGCAGCCGCTCAGCGCGCGGCTCCGGGACAGGGATCACCACGCCGATTCTGTTCGTTGCAACGGAGGCCGGAGAAGACATAAGTTCCTCAGGCCCGTCCGAGCGGCGGCAGGAAGCCCACCGCGTCGTACACAGAAGCCAAGGTCGCGGAAGCGACCTCGCGGGCCTTGGCGGCACCCTGGGCCAGGATGCGATCCAACTCCGCCGGATCGTCGAGCAATTCCAACGTCCGGTTCCGGACGGGCTCCAAGGCGGCCACCACGGCATCGGCCACATCCACCTTCAGATGTCCGTACATCTTGCCCTCGTAGGAGGCAACGAGTTCCGGCACCGGCGTCCCCGTCACCACGGAGAGCATGGAGAGCAGGTTGGACACACCGGGCTTGTTCTCGCGGTCGAAGGCAACCACATTGCCGTCATCCGTCACAGCGGACTTGATGCGCTTGGCGATCACCTTCGGCGTGTCCAGGATGTTGATCCGACCGTTCGGGGACGCCGATGACTTGGACATCTTGGAGGTGGGTTCCTGCAGGTCGTAGACCTTGGCGCCCTCTTGCGGGATGAACGGCTCGGGGACCACGAAAGTCTCCCCGTAGCGGTGGTTGAAGCGCTGCGCCAGCGTACGGGTGAGCTCCACGTGCTGCTTCTGATCCGCGCCGACCGGCACCGAATTGGCCTGATAGAGCAGGATGTCTGCCGCCATGAGGACCGGGTAGGTGAACAGGCCCACGTTCGTGGAGTCCTGACCGTAGCGCACCGACTTGTCCTTGAACTGGGTCATGCGCGAGGCCTCGCCGAACCCGGTGAGGCAGTTGAGCACCCAAGCCAGCTCCGCATGCTCCGGCACATGGGACTGGACAAAGATCGTGGACCGCTCAAGATCGACGCCGCCGGCGATGTACTGCGCCACGGTGGTGCGGGTGCGGTTGGCCAGATCCGTGCCGCCGTCAGGGGACGTGATGGAGTGCAGATCGGGAATGAAGTAGAACGTGTCATAGCTGTCCTGCAGCTTGACGAAGTTCACCAGGGCGCCCAAGTAGTTGCCCAGGTGCAGCGAATCCGCGGAGGGCTGCATCCCGGAGAGGATGCGGGGTTGCGGGGTCTCAGTAGTCATGCGGAATGAATCCTTAAATGGAAGTGGTGGCTCTGCGCTCAGCGCGTGCTGCGAACACGGGCGAGCGGCCAGGAGCGGTCAGAACTGGTAGTCGACGACGAGGGGTGCGTGGTCGGAGAACCGCGTGTCGTAAGAGTCGGCGCGGTCCACCACGGCGCGTACTGCGCGGGAGGCGAGGTCCGGGGTGGCCATCTGGTAATCGATGCGCCAGCCGGTGTCGTTGTCGAAGGCCTTCCCGCGCCACGACCACCAGGTGAAGGGTCCATCGACGTCGCCGGCCAGCTGGCGCGCCACGTCGCGGTAGCCAATCTCCTCACCGAAGAAGCGGTCAAAGTAAGCGCGTTCCTCCGGCAGGAAGCCAGAGCGCTTGACGTTGCCCTTCCAGTTCTTGATGTCCAACTTGGTGTGGCCCACGTTCATGTCACCCACCAGCAGCACGTCGCGGCCGGAATGCGCCAGGGCAGGCAGCTTGGTGGTCATGGTGTCCAGGAAACGGTACTTGTCCACCTGCTTGGGTGTATCCACCTCGCCGGAGTGCACGTACACGCTGGCGACGGTCAGGGGCGTCCCGTTGATGGTGAAATCCGCCTCCACCCAGCGTCCCGACGTCGCGAAGTAGTCCTCACCGATGCCGATCCGGGTGGCTTCCGGCTGCTCGCGGGAGGCGATCAGCACTCCTGCGCGACCCTTGGCCTCGGCCTCAGCGTGGATCACATGCCAGTCGCTGCCCAGGAAGTCGTTAACGATCTTGTCGGGGGCGCGGACCTCCTGCATGCACAGGATGTCGATGTCGCGCTCGGCGACCCAGTGCTCCATGTGGCGCTTGTAGGCGGCACGGATCCCGTTCACGTTGACCGTGGCGATCCGCGTCGCGGTGCCCTTGTCCACGGAGGGCGGGAAGGTGGGCAGTGGAATCTCGGCGTTCGCAGTCACGGCATCCAGTCTAGTGGTTTCGCTGGGGCCACAGGGCGAGCCGCAACCAAAGACAGGTACTACGATCTATGGCTGCGATAGGCCAAACTTGGACCACCCGCTACGGAGCACCTCACATCAACCCCTATTTCGGACAGAGGAACCAGCCATGCACTTCCCGTGGACCAGGCTCGCCGCTCCCGTGGCTGCAGTGCTGCTGCTCGCATCATGTTGAGCCGCCGGAGGTTCCACCGACCCCGGCACCATCCGCGGATCCGTTGAATTCGATTACGACATCCAGTCGACGCTGACCGACCTAGCCGGGATCGAGGACGTGGTCGTCGTCGGAGAGGTGAAGGATTGGACCGAAGGGCGCAGCATTATCGATGGCGATGACGCAGAACGGTTTGCGGTGCTCTCGGTGCAAGTTCAGACGGCGGCCAAGACCCTCACCGCAGACCAAGCGGAAACGGTCCACGTCTCCGTATCCCGCGGCGTTGAGGGCCTGGAGGCTTCCGGTGCACCGGAAGTTGCCGAGGGGCAAGGGTCAACCGTGTTGAGTATGAAGGAGTTGAAGGCCGCCGCCCCGCCGGGACCAGGGTCATCGTGGCCGGGGTGGAGAACCCGTCACCGCAGGAGGAGGCGTTCTCTCCCG
>JBQDZM010000010.1:26801-29157 GCA_052108535.1 Galactobacter sp. | reverse complement strand
GTCATCGTGGCCGGGGTGGAGAACCCGTCACCGCAGGAGGAGGCGTTCTCTCCCGAAGTCAACGTCGAGGACCCGCGTGCCGGACTCCCGGAGGGGGCCACTCTCGTGGCCCTACATCCGCAGGGACTGATTTTCGAATTGCCTGGCGGCGGGTTCACCAGCGGTATGGCGCAGGACGACGATCTCGATTCAATTGCCAAGGCGGCTGCGGCCGCGTCACAAAGCGACGCCACGACACCGGGCGCCAAAGGAAGCTTCGCCAACCTGGTGTCAGAACTGAAGTCGTTCGAAAGCCAGGTCGCGGATTGAGGCGATGAGGGGGCCCCTCAGTCGTCCACGATCTCGCCGTCGACACCAGCCGAGGCCCGGTCCTTGCGGCGCTGGTTGATCATGTCGCGGGCGTTGGTCGCGGTGATCTGGATGGTCTCCAGTGCGCGGTTGACCTGGTCCTTGGCCTCCTCGCCGTCCTGGGCCATGTACTTGGTGACCTGGCCGTGCTGCACCTGGATGATCTTGAAGGAGTGGTCCAGCTTCAGCTCGTGGTTGCGCTCTTCCTCGTCGATGACACCCACGGTGGTCCCGGAGGTGCGTGCAGCAAGGTTCGCGTTGGTGTCGTCCCACTTCCTGCCCACCGCGCGGGCGCCGCGACGGATGACCACGAGGGCCACGATCGCGAAGATCAGCCACGCGGCCACGAGGAAGGCGACGATCCAGCCCACGACCTCGTTCTGGTTCGCTGCGAAAAGCACCGCGACGAAGAGGAGCACCACGATGGCTCCGACGGCCACCGGGCCCATGGTGGAACGACGCGGGCCATTGGCGGGGTTGGACACGGAACCGGTGACGATCTCAGGCATGCACCCATTGTCTCAAACGCGATGGGCACGACGGAGCGCGGTTCGCTGCAGGTGGAACGACGACCGCTGGCGCTATTTCCACCCGATGAGTCTTCTCACCGCCATCATCGAGGCGGGGCACTCCGGATCTCTGAGGTCAAACCTGGGCAGAGCTTTGCGGTCCACAGCGAGGAGCGTGCCTTCCCGGGCCACACTCGCTTGGACGGCGTCGGTTCCGGCCTGCACCTTCGCGCTGGCACCGCCCTGCGCTTCCGGGTCGCCCTTGGTGGACTCGTGCGGCATGACAAGGAGCTCGGTGGTGCCGTCCTCAAGCACTCGGGCGGCGACGACGACGAGGGTCGGAGGGATGCCCGGGCGCAGCGCTGGGACGACCAACGGTAACAACGTCGGCCCGAGCAGGTCAGCAACGAAACTGCGCCGCCAGGAGCGTCTGCTATCCCCGATCCACACCGCGTCGGCCACCCAGCCGGACTCCTCGGCCCGAACCACGGCGTCGAAATCCTCCTCAAGGTTCGCGAACCCATGCTCCAGGAACGTGTCGATGCCGAGTCTCACCGCAGCCTCCGGCGGCGTGAGCAGCATTAGCCGTCGTCCTCCCAGAGCCAAACTGCTGGAGCGCAACGGGTTGTAGCGCGCGTTGGCCGCTTCGTCTCGAGTCGCCACCTTGACCCCATCCTCGTCACCGCGTTGGCTTCGCTGCAGCCTAGCGCAGGAAGAGCTTCCGCAGCCGTCCCGTGGCCACCATCAGACCGGCAGCCGCGATGACCAGGAAGTACAGCACATGCCACAACAGGGATATGTCGATGACTCCCACGGCAAGATGCCGCAGCATATCCACGCCATGCCACAAGGGCAGCGCCTCAATCACCCAACGCACGCCATCGGGGTAGGCGGAGAGCGGGAAGAACGTGGCGGAGAACAGGAACATGGGCATCGTGATCATGTTGATCCAGTCCAGCTGCTGGAAGCGCTTGATGAAGGTAATGATCGCCATGAACAACGCGGAGAACGAGAAGGCGATCAACACAGCACCCGGGATCATCAGGATCCCCCACATGCTCGGGACCAGACCGAAGCTGAACGCGATCACCGAGAAACCCAGCGCATAAAGCAGCCCGCGGGCCAGCGCCATCATGATCTCCCCGAAGGCCACGTCCAGCGGCCCCAGGGACGTGAAGAGCATGACCCGGTAGAGCTTGGCGTGGTTGAGCTTGAAGAACATGTTGTTGGAGTCCATGAGGGCGCCGTTCATTGCGGAGGTCGCCAACAGCGCGGGCGCGATGTATGCCGCGTAAGACATGGAGACTCCGCCGGGGCCCTCCACGGTGCCCACCGCGGCACCGAGCCCAAAGCCCATAGAAAGCAGGTAGAGCACCGGTTCCAGGAAGCCTGTCACGATGACAACCCAGGTGGCATTCTTGGTCGCCATCCAGGAGCGCTGCATCACGGCGCGGGCGTTGCGCCCGTACAGGGCGCCGCGCTTGCGCTGCGGCACGGGC
>JBQDZM010000010.1:0-26701 GCA_052108535.1 Galactobacter sp. | reverse complement strand
CGCTGCGGCACGGGCGACTTGCCCTGCGGCACGGGCGGGATGCGCTGGGCGTCGGCTGCGGGCGTCGTGCTCATTTCTCCCCCTTCAACCGAGACGTGAAATTGCGAATGGTGAACAGGTACCCCACCACGGCGAACACCGCGAGTGCCAGCAGGTGGACCAGCACCAGCCACGTGTCCACGGCGTGGCCGTACATCAGCAGCCTGGACACCTCGGTCCCATGCCAGATCGGGGAGATCCAGCCGATCCACTGCAGGAAGATCGGCAGGTTCGCCAGCGGGTAGAACGTCCCGGAGAACATGAACAGCGGCATGAAGATGAAGCGCATGATCACGGAGAACTGACCCTTCTCCTCACGGATCGTGGCCGAATACGCCATGATCGGCAGACCGAGCGCCAGGCCGGCCAGCGTTGCCACCGGCACGGCCAGCAGCCCCCACCAACTCGTGACGGCGCCGAAGAGCGCCACCACACCGAGGAAGAGCAACGACTGCGTGAACAGCCGGATGGCGATGGCGAGCATCTGCCCACGCGCGATCTGCTGCGGCGTGATCGGCGTGACCACGGGCCCCTGGTAGAGCCGGTGCCACTTGAATCCGTCCATGACCGGGAACGTGGATTCGGTGACCGCGCCCTGCACCGCACCGGAGACCAACAGTGCTGGCGCGATGAAGGTGATGTAGGAGACGTCGTCGAACAGGGTGCCGTTACCGACCAGCAGCGAACCCAACCCCACGCCCATGGCGAGGACGTACATCAGCGGCGACCCGATGGCGTCGGCCAGGATCACGTCGCCGTAGCGGACGATGGCGCGCAGGTAGTACTCGGTCACGTACCAGGCGCCGTGCCTGCGCACCTTCCGCGCCGAGACTTCCGGCGAGTGCGCATGGAGTTTGGTCTCGAAGAGGGTGGCGTCGCCACCGATGGTTTGGAGGTGTTCGCCAGTGCCCGACGGCGTGTGCCTGGGTTCCGGTGCGTCGGCTTCAGGGTGGTGGTCGGGGATGCGCTCAGTCAATGAGGGTCCTCCCGGTCAGGCGGAGGAAGACGTCTTCCAGGGAGGAGCGTCGCACCAGGGAGGCCAGCGGGGTGAGGCCGCGGGCCTGCACCTGCTTCAGGGCGGCCTCGCCGTCATCTGCGTAGAGCAGCACGCGGTCAGCGAGGAGCTCTTGACGGTCGCCGAGGTCGGCAATGCGGGCTGCGGCGTCGCGGTTGGCGTCGGAGCCGAAGCGCAGTTCCAGCACCTCGCGGGTGGAGTGGTCACGGATCAGCTGGGCCGGGGAACCTTCCGCCATGATCTGGCCGTGGTCCACGACGATGAGGCGATCGCAGAGCTGCTCGGCCTCGTCCATGAAGTGGGTGGTGACGAGCAGGGTGGTGCCTTGTTCCTTGAGGCGGAACAGGCGGTCCCAGAGGATGTGCCTGGCCTGCGGGTCGAGCCCGGTGGTGGGCTCGTCCAGCAGTAACACGTTGGGCTCGTTGATGAGCGAACGCGCGATGGTCAGTCGTCGCTTCATGCCGCCTGAGAGGGCGTCCACGCGGGAGGAGGCCTTGTCGGTGAGCTGGGCGAAGTCCAGCAGTTCACCGATTTTCTGCTTCAGGTAGCTGCGCTTGAGGCCAAAGTAGCGCCCGTAGACGTAGAGGTTGTCGGAGACCTTGATCTCCTCGTCCAGATTGTCCTGCTGCGGAACCACACCCAGGTGCGCACGCACCTCTGGACCCTGTTGATCGGGGTCCAATCCCATGACCGTGAGGTCGCCTGCGGTGCGGGTCGAGGTGCCGCCCACCATGGACATGGTGGTGGATTTACCGGCGCCGTTGGGGCCAAGGAATCCGAAGGACTCCCCCGGTGTCACGTCAAAGTCGATACCGTCCACGGCGGTGAAGTCGCCGTAGCGCTTGGTGAGGCCGCGGGCGCGGACGATCGGTTCTGAGGACAGGGGTGATGATGGCACGCGGTCCAATTTATCGACTTAGAGTGATTGAAACAAGCCAATGAGTTGGCGCGTCAGGATTCATTCTCCCGACAGCGTCCCGACGTCGGCGCGCGATGCCTAGCGTCCGCGCCATGTCTAATGCAGGCGCACTATCTAATGCAGGCGCAGATGCTCCGTCTGCGCCTGCAATGGAATTTCAGCCGACGTTACGTGCGCGGTGCGCCACATCCTCAGGGCAAAGGCCGCGCTGCCACGCACCGCAGGTGCGTCGCGCTGGGGCGTGACGCACAGGACGTCGGGCAGTGAACAATGCCATTCCTGATTGGAAGGTAAGCCTCACCTGGCTATCCCGAACCATTCAGAAGTAGTAAACCTGTGGGCATGCAGCACACGACCGGACACCATCACGAGGACTCGGTGGCACACTCGGCCGCCGATCCCCTCGCGTGGTCCGCGGCCCTGCGCCGCACCGGTCGACGCGTCACGGGCCAGCGGCTCGCAGTCATGCGGGCAGCCAGCGACCACCACCACGCCACAGCGGAACAACTCCACCGGGACACCCGGGCCGAGTACCCCTCCGTGGCGCTGGCCACCATCCACGCGATCGTCAACGACCTCACCGAAGCGGGCCTCCTGCGCCGGATCGAGGTCCCACAATCCCCGGCACTCTACGAACCCGAACTCGGCGACAACCACCACCACGCCCAGTGCGTGCGGTGCGGCCGCATCGAGGACGTGGAGTGCGCGGTGGGCCACGCCCCCTGCCTGCAGCCTGCGGAAACCCACGGCATGCAGATCCAGGTGGCAGAGGTCCTCTACCGGGGAGTGTGTGCCGATTGCGCGGCAAAGATCGAGAACCCAACCACCCAGTCCGACTGAGACACATCAGGTAAGTCCCGAAAGGATCACATTGACTGACATCGACAAGTGCCCCGTCATGCACGGCGAGGGCCAGCTGCCTCGGCCCACCCAGGGTGACGCCAACCAATTCTGGTGGCCCAACCGTCTGAACCTGAAGGTCCTCGCCAAGCACTCCGAGCTCTCCAACCCCCAGTCCGACCTGGACTACAAGGCCAAGTTCGAGGCCCTGGACCTGGACGCCGTCAAGGCCGACATCCGCGACGTCATGCTCACCTCCCAGGACTGGTGGCCGGCCGACTTCGGTTCCTACGCCGGCCTGTTCGTCCGTGTGGCCTGGCACTCCGCCGGCACCTACCGCGTCCAGGACGGCCGCGGCGGTGGCGGCACCGGCCAGCAGCGTTTCGCCCCGATCAACTCCTGGCCGGACAACGTCCTCACCGACCAGGGTCGTCGACTCCTGTGGCCCGTCAAGAAGAAGTACGGTCAGTCCCTGTCCTGGGGCGACCTGATGATCCTCGCAGGCAACGTGGCCCTGGAAGAGGGCGGCCTGAAGACCTTCGGCTTCGCCGGTGGCCGTCCGGACGTCTTCGAGGCCGACGACGACGTGTACTGGGGCCCCGAGACCGAGTGGCTGGACAATCCCACCCGCTATGCCGCCGATCGCAGCGCCGACAGCCTCGAGGATCCCCTCGCTGCCGTGCAGATGGGCCTGATCTACGTCAACCCCGAGGGCGTCGAGGGTGACGGTGACCCGCTGCGCCTCGCAGGCGACATCAAGACCACCTTCGGCCGCATGGGCATGAGCGTCGAGGAGACCGTGGCCCTGATCGCCGGCGGTCACACCTTCGGCAAGACCCACGGCAACGCTCCCGCAGACGCTCCCGGTCCGGTGCCGGAGGCGGCCCCGCTGGAGCAGCAGGGCCTTGGTTGGAAGTCGGACTACAAGTCCGGCAAGGGCATCGACGCCATGGGCTCCGGCCTCGAGGTCACCTGGACCTACCACCCGCTGCGCTGGGACAACGAGTTCTTCCACATCCTCTACGGCTACGAGTGGGAGATCGACCACTCCCTGGCCGGCGGCATGCACTACAAGCCCAAGGACAATGGCGGCGCCGGACTGGTCCCCGAGGCCGACGGTTCCGGCACGCGTGAACCGCGCATGCTGGTCTCCGACATGTCCCTGCGTGTTGACCCGGAGATGGACAAGATCTCCCGCAAGTTCAAGGACGATCAGGCCGCCTTCTCCGATGCCTTCGCCCGCGCCTGGTTCAAGCTGACCCACCGCGACATGGGCCCCAAGGCTCGCTACCTTGGCAAGGAGGTTCCGGCAGAGGACCTCATCTGGCAGGACCCGGTCCCGGCGGGCAAGACGCTCTCCGACGCCGAGGTCGCCACGCTGAAGGACGCCATCAAGGCCTCCGGCCTCTCCGTGGCTCAGCTGGTCTCCGCCGCGTGGTCCTCCGCCTCCACCTTCCGCTCCTCCGACAAGCGCGGCGGCGCCAATGGTGCCCGCATCGCCCTGGAGCCGCAGCGCTCCTGGGAGGTCAACGTGAAGTCCGGCGTGAACGACACCGTGGATGCCCTGAAGAAGATCGCGGAGGAGTCCGGCACGGGTGCCTCCCTGGCCGACACCATCGTGCTGGCCGGCAACGTGGGTGTGGAGCTGGCTGCCGAGGCCGCTGGCACCCCGGTGGAGGTCCCCTTCCACTCCGGTCGTGGCGACGCCACCCAGGAGCAGACGGACACCGAGTCCTTCTCCTACCTGGAGCCCAAGCAGGACGGTTTCCGCAACTACTTCAAGGTGCAGTCCGTCCTGCCGGAGGAGCACGTGTTCGTCGACCGCGCCAACCTCCTGGGCCTGACCGCCCCCGAGGCCACCGTGCTGGTGGGCGGCCTGCGCGTGCTCGGCAACAACTGGGACGGCTCCACCACCGGTGTGTTCACCGACCGTCCGGGCCAGCTGACCCGTGACTTCTTCGTGAACCTGCTGGATCTGGGCACCGAGTGGAAGCGTCTGGACAAGGACGGCCACGCCTTCGCCGGCGTCAAGGCCGATGGCACCAAGCTGATCGGCTCCCGCATCGACCTGATCTTCTCCTCCAACTCGGAGCTGCGCGCTCAGGCCGAGGTCTGGGCCGAGGACGACGCGGATGCGCGTTTCATCCAGAACTTCGTGAACGCCTGGGTGAAGGTCATGGACAACGATCGCTTCGATCTGGCCTGAGCCACACTGAGTCCCCTCGCCAGCAGGGCGTGATCCCCCTGCCGGCCTAACGTTTCGAGGCCCGACCCCCACTTGACCGGGGCCGGGCCTCGAGACGTTTCCATATCGCGACGCTATTTCCGTCGGACTACGCTCGGAGACCATGAGCTACCCGCCCCAGGATCCGTATCAGGGTCCATACCAGCAGCAGGGCTACTACGCGCCCGCCTACCCTGAGCCCAAGGGAAAGTCCGTGGCTTCCTTGGTCATCGGCATCGTGTCCCTGGCCTTCGGATTCACCTTCATCCTGCCGATCATCGGCGTCGTCCTGGGCGCCATCGGTATGTCCAGGGAACCGGCCGGACGTGGCATGGCCATCGCCGGATTGATCATAAACCTCATCTGCCTGGCCGGGTGGATCATCATCTTTATCATCCTGGCGCTGCTTGGCGTCTTCATCTTTGCCAGCACGGCAGTTGTGCTGAACTGAGTGCAGCTGTTTGTGGAACGACCCCGCCCGGTGTGACCCGGGCGGGGTCTTCTGTGTCTGCGGCGCGTCATCGTGAGCAATTCGTCAGAGGCCTTTGACATGATGATTTCGTTCACTCAAAAGCACCAAGGATGACCGTGAATCACTCGCTCCCCTTGCGACGACTCCATCTGGGGATCGCCGCCGCAATCGGCTTGGCACTCGTTGGGTGTTCCTCCCCGTCCCCGCAAGCCGCGGTCACCGTAACCGAGACGGCTCCGGCTTCTTCCACTCCTGCGTCGAGCCTGGCAGCGTCTGAACCAGCAACGACTGACGCGGCCACCACCTCCAGCGCGGTTGCGCCGAGTTCAACAGCACCCAGCTCGGCAGCACCGCAGAAGCCCGTAACGCTGCAATGGACCACCATCAAACGAGGCGAAGAAGGACCTGGCAACTACTTCGAGAACCTAGAGGTCCCCTCCCTCGAAAACGCCTCGGAAGAGATCTCCAAGAAGTTCAATGCGGAGGTCTCCCGCCACGTGTCCCAGGCTAGATCAATAGCCAATCCATCATCGTTGGAGGGCTTTGAGCACTGCGAATACGGGTGCCTATTGAACATGAGCAAGGTGCAAGGCGAAGTGTTCAACGACCAATTCGTCAGCATCATGACAGTGCTGTACCCATATCCGGGTGGTGGTGCGCACGGACACGGTATCCCCATGGCCGTGACCATGAACATCGAGACCGGTGAATTGGCCAGCCGCGACCAATTCGTCACCGCGTCAGCAACCTCCGTGGACCCGGCCCTCCAGCGAGCACTTGCTGCCAAGGGCGTCTCTGGAGCGGAGAACGCCTCCATCGATACCGACGGGGTCGCTTGGGCCGTGTCCAGCAAGGGAGTGACCTTCGAGGTAACTCATGACATGTTGGGCGGGCCTGAGGCTGACGATGTCCAATGGGCCATCGTCCCGTGGAGCGACCTACAGAAATAAGGGGTACAGGAATGATGAGCGCACACTTCACCGCACGCCAGAATCGTCGGACCCGCAGCGTCGTCGCAGTTGCCGCAGCGCTGTCCGTAAGCTTAGGACTCGCCGCATGTTCTGGCGGCAGCGAGCCCAAGCCCACGGTGACCAAGACCGTGAACGCTCCGGCCCCGAGCCAGAGCGCTACCGGGAGCGCAGCCCCGGCCTCCGACCCCACTCCGAGTACGTCCGTTGCGCCGAGTCCCACTAAGCCTGCCGAACCCGTCACGATTGACTGGGTGCAGGTGGACCGCAAGAACGAGCCGGGACATCTTGCCACCGAGACGCTCAGCGTGCCGACCTTGAAGAACGCTACCGAGCAGGTCAAGAAGGCCTTTGACGCCCAGGTTTCCAGCAAGGTCCAGAAAATGCGGAAGTTCCTGTTGGACCAGCAGACGGCGATGCTCCAGTACAACGACGAGAACGACCCGGGCACCCAGGATCTGCTCGCACAGTCCTACCTGAAATCCTCCCGCTCTGGATCCACGGTGTACAAAGGTCGGTATGCCAGCGCGATCGTCGACCTGGATGGCGCGGAGGGCGGCGGAACCCACATGACTAAGGTGGCCTTTTCCGTGACCGTCGACGTCACGAACGGCAAGGTGGTTCCGCTAACCGAGTTCGTAGGGGTCTCCAAGAGCCAGTTAGACGCGCTGCTGACTGATTATCTCAAGGAGGAGTTGAAGAAGGATGGAGCGGCTGAGGACCCATTCCGCCTGCTACAGAACGTCGACATGTACGAGTGGATGGTCAGCGACGAGGGAGTGACCTTCCGCTACCTCAGTATCTATGAGGGCGGCTGGGACTACACGTTCACGATCCCGTGGGATCAGCTAAGCGCCTAACCCTGGCGACAACGAACCCCCGAATTCTTGATCCACAGTCGTCCTGCGGCGGTGCACGTCGAAAAGACGGTGCACATCAAGAATTCGGGGGTTCATCCCGTTTCAGGGGTGAGACCGGTGTGGGTTACTGCTGGAGTGAGCGCTCCGCGGCTTCCACCACGTTGGTCATCAGCAGGGCCACGGTCATGGGCCCCACACCGCCTGGGTTCGGGGAGAGCCAGCCGGCCACCTCGGCCACACCCGGATCCACATCACCGAACACCTTGGACTTCCCGGTCTCCGGATCCGGATCCCCACGGGTCACGCCCACATCCAGCACAGCGGCACCAGGCTTAACGTCCTCGGCCTTGATCAGGTGCTTCACACCGGCGGAGGCCACGATCACGTCGGCCTGACGCAGGTACTGCCCCATGTCCACGGTGCCGGTGTGCACCTGCGTGACGGTCGCGTTGTACTCACGCCGCGTCAGCAGCAACCCAATGGAGCGGCCGATGGTCACACCACGACCCACCACCACCACGTGCTTACCGTTGAGTGAGTACCCGTTGCGGGTCAGCAGCTCGATCACGCCACGCGGAGTGCACGGCAGCGGCGACTCGATCGGGGTGTTCACGTTCAGGACCAGGCGCCCCAGGTTGGTGGGGTGCAGACCATCGGCATCCTTGTCAGGGTCGATCCGTTCGAGGATCGCATCCGTGTCCAAGTGCTTGGGCAAGGGCAGCTGCACGATGTAGCCGTGGCAGGTGGGATCGGCGTTGAGCTCATCGATCAACGCTTCCACCTCCTCCTGGGTGGCGGAGGCGGGCAGCTCACGCTGGATCGAGTTCATCCCGATCGCGTTCGACTGCTTGTGCTTCATGCCGACGTAGAGCTGTGAGGCGGGATCAGCGCCCACCAACACGGTGGCGATGCCGGGAGTGACACCGGCGGCCTTCAACGCGGAAACTCGTTCGGTCAGCTCGGCTTTGATCGCGGCGGACGCAGCGCGTCCGTCCAACTTCTCTGCGGTCACCGGATCAGAGCCCCGGGTACAGCGGGAAGTCCGCTGCGAGCTTGTCCACGCGTGCGCGCAGTGAGGCGGTGTCGGCGGACTTTCCGTCGCGCAGGGCCACGGCGATGATGTCGGAGACCTCGGTGAACTCGGCCGCTCCGAAACCACGGGTGGCCAGTGCGGGGGTACCGATACGCAGGCCTGAGGTGGTCATCGGGGGGCGGGGGTCAAACGGCACGGCGTTGCGGTTAACGGTGATGCCGACCTCGTGGAGCAGGTCCTCACCCTCCTTGCCGTTGATCTCGGACTCGCGCAGGTCCACGAGCACCAGGTGCACGTCAGTGCCGCCGGTGAGCACGGACACGCCTGCGGCGGCGACGTCAGGCTGGGTCAGGCGTTCGGCCAGGATCTTGGCGCCCTCAAGGGTGCGCTCCTGACGCTGCTTGAACTCCTCGGATCCGGCGATCTTGAAGGCCACGGCCTTACCGGCGATCACGTGTTCCAGCGGCCCGCCCTGCTGTCCGGGGAAGACGTTGGAGTTGATCTTCTTGGACATCTCCACGTCGTTGGACAGGATCATGCCGGAGCGGGGGCCCGCCAGGGTCTTGTGGACGGTGGAGGTGGTGACGTCGGAGAACGGCACGGGGTTCGGGTGCAGCCCGGCGGCGGCAAGGCCGGCAAAGTGGGCCATGTCGGTCCACAGGTAGGCGCCCACCTCGTCGGCGATGGAACGGAATGCCGCGAAGTCGAGCTGACGCGGATAGGCGGACCAGCCGGCCACGATGACCTGCGGGCGGGTCTCGAGTGCCTGTTCGCGGACCTTGTCCATGTCGACGCGGAAAGTGGTGGAGTCCACCTCGTAGGCGGCGACGTTGTAGAGCTTGCCGGAGAAGTTGAGTTTCATGCCGTGGGTCAGGTGGCCGCCGTGGGCCAGGGAGAGACCGAGCATGGTGTCGCCGGGGTTGATCATCGCGGCGAGCGCGGCGGCGTTGGCGGAGGCGCCGGAGTGAGGCTGGACGTTGGCGAAGCCTGCTCCGTAGAGGGCCTTGACGCGGTCGCGGGCCAGGTCCTCGACCTGGTCAACCCATTCGCAGCCGCCGTAGTAGCGGCGTCCGGGGTAGCCTTCCGCGTACTTGTTGGTGAGAACTGATCCCTGGGCCTCGAGGACGGCGCGGGGCGCAAAGTTCTCCGAGGCGATCATTTCCAGGGTGTCACGCTGGCGGGACAGTTCGCCGTCGATGAGACGGGCGATGTCCGGGTCCACCTCTGCGAGGGGGAGGTTGGTGACGTTGGGCTGGGACACGGGTCAACTCCTGTGGGTGCGTAATTACACGGTGCTGGCGGGGCATGTTGGCCCCTATACCTTCCGGACCCAGGCGTTCGGTCCGTCAAGCCACAGGTGCCGCTCCCTGGTGGTGCTCCACCCTGACGCCAGTCGCGACGTGTTCAGCATATCGGTTACAGCGCGCAGGGGAAGACTCTTCTCATGCCCGACGGCGGGTGGTTACGTCCGCACCTTCGGCGCCTGTTGGGGGCCACGGCGCAGGCCGCGGCCCCCAACGCGCAGCGGATCACGCGCGGTGGATCACTTGCGGCTGAAGAACTTGTCGACGGCCCAGGCCCCGGGGCCGGCCGCGACCAGGGCGAGCGCTCCTGCTCCGAGCAGCATGACGAGTTCGTATCCTCCTTCTGACACGAAGAAGCCTTGCTCCAAGTGGACGCTGAAGGCTGCACCCACCATGTCCACGACCAGCAACGCGGCGATAATCCGGGTGAAGAGTCCCAGGATGATGGCGGCACCGCCGATGAGTTCCAGGAAGGCAACCACGGGTCCCACGACGGAGGCCAGGGGGACGCCCATCGCCTCGAAGCTGTCGGAGGTGCCGCCAATTCCCCATTCGAAGACCTTCTGGGTGCCGTGCACCATGAAGGCCGCTCCGATGGCGATCCTGATGATGGTCAGGGCCAGGTTGATCTGGGTGTTTGCTCGGGCGGTGCTCATGGCCAGTCCTCGCTTCGTTGAGTTTTCCTTGCGGTCGACACCACCCTGTCATTTGACTCTTCAACTTTCACCGTGGCGGGAGTCACCCCGATCCGGCCCAGACGGCGCGCTGCCCCGTATTCGCGCGCCAAAATCCTCGTCGCCGCGAATTCTGCACCGCCCGATGCTCAGCGGTGGCTCAGTGGACGGACAGCACAGCTTTGGCCACTTCTTCGGGTCAGGCAGCGGGTAGGGTTCTGTGGCGATCGCAGAGCCGGGGATTCACCGTGGAGCTGGGCAAGGCATGGCTCTGTGGTGAGAACGCGGCTCTATGGGAAGCAGTGTGTTGGGCTCTGACTCGGGCGCCGGCACTTCCCTCCTACCCCACCCCCGGGAATAGCCAAGCCGTCGGCGTGGTTGTATCTGTCTGTGACAGAGAGCCACCCCACCGAGCAGCGCCGTGTGGTCGTGATCGGTGCGGGGCAAGCCGGGCTCTCTGCCGCACATGGGTTGCGGCGTGCAGGTTTGGTCCCGCACGTGGATCTGGAGGTCCTGGACGCCAACCCCGGACCGGGTGGGGCCTGGTCGCATCGTTGGGACGCCCTGACGTTCGACCGGGCCCATGGTCTGCACGATCTGCCCGGTTTTCCCCTCGGGACCCCCAATCCCGAGGAGCCAGCACGCGAGGTCGTCAAGCGCTACTACGGGGCCTACGAGGACAAGGAACAACTCGAGGTCCTGCGCCCTTGGCGGGTCACGAGCGTGGAACGCACCGAGGATGCGGCCCCTCAGCGGCCGGGCGCGCGTCCGCGTTTCGTCGTGACCGCTGAGCGCGTGACGGCGGCTCGCGGGAGGGGGATAAGCCGGACGTTCCTGGCGGACGCGGTGATCTCCGCGACGGGAACGTGGGATAAACCCTTCATCCCGACCTATCCGGGCCACTTCGAGGGCAGGCAGCTCACCACGCGGGGTTTCACCTCACCCCAGGAGTTCGACGGCATGAGAGTCCTGGTGGTGGGCGGCGGCGCCTCGGCCGCGCAGTTCATCATGTTGCTGCGACGCCACGGCGTCGACACCGTCTGGTCCACCCGCACACCGCCCCGTTTCACGGACCAGCCCTTCGGGCAGGAATGGGGCCGCGGGGTGGAGCACCGCGTGTCCGAACGCGTTCGGGCTGGGCTCCCGCCGCTTTCCGTGGTCGCGGAGACCGGCCTGCAGACCGACCTCTACCAGGACGGGATCGACGCCGGCTGGCTGGAATCGCGTGGCGCCATTCGGCACCTCCTCCCCCACGGCGTGCGCTTCGAAGATGGCACCAGCGCCGAGGTGGAGGTGATCCTCTGGGCCACCGGTTTCCGGGCTTCGCTTGATCACCTGGCGCCGCTTCACCTCCGCACTCCGGGAGGCGGCATCCGGATGCTGCCCGACGACGTATCGGTCGCCTCTGCGCCCGGCCTCGCCCTGGTGGGCTACGGCCCCAGCGCCTCCACCTTGGGCGCCACTCGGGCCGGCCGGAAGGCCGCCCGTGCGGCACTGGAGATCAGCGCGGAACCCGCGCCAGCCACGTCGGCCATCTAAAGCAACCTCGAATCCACTAATCTGGCTGTTGTGACTTCGTCTTCCCGCTTCATCATCTCCCTCTCCTGCCCCGACCGGCCCGGGATCGTCCACGCCGTCACGGGCGCCATCCTCGGAGCGGAGGGCAACATTCTGGAATCGCAACAATACGATTCCCAGGACACTGGTTCCTTCTTCCTCAGGGTTCAGGTGGAGACCGACCAGAGCGAGGAACGGCTCCGCGCGGAACTGGAACCACTGCGCAGTCGCTTCGGGATGAGCCTGGATATTCGCAACGCCGACTCCCCCTTACGCACCCTCATCCTCTGCTCCACCGCAGCCCACGCACTGAACGAACTGCTGTTCCAGGCGCAGGCGGGATCGCTGCCCATCGAGGTGCCTGTGATCGTGTCCAATCACCAGAGCCTGGCGCCGCTGGCCGAGTACCACGGTGTGCCCTTTGAGCAGCTGACGGTCACCCCGGAGACCAAACCCGCCAGCGAGGCGCGCATCCTTGAGCTGATCGAGGAACACGACATCGAACTCGTGGTGCTGGCCCGCTACATGCAGATCCTCTCCGATGACTTCTGCCGGGCGTTGGAGGGACGAGCCATCAACATCCACCACTCGTTCCTACCCAGCTTCAAGGGGGCCAAGCCCTACCACCAGGCCTACGCGCGCGGCGTGAAGCTGATCGGCGCCACCGCCCACTACGTGACGGCCGACCTGGACGAGGGACCCATCATCGACCAGGACGTGGTGCGTGTGCGGCACGACCGCACGCCTGAGCAGTTGGTGGAACAGGGTCGCACGGTGGAGGCGCAGACGCTGGCGCGGGCCGTGCGCTGGCATGCCGAACGTCGCGTCCTGCTGGACGGGCACCGCACGGTGGTTTTCGACTGAACTAACGCCGACAGGCCGCCCACGCACGTCGTGGGAACGAAACCACGGCACGCAGGCTCCTGGTCGTGGCGATGGCGCGGGCCAGCCGGTAGGAACGTGATGCCTTGACGTCGCGGAGTTCCTTCCTAGTCCGCGCGAGGGCGGTCTCGTTGGCGCGGAGTTTCTTCCTGGCCTGTGAAAGTGCGGGTTCGAGGGCGCGCGTGCGGCGGATGGCCCGACGGGCAATCCCCTCAAGGTTCTCCTGCACGTTCACCACCGGCAGGCTCTGAAGCGAGGCCAGGTCCAACTGCGGAAAATGTTCCCCGAGCGCCGCGAGGGTCTCAGCCTCTGGCCCCGCGTTCTGAACCAGGAGCTTCAGGCGCTTCAGCTCGGTGGCATTGCTCTGGCTGTCGTTGAGCCCGTGACGGAACGCGATCCAGCTCGGGGTCTGCGTCTCGTGGACCGCCGACTCACTCACCTTGTCATGCGGGCCGAGGTCGAAGATGTTGCGCGGGCGGGCACCGTCCACCACCAGACCGAGGCCGTAGGCGTTCAACGGGGCCTGCTGTTCAAAGAGCCCGTAGCTGTCGCGGTCCAGCCGCGCCACGACGAATCCCCGGTTCAGGGAGACCACAGTCCCGGTCGGCGCATTGTGGCACACCGTCTCCACGGTGTTGAGGAAGTCCGCTGCCAGTACGTCGTCATCGTCGTAGCGGTAGTTGAAGACGTGTTCGTCACCGGCGATCTCGGCGAGAATCGGGTCGATCCGGCCAGTGAGGGTGTCCTCGTCCTGGAACTCGACGACTCGAACCCGCGGCACGGACTCACACATCTGCACCAGGCGACGCCGGACGTCTTCGGGAAGGTCATGGCTGATGAGCACCAGCCCGTGGGAACGATCGTTCCCAGCGGCGAGAGCACGGTAGGTCGGTAGGCAGAAGTGCTCGAACGTCGCCAGCTTGGTTCCAAGCCGTTCGGGTTGATACACGCGCTGCTTGGCCTGCTCCAAGCTCAGTTTCGCCGTCGAGTTGAAGTGCCCGAGCGTGGCTGACGTGACCAAGTTGAAACGCGTGATCCCGACGAAGTGCATGGGCCCTTGTCCTCCTTCAGTGCTGGTGCGCCGTGCGGTGATGGTGCGGCACGACCGGAGGATTGTAGGCACCGTCTCCTGAACGCAGGGTTACGGGCAGGTGAGCACCGGCCTCAGTGCTGGTGGCCCTCCACCCCATCGCCGAACGAGCCTTCGGTGAACTTGAAGCCGAGCCGGCCGTGCGTATAGGCACCGCCAGCCTTGATGGCGGTGGCCGCCCAGGCGGCCTCAGCGAGTTCGGCCTGCGTGGCCCCGGCCTTGACGGCGTTCTGCGAGTGACCGTCGATGCAGTACGGGCACTGCGTGGTGATGCCGACGGCGAGCGCAATCAGCTCGCGGTACTTCAGCGGGATTTCCCGGCCCTCCGGAGCGAAGACGGCCCCGTTGAAGTCGTTGAAGGCCTTGAGAATGTCCGGGGTCTGCTGCTTGTAGATCTTGGTGTAGGAAGCGTCGTGTTCGCGGTCCAGGTACTCACTCATGCTGGGGATCCTTGTCGTCGTGGAGGAATGCGCATCGCCGTTGGCGATCGCGGTTGTCTCCACGCTAGGTGCCCGACGACGTGGTCCCCACGCCGTCCGTCATGTTTCGCCCCGTACGGGTGAGGGACCGTCATCCGGCGTCATTCGCGGTCATACCGGATGATGCGAAACTACGCCCAGACCTCAGACGCGTTGGAGCAGCGTGATGACCTCGAAGTGATCGGTCTGCGGGAACATGTCCATGACCCGGACGCGCTTCAGGTTCCATGAGGGCATCGCGGCGAGGTCCTTGGCCAGGGTGGTGGCATTGCAGGAGGAGTAGATCACGTGCTCGGCATCGCATCGTTCCAACCAGCCGGCCAATTCCTGCCCGATGCCGCGGCGGGGCGGGTTCACGAGCACCAGTTCTGCGGCGTGCTCTTGAGCCATGGCCCAGGCGGTGGCGTCACCCACCGCAAAGTCGACCTCTGCAGCGCCGGGTACCCCGTCTGCCACCGCCTGCTCTCGGGCGGCACCGGCGCCTTCGATGGCGCCCGCGGAGATCTCGATCCCCGTGACTTTTCGGCCGGGGGCGGCAGCATGCAGGGCGAATCCACCCACTCCGCAGTAGAGATCCCATACGGAGGCAGGACTGGCCTCCGCGATCCATTCCTGGGCCTGCGCGTACAACGCAGCGGCGACGTCCGTATTGGTCTGGAAGAAACCCTGCGGACGTAGGCGCAGCGTCACATCATTGACGCGCATGGGCAGCGTTGCCGGCCCAAACAGGTGAACTTCCTGCTCGCCCTCCAGCGCCGCGACGTGTGTGGGCAGCAGGTTGGCCGTCACGATGAGAGCCTGAGGCAGCCGCTCCAACAACCCGGACAAGCCGGCTCTCACCTGCTCCACGCCCTGGTGGGACCGAACCACGAAACGGATCATCAGCTGCCCCGCCGGGTTCGCCGTGACGATCACATGCTTGAGCTCCCCACGACGCGAGGGCACGTGGTACGGCTGGATCCGATTGACGCGGATGAACGTTGCGATCAGCGGCAACACCTCGGTGATGGCCGGGTCCACGACACCGCACCTGCGCAGGTCGATGCCATGTCCTTCAGCGTCCAAGATTCCCAGCGTGGGTTTCTTCGAGGTGCCGCCCACCACCATCTTGGCCTTGTTCCTGAAGCCGGTTTCGGGGCCCGTATAGGGGGCAACCCAGTCTCCGACTCCTGCGCCGAGGGCGTCCGTCAGCAGTTTCCGGGACAAGGCGTCCTTGTCCGCCACCTGTTCTGGGTACGGGGTCCCCATCAGGGTGCAGGAGGAACACCGGTGGGCATCGAAATAGGAGCACTGCATCAGAAGCACCATTCTAAGCGCCTTGTCGGCGGGATCGTCCCCGCCCGTGCCCTGACCCGATCTGCGGAGCAACGTAACGCGGCCGCGGTGACTCTGACCATGTGATGGCCGCTGATGGCGTAATGGTGTTTTTTAATCTCGCATCTTAAGGAAGTTCACCGAAACCATGACCCAGCCCGGAACCTCCGAATCCCAGAACAGCCCTGAGTCAGAGAACAACGCGGAGCCGCAGAACAGTGCTCTCCCCCAAAACACCGCCGAGTGGCCAGCAGCCGCCGAAGGCGGTGCGCTGCCCCAGAAACCCAAGAAGTCCAAGAAGGCCAAGGTCCTGTCGATCTTGATCATCGTGGTGTTGGCCTGCGCATTTGCGGGCTTCCGCATCTGGATGAAGATCACTTCCGGGGAGCGGGCCATCCAGAAGAGCGTGGAGATGACCTTGGACGAGAACAAGTTGCCCGTCCAGGTGGATCAGGTCACTAAGTGGACCGCGCTGAAGGCCGACGGGAAGACGATCATCTTCACCTATGAGATCACCGATGACGTTGCCGAGACGTTCAATGCCGATGCGGCCAATGCAGAGACCATGGAAGAGGGACTGGATCAGCAGACCTGCCGAGATTCTTCCTTGAAGAAGCAGTTCTCCAACGGCGCCACTGTGCGCTACGACTACTTCACCGAGGGCGGCGAGAAGGTGTTCACGCACCAGGTCAAGTCCGGGGACTGCTGACCGACCTGGCGCCAACGGCGCACAGTCCTGTGCTCGACGTCGTGTGGTCGCCTGACGTCAGGCGCCCACACGACGTCAGGCGGCCACGCGGCGTCGGGCATAGTGCGACACCGCGGCGAGCGCCCTGTCCAGGTCCGCGATCAGGTCACTGACGTCCTCGATCCCGACGGAAAGCCGTACCAGGTCCGCGGGGATCTCCCGGGCGGTGCCCTTCAGCGGAGCGTGGGTCATCTCGGTGGGCAGACAAATCAGGGATTCCACCCCACCCAGGGAGACGGAGAGCCCGAAGAGCTGCGTGGCCGTGACGAATTCCCTGGCGGCTTCGGGGGACGGCAACCGCATGGACACCACTCCCCCAAACCCACCGTGCATCTGTGCCTTGGCGAGTTCGTGGCCGGGGTGACTGGGGAGTCCTGGGTAGAGCACCTGCTCCACGTCCTCACGCCCGGTCAGCCACCGCGCCACGTGGAGCGCGTTGGCGCTGTGTTGCCTGACCCGCAGCCCCAGGGTCTTCAGCCCTCGGGCGGCCAGGAAGCAATCCTGCGGACCGGCCACGGCGCCGCCTGCGAACTGCTGGAACTCCACGGCCTCCGCCAGGCTCTTACCGCGGAAGGTTGCGTTGGCCACCACCACGGCGCCACCCAGCACGTCTGAATGACCGCCGATGTACTTGGTGGTGGAGTGCGCAACGGCATCGGCCCCCAGGTCCAGGGGACGCTGTAAGGCGGGTGAGGCGAAGGTGTTGTCCACCACCAGCAGCGCCCCGACCTCGTGGGCCACCCGCGCCCACCCAGCCACGTCCGCGATACCCAGGTTCGGATTGGACGGGGTCTCCAGCCACAACACTGCGGTGGGCCCAGCCGTCACGGCTTCCGCGACCGCGGTCAGGTCGGTGGCGTCCACGGCCGTGTGGGTGATACCCCACGGCCCCAGAATGTCCCTGAGCAACCGGTTGGTACCGCCGTAGGAATCAGAACCGATCACCACGTGATCCCCCGGCCGCAGGACGGCCCTCAACAGGGCGTCCTCCGCAGCGATCCCAGAGGCGAACGCGAAAGCCCGCTCACCGTTCTCCAGTGAGGCCAGTTGTTCCTCGAAACCGTTGCGGGTCGGGTTGGATCCGCGGGAGTACTCGTGCCCGTTGCGCAGCACGTTCACCCCGTCCTGGATGAAGGTGGAGGTCTGATAAACGGGCGGGACCACGGCCCCGGTCAGCGGGTCAGGCTCCTGACCGGAGTGGACCGCTCGGGTGTCGAACCCTTGGAGGCTGAAGGTGCTCATGCCGAGACCTCCACCCGCGCGGAGGCGGCGGTGTGAACCCGTTCGGCGTGCTCCAGGTGGGCCGCATCCAGCGCCCGGGTCAGGTCCGCCAGCAGGTCCGCGGGATCCTCGAGCCCCACGGAGAGGCGCAGTAGGGCCGGTGAGATGCCGGCGGCGGCCAGCCGTTCGGCGTCGAGCCTGCAATGCGTCATGGTGGCCGGATGTGCCACCAGCGTGCGGGTGTCCCCGATGTTCGCAGCAAACTGGATGAGTTCCAGGTGATCCACGAAGGCGGGCACTACGGCGGCGTCCACCAGCTCCAGCCCGAGCAGACAGCCGGTCCCCCGGGGGAAGGCCCTGGCCGCCAACTCGTGTTGGGGGTGGCTGGGGAGGCAGGTGTGGTGAACGCGCGCCACGCACGGGTGCTCCTGCAGTGCCTCCGCGATGGTCGCCACACTCGAGGCCACCAGCGCGGCGCGTGCGGGCAACGACTCCACGCCCTGGGCCAGCGCGGAAGCGTTGGAGGCTGACAACGTGGGGCCCAGATCATGCAGGAACTTGGAACGGACCAACATCAGATAGGCGTCCTCCCCGTACTTCTGCAAGAGGGAATCCCCGTAGTAGCGGGCCCGCGGCTTGGCTATCTGGGGGAAGCGCTGCGGGTCGCTGAGGTCGAAGGTCCCCGCAATGACGGCCCCGCCCAGCGCTGATCCGTGACCACCCAGGCCCTTGGTGACCGAGTGCACCACCACGTCCGCACCGTGCTCCAGCGGTCGGTACGCCCACGGTGTGGCGAGGGTGTTGTCCACCACCACGCTGATCCCATGCGCGTGGGCCAGGGCGGCCAGCGGCTCAAGGTCGACGACCTCCACCTGGGGGTTGGTGACGGATTCCAGCAGGAACGCCACCGTATCCGGCCTGATCTCCGCCTCCCAGGCGCTCAGGTCCAGTGGGTCCGCGAAGCTGACCTTGATGCCGAAGTCGGCGAACGTGTCCGTGAGCAGATCGACGGTGCCGCCGTACAAGCGCGACGAGGCCACCAGGTGCCGTGGCCCCTGCAACAAGGCGAGCAGCGCCAACGCCACCGCGGACTGACCGGAGGCGGTCGCCACAGCACCGCGGCCACCCTCCAGCGCAGCGAGCCGCTGTTCCAACACCGCAACGGTGGGGTTGCCCGTCCTGGAATAGGTGTAGCCGGCCTGGCGCAGCGCGAACAATTCTGTGGACGAGGCGTGGTCGGTGAAGGAGTAGGCGGCCGACGTGGTGATCGGCGCCGTGAGCGGCCGCGCTTCCCCGGTGGGGACGTAACCGGCATGGACGGCTTGGGTGGCAGGCTTCCAGTGCGACTGGTGTTGTGGTGACATGGCGTGCTCCTCGTGGTTACTCACGAGGGAGAAGCAGCATCCCGTCGATTTCGGGACCAAGGATGCTCAGGCATCTCCATCGTTCCTGGCGGAAGCACCGTCTCGCCCCTGAAGACGTCGGTTGCTGCGGCGTCACTGAGCCAGATCTCTCGGCCGCTCTTGATGGTTTGTTCGCATCACTGTGCCCGTAGGAACCGTGGGCACGCAACCCGTCCACGCTGCCGGCGTCACGGACTCGTCACAGTCGTCGCAGTACGGATTCCCCTCGTCACGATCGCCGCAGCTCTTGAACATGCGCCTCCCGGGGTGTATCTACCACCACCATCCAGCACCTCTGTTCACGCGACTGTTACGGACGATGAGCCGCACATCACTGCCTCCGCGCACCCCGCCCCCTAGGCTTGGAACATGACCGAAGAGCAGGCTGCCACCAGCGCGATCCCCGCAGTGACTCCCGTAGAAGACAACATGAACTTCCACACCCGCAAATGGGTACGCCCAGAGGACCTCAACGCCAACGGAACCCTGTTCGGCGGGTCGCTGCTACGTTGGATCGACGACGAGGCCGTGGTCTACGCGATGATCCAGCTGGGCAATCAGCGCATCGTCACCAAGTACATCTCGGAGATCAACTTCCGGTCCTCCGCGGTGCAGGGCGACATCATCGAGATCGGCCTGAAGGCCGTGGAGTTCGGGCGCACCTCCCTGACCATGTCCTGCCACGTACGCAACATCATCACCTCAGATCCCATCCTGACCATCGACACCATCGTGTTTGTTGGCCTGGACGAATACGGCCGCCCCAAGCCGCACGGTTTCACCGATGTCACCTACGATCGCGACCGTTTCCCTGAGGGCCTGCGCAACCCCCGCTGACGCCCGGCCCCCCTGGCCGGTTCCTGCGCGCTGCCCCACTCTTGTGCCCGACGGCGCGACGTCCCGCGGTTGTGCAGCACGTCCGTCGGTGTGGATCTAGCGATCCACACCGACGGACGTGTCAAAGCATCGCGCGACGTCGGGACTCAGCCCCAGACGTCGGCCACAATCTTGACGACGGATTCCACCTTGGCCCACTGCTGCTCCTCGGTCAGGAGGTTTCCCTCCTCCGTTGAAGCGAAACCGCACTGAGTGGACAGCGCCAGCTGCTCAAGCGGGACGTATGTGGCCGCTTCGGCGATGCGATCCTTGATGACCTGCGGGTCCTCCGGTTCGCCGGATTTGGAGGTGACCAGGCCGAGCACCACCACCTGCTCACCACGCGGCAGGAAGCGCAGTGGCTCGAAGCCGCCCGCTCGTTCGGAATCGTATTCCAGGAAGAATCCGTCGTAGGCAACGGAGAAGAGGTCCTGTGCCACCGGCTCGTAGCCGCCGGAGGAGATCCAGGTGGAGCGGAAATTACCGCGGCACACGTGGGTGGTGATGACCAGGTCCTCTGGCTTACCCTCCAGCACCCGGTTGAGCAGGTCCCGGTAGCGGTGACCTAGCCCCTCGGTGTCGATACCGCGTTCCTCACGGGCGCGGGTCATCTCGGACTCGGAGCAGAGGTAGGCCCAGGCGGTGTCGTCGAACTGCAAGTAGCGGCAGCCTGCCTCGTAGAAGGCCGCGATGGCGTCACGGTAGGTCTGCACCAGGTCGTCAACATAGGCGTTGCGGTTGGCGTACTCCACGGCCACGAGATTGGCCGGTTCCACCCGGAAGTCCAGCACGGTGGGCGCCGGGATGGAGAACTTGGGCTGGAGGCCCGCAGCCTCGGCCAGCGGCTTGAGCTGTCGGAAGTGATCCACCATCGGATGATTGGCAGGGAAACCGATGGGCGCACCGATCCTCAGTCCCAGCTGCTTGGTGGCTGCGCCCTGGAACGGCAACCCGTGGTCCAGTTCCACGACGTCCACGCCGTTCAGCATGCCGAAAAAGTCGAAGTGCCACCAGGAACGGCGATACTCTCCGTCGGTGGCAAGGCGGAGCCCGGCCTCGGCTTGTCGCTTCACCAGAGCCGCGATGTGGGCATCCTCGGTGTCTGCGAGTTGGGCCTCGGTGATTTCACCACGATCCAGGGCTGCGCGGGCGTCCTTGACGGCCTGGGGGCGGAGGAAGGAGCCAACAATATCTGCGCGAAATGGCGGGTTAATGCTCATGCACCCAACGTTATCCGCATCCCGGTGTGATCGCCCTGTACCCCGAGTTCTCGTTGGAAGCGCAGCGCCGCGATTCGTGCTGGTGTCCCCCGTCACACATGGACCACATTTGATGTTTAGACTCGAGGCATGGCTCATCTGATCGCGCTGGACAACGGCGCCCCCGAGGTTCATCCGTCCGCTTTCCTGGCCCCCACGGCCGTTCTCTCCGGCCCCGTGCGTTTTGGGGAGAACTCCGGCGCCTTCTACGGGGTGTCGGTGCGCTCCGACTCCGGTTCCGTGACGGTGGGCGCCCGCACCAACCTGCAAGACAACGTGGTGGTCCACGCCGACGCAGAGCACCCGTGCGTCATCGGCGACGACGTCTCCGTGGGGCATCTGGCCGTGGTGCACGGCTGCACCGTGGGCAACGGCTGCCTCGTCGGGATGTCCGCCACGATCATGAACGACGCCGTGGTGGGAGAAAACTCGCTCGTGGCCGCGGGCGCACTGGTGCTGGAAGGCACGCAGATCCCGCCACGGTCCCTCGTGGCCGGCGTCCCGGCCAAGGTTCGGCGGGAGCTGTCCGACGAGGAGGTGGCCGGCCTCGCGGAGAATGCCGCCACCTACCAGGGGCTCATCGAGCGCCACCGCGCGGCCAACGCCTGAGCGGCCGCTTCACCCGGTCAAGCGCTTGGCCCCCAGGTTGGGGGTCAAGCGCTTCCTTTGTCTTCAAGAGTTGACAGCAAATGGTGAGTACATCACGATGTGTGCATGCCTTCTGAAGTCAATGGTGCCTCAGTCGGGTCCGGTGGTCCTGGATCCCAGTCCGCACTGCGTCGAGAAAATGTCCGACGCGTGGCGAGCACCCTGGCCGGCGACGGCCCAGCGACCCAGGCGCAGCTGACTCGATCCACCGGACTCTCCGCAGGCACGGTCGCCAGCATCGTGCGCGACCTCGAGGCCGCGGGCCGCGTGGAGCTGACCCCCACCACCTCGTCGGGCCGCAGGGCCTTACTCATCCACCTCGTGGATATGGGCAGAGTGGCGGCAGGCATCGACATCGGCCGCGCACACGTCCGCGCGGTGATCGCCTCCCCCATCCACGAGGTCCTGGGCGAGGCGGTACAGCGCCTACCCGTTGGGCACAACGCGGACACCGGTATCGCGGCCGCGGTGGAGGTGCTGGACCAAGCACTGACTCGGGCCGGACGGACTCACGCCCACGTTCTGGGGGCCGGAGTGGGCATCCCCGGCCCCTTCGACACAGCCACCGGACGCATCGGTTCCGGCGCCATCCTGCCGGAATGGGTCGGCCTCGACGTGGCCCAACAGATGTCTGCGGCACTCGACCTTCCCGTCCGCGTCGAGAACGACGCCAACCTCGGAGCACTAGCCCACCAGGGTTGGGGGGAAGATTCCACCGGCGAGGACTTCGTCTTCGTCAAGATCGGCACCGGTATCGGCATGGGGTTGATCATCGACGGGCGGCTCTACGCCGGTCATTCCGGACTGGCCGGCGAGATCGGCCACTCCGTGGTCGTGGAGCAGGGTGCCGTGTGCCGCTGCGGAAACCGCGGCTGCCTAGAGACCGTGGCCTCCACCGCGGCGATGCTGCGGGCACTCGCCGCGACGCCCAACCCACCCACCACCACGGACCAACTCGTGGAACGGGCCTTGGCCGGGGATATCGTGACCAGCCGTGTGGTGGAGGATGCCGGCTTGTCCATCGGCAAGGTCTTGGGACAGATCGCCAGCATCCTCAACCCACGCACCATCCTGATCGGCGGGCCCTTGAGCACGCTTGGGGACCTGTTGCGAGACCCGATCATGCGCGGTCTCACGCGCCACACCGTGCCGGACATCGTGGACACGACCACCGTGGCGATGGCCAGACTGGGCGACCGCGCGGAGGCCCTCGGTGCGGCCCTCAGCGTGCTCTCCTCCGCGGATCCGGCAGACCTGTACGGGCCCTTGACGACGTCCCGTCCGGTGCGTCCTGACCCCACACCCCAACAGCGTCATGCTTTCAAAGGTTGACGCCAAGCCGTTGAGCGGCTTTACTTTCTGAACGAATTACCTGGTCGAGTGACCGGAACCACTCACAAAGAGGTGACACGAACGTGGACGCAGACGTCGACGCACAATCGAGCGGATCAGAGGACACCATCCTCTCGATGCGCCACATCACCAAGCGCTTCGGACCCGTGACAGCGCTGGATGATGTGAACCTAACCGTGACCCGCGGCGAGATCCACGCGATCTGTGGCGAAAACGGCGCAGGCAAATCCACCCTCATGAACGTGCTCTCCGGCGTCTACGGCCACGGCACGTACGAGGGCCAGATCGAGTTCAACGGCCAAGAAGCCCGCTTCAACGGCATCCGCGACTCCGAAGACGTTGGCATCGTCATCGTCCACCAGGAACTCGCGCTGATCCCGGAACTCTCCATCGCGGAGAACATCTTCCTGGGCAACGAGCGGGCCTCTGGCGGCGTGATCAACTGGGTCGAAACCAACCGTGCGGCCTCCGAGCTGATGGAACGGGTGGGCCTCAACGAGGACCCCGACACCAAGATCAAGGACATCGGCGTCGGCAAGCAGCAGTTGGTGGAGATCGCCAAGGCCCTCGCCAAGGACGTCCAGTTGTTGATCCTGGACGAACCCACCTCCGCGCTGAACGAACACGACTCCCAGGACCTGCTCAAACTGATGGACGGGCTGCGCAAGCGCGGCATCACCTGCATCATGATCAGCCACAAGCTCAACGAGATCGAGCAGATCTCGGATTCCCTGACCATCATCCGTGACGGCCAGACCATCCAGACCATGGACCGCACCGGCGGCTTCGACGAGGACTCCATCATCCGCGCGATGGTGGGTCGCTCCCTGGCCTCCCGCTTCCCGGACCACACGCCCACCATCGGCGAGACCCTGCTCGAGGTCCGGGACTGGACGGTCCAACACCCGCAGGTGGCCGACAGGCTCAGCTCCAAGCATGCGTCCTTCCACGTCCGTCGCGGAGAGATCGTGGGCTTCGCGGGGCTGATGGGTGCAGGCCGCACCGAATTGATGCGTTCCATCTTCGGGGAAACCTACGGGCACAAGGTCTCCGGGGAAGCCATCATGCACGGCAAGAAAGCGGATGTCTCCACGGTGAAGAAGGCCATCAGAGCCGGCCTCGCCTACGTCTCCGAGGATCGCAAGACCCTGGGCCTGAACCTGTTGGACAGCATCCGCCGCACCACGGTGGCCGCGAAACTGAGCAAGGTGTCCCACCGCGGCGTCGTGGACCACAGCGCCGAGTTCACGGCCGCTGAGGAGTACCGGCAGCGGCTGCGCACCAAGGCGCCTTCGGTGGAGGAGGGCGTGGCCCGCCTCTCCGGAGGTAACCAGCAGAAGGTGGTCCTGGCCAAGTGGCTCTTCAGCGATCCGGAGGTCCTGATCCTGGACGAGCCGACCCGCGGCATCGACGTGGGCGCCAAGTACGAGATCTACGGGATCATCCAGGCCCTGTCTGACCAGGGGCACGCGGTGATCGTGGTTTCCTCCGAGTTGCCGGAACTCTTGGGCCTCTCCGACCGGATCTACACGCTGTTCGAAGGCGCCATCACCGGTGAGGTGGCACGCGAGGACGCCACCCAGGAGAACCTCATGCGTCTGATGACCTCAGCCCATCCCCGTCCCGTGGCCGTCTGAGCCACCCCTGAAGTTTCAAGCTCACACGTCAAGGAAGACATCTTCAGTGAACTCCCTCAAGCAACTCTTCGGCGGGAACATCCGCCAGTTCGGGATGATCTTTGCGCTCGTCGCGATGATCATCTTCTTCCAGGTCGCCACCGGCGGGAACGTCCTCACCTCCGGCAACCTGCAGAACCTGGTCAACGGCTACGCCTACGTGCTGGTGCTGGCCGTCGGCATGGTCATGGTGATCATCATGGGCCACATCGACCTCTCGGTCGGCTCCGTGGCCGCCTTTGTTGGCATCTCCGTTGCCATGGCCATGCGGGAATGGGGGCTGCCCTGGTGGGGTGGCATCCTGTTCGGCATTGTGCTCGGCATGCTGGCCGGCGCTTGGCAGGGGTTCTGGGTGGCGTATGTGGGCATCCCGGCCTTCATCACCACGTTGGCCGGCATGCTGCTCTTCCGTGGCCTGAATCAGCTCATCGGTAAGCAGAACACCATTCCGGTCCCGGAGGGCTTCCAGGTCATCGGTAACGGCTACCTGCCTGACGGCGCCACGAATGCGGCCTTCAACTACCCCACCCTCGTGTTGGGCTTGCTGGCGATCCTGTACCTGATCTGGGCGGCCTACCGATCGCGAAAGCGCGCCCACAAGGCCGGAACCAGCACCGTGCCTGCGTGGGTGGATGCCGTGCGCACCGTGGTGATCTGCGCGGTCATCGCCTACGTGACCTACCTCTTCGCCACCGGTCGCCCCGGGACTTCCTTCCCCGTGGTCGGCATCATCCTCGTGGTGCTGGTGATCATCTACCACTTCGTCACCTCCCGCACGGTGGCCGGACGTTCCATCTACGCCGTGGGTGGTAACCGCCAGGCGGCACGTCTGTCAGGCATCAACGACAAGCGCGTGGACTTCTTCGTGATGATGAACATGTCCACCCTGGCCGCTGTGGCCGGGATGGTCTTCGTGGCCCGCTCGCAGGCTTCCGGCCCGCTGGACGGCACCGGCTGGGAGCTGGACGCCATCGCCTCGGTCTTCATCGGCGGTGCCGCTGTGGCCGGCGGTGTCGGCACCGTGGTCGGTTCCATCGTGGGTGGCCTGGTGATGGCCGTACTCAATAACGGTCTGCAGCTGATGAGCGCAGGCACCGCCTGGACCTCCATCATCAAGGGTCTGGTCCTGCTCGTGGCCGTGGCATTCGACGTGTGGAGCAAGAAGCAGGGCAAGCCCTCCATCATCGGCATGCTCATGAAGGGTATGAAGGGCAACCGCCCCACCCCGGAACAGACCGAGGCCGGTGTGGTCGTCCCGCCGGTCACGGTCAACGACTCCAAATAGTCCCCCATCTTTTCCCGCCCCAAGTCACTCGACTTACCCCAACCAAACTCCCACCACATCTCAAAGGAGAGACAACATGCGCAAGCGCAAACTCTTGAGCGGTATCGCCGCCATCGCCGCGGCCTCGGCCCTGGCTCTGACCGGCTGCGGTCGCGACTCCGGAGGCTCCGGTTCCAACGGCGGCGGTGACGACGCCGGCTTCGCTAAGGACGCCAAGATCGGTGTCTCCCTGCCGCAGAAGACCTCGGAGAACTGGGTTCTGGCTGAGAACCTGTTCAACAAGGATCTGAAGGACGCCGGTTTCAAGCCCACCGTGCAGTTCGCCAACAACGGCGCTTCCGAGCAGCAGAACCAGATCGACGCCATGATCACCTCCGGCGTGGACGTGCTGGTGATCGGTGCCGTGGACGGCAAGCAGCTCAACTCGCAGCTGAAGCGTGCCAAGGACGAGGGCATCACGGTCATCGCCTATGACCGCATGCTGACCAACTCCAAGAACGTGGACTACTACATCGCTTACGACAATTACAAGGTCGGCGAGCTGCAGGGTGAGGCATTGCTG
>JBQDZM010000009.1:0-82810 GCA_052108535.1 Galactobacter sp. | reverse complement strand
GGTTCGAGGATTTTCTCAGAGATTAGTTGCGCGGTCGCGACCCATTGTGGAAGACACGCCGAGGTTGCACCCACGTGTGGCGCTCCCGCCCGGGCCAGCGGGTGAGAAACGGTGCCTCGTCCTCCGCGTCGAGTGATCAGGCCGACTCGGTCGGGGTGGTGTGATTCCTGGAATTGCAGGGATTTCTGCAAGGGTCCCCTGGAGTTCGCCTCGGGGCGTGGCGTCGTGTCGGCGAGCCGGGCGCCGGTCCGGTTCAAACCTGACGCGGCCGATTCGAAGAGGCCTGACGGCAACCTCTTAGACACTGCCCTGGTTGCTTTACAGGGGCGTGTCAGAAAGGGACTATAAACATGAACAAATGACCCGTCGCATGGTTCATTCAATGGGCCTTGGTCACGTATTCATCGAAAATGGTCGTCAGCTGGTGCGAGGTGCTCAGATGCTGCGCTGTGCTGACGGTTCCAAGCTACGAGCCACCCCTGACGGTTTGGTCGAGCGCCGGTTGAACGAGTGTCGATTGCGCAAGCGCCGATTGACAGACCTCCGACGTGTTTGACTGGACTCACCGCCGTCCGGCGCCAGTGAAGTGAGGTCAGGAGAGGCCATGCCCCCAGTCAGCATCCCTGAGGTCCCCGAGTTCCAGGCCGCGTCGGAACGCACCGTGTGGGAAGCGCTGATGGAGCAGTTGCCGGACGACGTCACGGTCATCGCGGGACAGCGGATCACCGATCATGCCCGGGAGGTGGAGATCGATTTCCTGGTGCTCTGGCCCGGCCGCGGGATCATCGCCCTGGAGGTCAAGGGTGGAACCGTCGCCGTCCAGGATGGCGACTGGTATCAGGCAGACTCGACTGGCAAACGGCGGCTGGACAAGACGCCCGTGGAGCAGATCCGCCTGGCCAAACACGAACTGTCCACTTTCCTGAAACCGCGGTTGTCCTTCAACCTGGGGCGCATGGTGCACGCCGTGGTCCTTCCCTACACCCAGGAGCCGAAGCGTTGGTCGGTGCCGGACGCCCCGCGCGATCTGGTGGCCTTCGCCGAAGATTTGCTAGGGATGGAGCGGTTCCTGACCACCGCCTTGGACAATCAGGGCGCCGCGGTCGGCGTCTTGTCGGCGAAGCAGGTGGCACAAGTCGTGAAGACCCTGCGCGCCACGCATCGGGCCGTGGAGAACGTGCAACTGCGTTCCCGAGAGATCGAGGACGCGGGGAACCTGATGACGCGGGAGCAGGAGAAAGTCCTGTCCCTACTGCGCTTCCAGCAGCGCGCGCAGCTGATCGGCGGTGCCGGCAGCGGCAAGACGCATCTGGCGCTTATGAAGGCGCGCGACCAGGCCCGCCAAGGGCTTCGTGTGGCCTTGGTTTGTTATTCGCGCGGCCTGGCCAGGCACTTCGAACTGACCGTGGCCGGGTGGCCGGAGGAGGAGCGGCCCCAATTCGTCGGGCTGTTCCACGACCTGCCGTTGATCCTCGGGGCGGAACCCGAGCCGGAGGACGTGGGTCGCGAGGACATCGCGCGCTACTACGACGAGTTCCTGCCCAAGCGATTACTGGAACTGGCTGGGGACCTGCCCGACGAGCATCGTTTCGAGGCCATCGTGGTGGACGAGTCCCAGGACTTCGCCGACACCTGGTGGCACGGGCTCACCAAGTGTTTGCTGGGTGGGCAGGAGGGCAAACTCTTCGTCTTCGCAGATGCTCACCAGCAGGTTTTTGATCGCGAGGGGGATGCGCCCATCACGCTTGATCCGTTCCCCTTGGATGACAATCTGCGCAACTCCGCGCAGATCGCGGCGTGCTTCGCCCCGCTCACGCCGGTGACGCAGGTGCCGCGCATGGAACCCGGCGCTCCCGTCCGTTTTGTTCCCGTCCCGCCGGACGCTTCGGTGGTGGATATGGCCGACGACGCGGTGGAGTCCCTTATGGACGACGGCTGGGAGCCGGGGCAGATCGCTTTGCTCACCACCGGGCGTCGACACCCGGAGCAGGTGGCCCGCGTGGATGACATGGGGTACCCCGGGTATTGGGACGAGTTCTTTGCTCGCAGCGACGTGTTCTATGGGCACGTTCTTGGTTTCAAGGGATTGGAACGACCCGTGGTGGTGCTTGCCATGAACGACGAACCGGGCGACAAGTCGGTGCAGAAGCTCTACGTGGGGCTCTCCCGGGCGCGTGCCTTACTGGTGGTCGTGGGGCATCCGCAGCAGTTGATCGAGATCGGCGGCGACGAGGTCTACCGGCGCATCGCCGGGTGACGGATGCCGTAGTCACGGGGCGGCGGCCGTAGTTGGCGCGAACGGAAAAGCTGCGGCGCGGACTCCGCGTGGCGTCGTCGGGATCGCGAGTCCGAGCAAAGTGTCGGACCCCATTGCCATACTGGCATTCCTGTCCCAGATCAGCGCCGCATCCAGCATCACTCCACCGCACTCACCAGGAGAAATCGCACATGTACCTGAACCAGGAACGCCAAGTGGTCACCAGCGCCAGTGACCTGACCGCGGCGTCAGCGTGTGAGTTCAGTTGGCTGCGCAGGCTTGACGAGAAGCTGGACCGCATCGAGAAATTGGAGCGTCCGGAGGACGCCATGCTCAATCGCACCGCGGAACTCGGCGACACACATGAGGAGCGGATCCTGCAGCGCTTCCGCGACGCGGACGTCACTGTGGTGGAGATCGAACGCCCCAATCTGCGCGACCCAGAGTCCGTGGACCAGGCCACCTCCGCCACGGAGCGGGCGTTCAAGGACCAGATCGACGTGGTCTTCCAAGCCACGTTCTCCGACCCCGACGAGCACGGGCTCCCGTTTGTCGGTTTCGCGGACTTCATCATCCGTGAGCCGGACGGTAGCTATAGGGTGCAGGACGCCAAGCTGGCTCGCCGTGCCAAGGTCACCGCGCTCCTCCAGTTGGCCGCCTACGCCGGTCAGTTGAGGAGAATCGGCATCCCGGTCAGTCAAAACGTGGACCTCCTGCTGGGCAACGGCACCACCAGCACGCACCGGCTCAAGGACATCGAGCCCATGTACCGGCTGCGACGCACCCGCCTGGCCACCATGGTCAAGGAGCACCTCGAAGAAACCGGCCCCGTGGCCTGGAACGATCCCCGCTACACCCAGTGCGGAACCTGCGACGACTGTGCCGCGGAGGTGGAGAAGAACCGGGACATGAGCCTGGTGTACCGCCTCACATCGGGTCAGCGAACCAAGTTGCGTTCCGCGGGTCTGGAGTCCATTGACGACGTCGCCGCCTGGACGTCGGGCGATCCCACCGGGGGAGTACCCCAGCGCAGCATGCGGCGCCTGGCCAAACAGGCGGCGCTGCAGGTCCGCAGCGAGGGCCTGGAACAGCCCGTGTTCGAGATTCACGACCGCGGGATGATCGAGTCCATCCCGCAACCGAGCGAAGGTGACCTCTTCTTTGACTTCGAAGGGGACCCGCTCTGGACGCAGGACAACGAGACCTGGGGTTTGGATTATCTTTTCGGCATGGTGGATGCTCGCGGTGAGTTCACCGCGTTCTGGGCGCACACCATGGAGGAGGAGAAGCAGGCGCTGCTGGACTTCCTGGATCTGGTGGACGCCAAGCGCGCCGAGCACCCGGATATGCACATCTACCACTACGCGGCCTACGAGCGGGCGCACCTGAGCTCCATCGCGCAGCGTCACGGCGTGGCGGAGGACCGTGTGGATGACCTGCTGCGCGAGCAGGTGCTGGTTGACCTCTATTCCGTGGTGGGCCGTGGCCTGGTGCTCGGCACGCCGAGCTACTCCATCAAGAAGGTGGAGGCCCTGCACATGGCCGGCGAGCACCGCGAGGGCGTCACCAATGCGGCGGACAGTGTGGACCAGTACGCGCAGTACGTGCTGCTGCAGGAATCCGGGAAGACGGCCGAGGCCGCCAAGCTGCTGCAGGAGATCGCGGACTACAACGAGTACGACTGTGTTTCCACGCTGAAGCTGCGTGACTGGCTGCGGGCGCTGGTCCTGCCGCGCGGCTCTATGCCCGGCGGTCCTGTGCCCGACGCCGCCGTACCCGGCTCAGCGACGAACGGCGCCGCCAACGACCACCACGCGGCCAAGGCCGCGGACGGCGGGAGGGGAGCACCGCCGTCGGGCAGGGGAGACCGTCCTGAGAAGAAGCTCAGTCGTCGCCAGGAGGCCCAGCTGGAAGCCGACGCGCTGGCTCAGCGGGCACTGGACCTGGCCGGCGATCCCTTTGATCCCGAGCGTTCCCCCGATCAGCGCGCGTGGGGATTGGCGGCGGCGGCGCTGGCCTATCACTCACGAGAGGACAAGAGTTTCTGGTGGGAGCATTTTGCGCGGCTGTCCTCTCCCGTGGAGGAATGGGAGGAGAACCGCAATGTGTTCTTCGTGGATCAGGATTCTCGGGAGGTCACGCGTGATTGGTCCAAGGCTGGGCCGCGCGCGCGAAAGCTGACGCGGGAGATTGACGTGACGGGGCACTGGACCGAGGGGAGCACGCCCAAGAACTCGGATTGGTTTGCGGTGTACGACCTTCCGGGGAACGGGGACGTGGATTCAGCGCAGCGGCCGTACACGTCTGTGAAGGCCGATTTCGTGCACGATTCCGCGCTGACGATTACCGAGTACCTGCCTGAATGGTGCTCCGAGAATGAGCATCCGTGGCCGCTGGCCCTGACCCCGGGCGCTCCGGTGGATACTTCTGCGTTGCTCGCCGCCAATGTGCGGTGGGTGTCGTCGGCCTTGCGCAGCGCCCCGGAGATACCGCTGAATCCCATGGGGGATCTTTTGCTGCGACGGCCGTCGCGGTTGAGCGGTGGCGGGCTGGATCCCGTTGCTGGAGGTGACACCGTGTCCGCTGTGGTGGATTCGGTGTTGCGACTTGAGTCCAGTTACTTGGCGGTTCAGGGGCCTCCCGGGACCGGCAAGACGTATGTGGCTTCGCACGTGATCCAGCGGTTGATCGAAGATCACGGGTGGAAGATCGGCGTGGTGTCGCAGTCCCACAAGGTGATCAACAACGTCCTGACCCGGGTGCTGAAGAACGGGGTGGACTCCGAGCTCGTGTGGAAGGTGGGCGGCAAGGACGACGAGATGGTGCCGCTCTTGTCGAGCGGCCACGTGGACGCCAAGGCCAAGCTCATAGATCGCCTGCCGCTGGACACCGGTTATGTCGTCGGCGCGACGGCCTGGGGTATGAGCGCGCTCAGTGGCCTGGACCTGGTGGTCGTGGACGAGGCCGGACAGTACGCGCTGGCCAACACCATGGCCGTGTCCTTGGCAGGTCGGAATCTGATGCTCTTTGGCGATCCGCAGCAGTTGCCGCAGGTGAGTCAGGGGGTGCACCCGGAACCGGTGGATACGTCGGCGCTGGGTTGGTTGAGTGAGGGACACGACGTTCTGCCCACCGAGTTCGGGTACTTCCTGCCGCAGAGCTGGCGGATGGACGCGGCGGTGACGGCACCGGTGTCGCAACTGTCCTATGACGGACAGTTACGGTCCGCCTCCGTGACCGATGCGCGGCACCTGGAAGGAACTGGCCCCGGCCTGGTCACGGAACTGGTGCGTCACGAAGGCAACTCCACGGCGTCCCAGGAGGAGGCCGACCGGGTGGTGGAGCTGGTCCGGCGTCACCTTGGCCAAATGTGGACCGGGGGAGACGGTGAGGCCGCGCGGCCGCTGACCGATGAGGACTTCATCGTGGTGACGCCGTACAACGCACAGAAGGATCTGGTGCTCTCCACGCTGCGAGCCGCCGGGCTGGGATCTGTGCCCGTGGGGACGGTGGACAAGTTCCAGGGTCAGGAGGCGGTCATCTCCATCACGTCCTTGGCCGCATCCTCGGGTAGGGATGCACCTCGTGGCCTGGAGTTCGTGCTGCTGCGGAACCGCCTGAACGTGTCCATCTCCAGGGCGCAGTGGAAGGCCTACCTGGTGTGCTCGCCGGGCCTGGTGGATAAGCTGCCCTCCACTCCGGCTGAGCTGGCACTGATGAGTGGGTTCGCGCAATTGGCGGGGATGTGATCCGCATCAGCCTGCCGCCCGACGACCCCAAGCCAATCGTTCGGGTGCTTGCCTAAATCACCGTTCATTCCGCGCGTCTCGCTGTGTTAATCTCGAATCACGTTCATGAGTTGTGGCTGTCGGTACCTGGCCGGCCACACGGCAACCCGAGTCCATCGACTCCCGGGTGCCCCAGGGGAAGAACGGGCGTGGTCCATGCCGGACCCGCAAGGTTCGATGGGGCAGACAACGCCCCGGAAAGGGGCCTGAAGCCCCATGTCCTCAGACAAGAACACCATCCGTCAGCGGTTCGATGTGATCGTGGGAGACGCTGCGCGCCCGATCCTCGAGACCTATGAAGATATGCCTGGGACCACTCCGAAGCCGAACGGTGGTCCAACGGACCGGAAGGTCAAGCCGAAGCGGCCTACGCAACCAGGGCTGCGGCTCGAAGACCTGCTTCCATGGACAGTCGCGCCGAAGCACCAGGACAGCAACATCATGAAGAAGTTTCGGACGGAGCTCAAACAGCGGACCGGCCAGCCGACCACGCTCGCGGAAGACGAACAACTGCACGACTGGTTGCAAGGCCTCAGTGAGCTCGGAGTGGTGGTGGCCTATGCCCCCGAGGCTCCTGCGAACGTGGCCTCACGCCACGGTGGTTTCTACTACGTGGAACGCAGGCCGGAGGACATTGGGATCGTGCGGAATCCCGACGCGCATTTCCCCGAATTCAGGCTCGAGTGACCGAGCTGGTCTAGGTGCTGGTCGTGGGTGGATGTCGTCGGGGCGAGGTGCTGTGAGGTTTTCTGTGACGATGTTCTGAAACCTTGACGAACGGTGATCGTCGGGTGTTGCCTATTCGTTACCAAGCGGTCGAAGACGCCCGCATGAGGGTCACTCGATCGTCCCACCTCAGGACACCATCGGAGGTGCGCGGTGAAAACAACACCCGTACGCCTTGCCCCGGCCCCGACGACATCCACCCGCTCTCGACGCCTCACGGCTGGCCTGGCCGTTGCAGGCCTCGCCATATTCGCACTCGGCAGCGTCCCCAGCGCTTCGGCCCAATCCAGCGGGGCCGCGGCCCCGCCCGGGGCTGCGCCAGCAGTGACAACGGCCTCCCAACAGAAGCTTGGCCCCACGGTGCGTGCCACCGGATCCAGCCCCACCGGTTACGAGGTCACGTTCCGATTCCTGGCTCCGGACGCCAAGCGAATGCACATCGAAGGGCAGTGGTTCTTCTCCGACGAGGACAACAGCTCCGGTACCTTGGCCGAGAGTCGCACCCCGTTGGAATGGAAACCCGGCGACTTCCCCTTGGCCTACCCCGCTCAGGTCGGTGCCAACGGTCCGGTACGTGCCATGACGAAGGGCAAGGGCGGCGTGTGGAGTTACACGACCCCACTGCCCTCCGGCACCTGGAACTACTACTTCTACAAGGACTGCGAAACCGATGACGTGGCGGAATGCGAAACCCTCACCGATCCGGCCAACCCGCATTGGAACACCGACAACGGTTCCAAGCAGTTCTCCTCCCAGGTCTACGTCCCTTCTGACCCCGACTTCGGCAGCGAGGACCTTTCCTGGCAGGCGCCGACCAGGAAACACGGCACGTTAGTGAACCTGACTTACGACTCGCTTGGAGCCACGAAGTGCACCAATCCGGCCTTGTGCACATCCGACGCGGGCGAACACGATGTCGCCGTGTACCTGCCTCCTGGATACAACGCGAAACGCAAGGTTGCCTACCCGACCATCTACCTCTCCCACGGCTCCGGCGGTAACGAGGTCAACTGGTCCACCGAGACCCCCGGAGGTAACATCCTCGACAACGCCGTCAACTCCAAGCTGATGCAGCCCGCCGTCGTGGTGATGGTCAATTGGAACAACATCGACGGCACCGGTCCCGCGGCCGCATACAAGGACCTTGCCGAGAACGTCATTCCGTTCATCGAGGGGAGATTCAATGTGTCCAAGGATGCCTCGGCACGCAGCCTGGGCGGACTCTCCGCGGGTGGTGAACGCACCAGCTGGGTCCTGGCCAACCATGCCGATCAGTTCGACTACTACGGTGCCTGGAGTACCGGCGGCTCGTATCCGGTGACGGACGATAACCGTGAAGAGATCTCGGCCGTGGCTGGAATCCATGTGGGCGGTGGCAAGCAGGACCCGATTTTCCCGCGGTCCCAAGCCCTTGAGGAGAATCTGAAAAAGAACGACATCTCCTACCGTCCATACAACATCAATGGCGGACACGACACCCCGGTCTGGCGCAAGATGCTCTACGACTTCGTCCAGAACACGGCCTTCCGTCAAACGTCCACCTCGGCCGAACTCGGTACGGTCGGCGGGAAGACGTCGCTGACGGCGGACGTCACCCCGGGCACCGCCAACGTTGCTGCGCCAACTGGCACAGTGGAGTTCTCGTTGGTCTCCGGAAGCCAGGAATTCCCGGTCGGCTCTGCGAAGCTGCGCAAGGACGGCACGGCGGTCCTTCCACTCGGGAGCCCGCGGAACGCTCGCGCCGCTCAGTCCGGTATCACGGTCAAGGCCGTCTACTCGGGCGACCGTTTCTACAACGCCTCCCAGACCGCCGACTAATCCGCGCCCTCCTACGCGGAACTCGGCCTACGCAGTTCTCTGCCCGACGGCGGGTGGCCGGCCTGACGGCCGACCACCCGTTCGATCGGCGTAACGTGGCCGGCGGCAACAAGCCCGGAACCCTGCTGGACATCGACGCGGACGTCGTCGAGTGGGACGTGAAGCTCAACCTCTTCAGCGCCTTCCACGGCACCCGTCTCGCCGCCCGGCAGTTCGTGAAGGAAGGCAAGGCGGGCACCGTGGTGAACGTGGCCTCCTTGAACTCGATCGTCCCGATGTTCTCCGGCGTGGGCTACGACATCCCCAAGGCTGGCGTCGCCATGCTCGTGAAGCAGGGCGCACTCGAACTGGGCCAGTACGGGATCCGCGTCGACGCCGTCTCCCCGGGACTCGTCTCGACGCCGCTGACGAAGCCGCTCACCGAGATCGAAGGCGTGTCAGAGGCCTTCCTCTCTCGCATCCCGCAGAACCGTCCGGCTCAGCCTGAGGAAATCGCCAATGCGGTGGTCTTCCTGGCAGGAGACGAATCCTCCTACGTCAACGGACACAACCTGGTGGTCGACGCCGGTTGGGCCGTAACCGGGTACCCGGACCTGCGTCCGTTTGGCGTGCAGGAGGGCTGATCGCTCGGCCCTGTCACACGGGCCTCCCGCGAGGCCGCGCCCCACGGAAAGGTGGTCGGCGACCAAGCCGACCACCATTCCGTCGGGCATGAGGGTAGCGATCCGGCCCTGCCCCTACTGGGGCCGGTGAGCCGTAATGATCCGGGCGCCGGGGATAGCGGCACTCGCGTTGAAGACCAAGCCGCCTCCCGTGGCGACCGGTTCCACGTCGGGCCAGTCCTGCAGCGTTCGTTCCCCATCGGGGCCCACGATCAGCAGTTCCTTGTTGGCAGCAATGGACTTCCCGTAGACCGTGCCGTCATCGCTCAAGGCGGTGGCGGTCACCATGGAAGGGTTCTTTTCAAGGCACATGGCGCTCTCCTTGGTGCGGTCAACCACCAGTGCGTAGAGCCCTACTTTGGAGCCATCAGCGCTGCGCGGGAACGGCCCAGGGGACGTGGCAATGAAGCACTCGGGCGCCTTCCACGCGGACTGGGAGGCGAAGTCCACGACCACGTTCGCAACTCGGTAGCCCGGTCCCTTGGACATGGGCAGGCCCTGGACCACGGCCACACCCCGGCCATCCGTGAAGACCTTGGTGTCAGCGCGGAGGTCGAGGCTGCCCTCATCGCGCAACGCCGTACTCAGCCACGCCGGTTCCTCGATGGTGCGCGAGCCGCGGGATTCCGACGAGATGGGGGTCGAATCCACGACCGCATACGTGCCCTCAGGAATGGTCTGCACCGCCCCTTCCGGGGTGATGAGTACGGAGTGAGTCGCCGTCTTCCCGTCCTCGCACACACCGGAGAAGGCCAGGCCTCCAGAGAATTGTCGAGGAGGAGTCGAAGCGCAGCCCGTCAGCTCCACTTCCTTGACCACGCTGCCATCGGACGTGTTCAGCAGCACCACTCGCATGCCGGCGCTGGTTCCAGCCTCACCGCCGCTGGTGCGCACTGAAGAGGAGGACGCCGCCACCTGCCCGTCGCCGAGCAACGAGGCGCCTGCATGGATCTCGACCGTGACGGAACCGTCCTCGTGGCGCGTGGGTTCGGAGTCGGTCGCCGTGGTCCAGACCTGGGAGCCTGCCTTGTCCACGGCGGTGATGTCGCCGCGGCTGTCCAGCACCAGCGAACCATTGGACAGGACGCCGACGAGCGTCCCGTCCTTGCGCTCGTCCACTTGCCACAACGCCGGTCCGAACGCTTCACTCACATCCGGCTGGTCCGTCACCCTGGTGTCCACGGAGACGGACGAGGAGGGGGAAGCACTCGTGGGGCCCTCAGGGGCAGAGGACGAACCACCCGTGCAGCCGGTCAGCAACACCATCACCGAGGCGAACGCCGCTCCAGTCATGATCCTGGGCTGGGGCGTCCTCTTCCGCGGGAGAGGGTCGAGGGTCGACCGATGGACAGTGGCGCGCGCGGATCGCGTAAACATGCTGACCTCCAGGGGTTCTAACAGTCATCATGGTGTCATGAGCTTCCCCGGCGACCAGATTCGCCCCGCCGCCTTGCCCTCCACCTTGGCCGGCGATATCGAGACCTACACCTGCGTGTATTACCACACCGGTGGCGAGCCCTTCAGGATCGTGGAGTCTCTCCCCGAGGAACCCGCGGGAGCCGACGTCCCGTCCAAACGCGGCAGCGCCATGGCCTCAGCGCAAGTTCAACGCATCCGCGAGATCCTCTGCTTTGAACCGCGCGGCCACGCAGACATGTACGGCGGATTCCTCGTGGACCCAGCGCCCGGCGCCGACCTCGGCGTGCTCTTTTGGCACAAGGACGGCTTCTCCACCGCCTGCGGTCACGGCACCATCGCGTTGGGGGCGTGGGCCATCGAGTCCGGCCGCATCAGCCCGTCCGCCAGTGGAGTGACCGACGTGGTGATCGATGTCCCCTCCGGCCGCGTCACCGCCCGCGTGCACACGGCTGCGGTCCCAGCCGGGGCGCGGCCACAGGTCACGCACGTGGACTTCGTCAATGTCCCCTCCTACGTCCTAGCCCAGGACGTCACCGTGGCCACCTCCCGTGGCGAGGTCAGCGTGGACGTGGTCTACGGCGGCGCCATCTACGCCCACCTGGACGCCACCACAGTCGGCCTCACCATCACCCCGGAGAACACCCAGGAACTCATCAAGCTGGGGCGTGAGATTAAATGGGCGCTCAACGAGGCCGACGTGGCCACCCACCCCTTCGACGACCGGCTTAGCGGCATCTACGGCACCATCCTCTTCGAGGACCTGGGCCCGGCTCCGGAGGGCAGCGGAGCTGACGTGTACCAACGCAATGTCACCGTCTTCGCCGACGGAGAGGTGGATCGTTCCCCCTGCGGCTCCGGCACCAGCTCACGCGTCGCCGCCCTCACCGCCCGGGGGATTCTCGGCGACGGCGCGACGCTGCTGCACGCCTCCATCGTGGGATCCCACTTCACGGCGCTTGCCGTGGAGACCGGCTCGGTGACCGTGGATGGGGTCGACGTCGCGACCGTGACACCACAGGTCACCGGCACCGCGTACGCGACTGGACGCCATGAGTTCGTGGTGGACCCGCGCGACGATCTGGTGCCCGGGTTCGTGCTCAGGTGAGCGCCGCGCAGCCCGGCGTCGCCGCCTGGATGGAGCGCTTCCAAGTCCCGCTCTATCTGGCCGCTATTGCGGCCGGGGCGGCTCTCGGCGTGGGGGTGCCCAGCGTTTCTGGGCCGGCGGATGTCCTCGTCAACCCGGCGCTGGCGCTGCTGATCTATGCGACGTTCCTGGGGGTTCCGGCCGCGCGGCTCGGGGTCGCGGTCAGGGACCACCGCTTCATCCTCACCTTGCTGACGGTGAACTTCCTGGTGGGGCCGGCGGTGGCCTGGGTGTGTACCAGGTTGGTAGCGAATGACCCAGGACTGCTGACCGGAGCAGTCCTGGTCCTGGTCTGTCCGTGCGTGGACTACGTGATGGTGTTCACCGGTCTGGCGGGAGGCGATCGCGAACGTCTGCTGGCCACGTCCCCGCTGCTGATGTTGGCTCAGATGTGTCTGCTGCCCCTGTGGTTGTGGTGGTTCGTAGGCCCGTCCGGTGCGGGTTCCATTCGGCTGGGGCCGTTCGTTGCGGCCTTCGTGTGGCTGATCCTGGTGCCGCTGCTTGCTGCGTGGGCCACGCAGTGGTGGGCTGCCCGCTCAGGGCGCGTTGGCGCCGTTGGCGGTGCCGTGATGAGTGCAGCCGAGCGGTGCATGGTGGCCTTGATGATGCTGACCTTGGCGTTGGTGGTGGCCGCACACAGTGGTGCGGTGGGGGAGCGCTGGCGTTCCCTGCTGGTGTTGGTGCCGGTCTATGTGGGGTTTGGTGTGGGGATGGTGGTGGTCGGCCTGATCGCGGGCAAATGCGCCCGGTTGCCTGCGGGGTCGCGTATCGCCGTGGTGTTCTCCGGGGTCACGCGGAATTCGTTGGTGGTGTTGCCCTTAGCGCTTTCGTGGGGCGATGCGAATGGCGGTTCGGGAAATATCGTTGCCGTGGCGGTGGTGACGCAGACACTCGTGGAACTGGTGCTCATGGTGGTCATGGTCAGACTCGTGCCGATAATGATGGACAGAAGTAGATGAAGCGTTGATCGTGGGTGCTTGGCTTCGGTGTCTGGCAGGGACGTTTGCGGTGAAGGCGCGCCGTCGTGTCATCGCCTGGTGACATATCGAACCGCTTGAATAATTAGCGATCCTAGGTGCGGGCTGTGGATAAAATCGAACGGAATGGCTTGATGGCGTTTATATCTGCTAAAGTTCGGACCGGAAAATGTAGTCTCTCGAGAGGAGGAACACCATGGCTGAGATCGTGACTCGCGTGGATGATCTGGATGGTTCCAGCGAAGACGTGCAGAATGTTCAGTTCGCATTCCGTGGCAAGACCTACGGCATCGATCTGGGACCCGCCGGCCGCGAAAAGCTGGCCGACGCGCTGTCGCCGTTCCTGGAGAAGGCCGTTGAGGTCCGCGGCTTCGCCGCAGCACCCAAGGCCCGCCGTGCAGCTGCCGCGAGCAATAGCAACGAAATGGCTGCGATTCGCAAGTGGGCTCAGGACAATAAAGTCGAGTACCGCAACGCACAGGGCGTCATGACCACCCTGGGTGAACGTGGACGCATCCCCGAGGAAGTCAAGCAGGCTTACTACGACGCCCACTGAGGTATTGCGTGCCGTTCGGTACGTCTTACGTCATGGCTGTGGGTGACGGCCCCGGAGATTCTGTGAGAACAGGATCGTCCTTGTCGATTGTTTCTTCTTCTGAAGCAACGTTCTGACGAACCGGGGTTCGGTCTCTCGGACTCACAAAGCTGCCCCCAACGCGTGTGCGAAGGGGGCAGTTTCGCGTGTCAAGGATGGTGTGGGTTTTCGTTTCTCCACGGCTCAGAGCCGGTCGTAGGTATCCACCCAGTCCAGCGATGCAAAATGATGGCCGGGGATGAGAGTCTCCAGGATCGGCCCGGCAGCCCGCTGCCCGTTAGCGGAGTTGAAGAACATCACCACAGACTCATTCCGGTCCGGGAGAGCGACAAAGAACGCCCGATGGTTCCCGTTGTCACCCCAATGCCACACGACTGTGCCCAGAGCGTGCGACTCCAAGCCCGTTCCCAGGCCCCAGGTCACGGCCGCGGTCTCCTTGTGGTCCGCCGTGGCTAACTGCTCTGTCGTCACCTGCTCTGCGGTCAGTAGCGCATCGGAAGAGGTCCTCAACCATGCAGCGTGAGTCGCGGCCGTGAGGCCCTCACCGCGGCAGATCGCAAGTTCAAGGAAGCGTGAATAGTCCCGGGCGGAGGTGGTCAGCGTGAAGGCGGAATTGGCGCGTTTGAACCGGCTGATCCCCGAACACGTGCCGTTCGCCGCATGCCCCGCGGCCGTGCGGGCGGCGTCAGCCACGCGGTAAACGAAGGAGGAATCATCCATGCCGAACGGCGCGAACAGCTCCTCCAGTGCCATGATTTCCAGCGCCCGTCCGTCCAGGTGTTCCAGCGTCTGCTGCAGCAGGAAGAAGCCGTCGCCGGAATAGCTGAACTGTGTCCCGGGTTCGGTGGCGGGGTTCAGCAGGGAGTCCTCGGTGCCGGCACCGTCCACCCAGTTGGGCAGCCCGGTGGTGTGGTTCAAGACCTGGCGAGCGGTGATGGAACGCCCGGTAGCGGAAGCGCGGGTCCGGGCGGAATCAAGAAAGGCGCTCAACGGTGTGTCCAGGTCCAGCACCCCCGAATCAACGGCGCGCAGCACCAGATACGAAAACACCACCTTGGACAAGGAGGCCGCCTGGAACACCGAAGCAGACGTGACCAACGGGGTAGCGGTCACAGGCGCATCGGTCGAGGGTGCGGTGGCCTTCTCCGTACTCAGGACGCCGTGGTTGACCTCCAACGACACCTCGCCGCCGCGACGATGGAGCACCTGCGCCCCGGGGATGCGGTGGAGCGCCAGGATCTCGGAGACGGACACGTGCACAGACCTCACGATGAAACGGGAATAAGGACCCCCACCACGGTAGTGCAGCGACGCCAGGATCCCGCCACACCTCACCAGGAGACCGGCAGCGCCTTGCCCTCCTCATAGCCGGCGGCGGATTGGATGCCCACCACGGCGCGGTCGTGGAACGCGGCCAGATCCTGCGCCCCCGCATACGTCATGGAGGAGCGCACACCGGAGGTGATCATGTCCACCAGATCCTCCACCGAGGGACGTAGCGGGTCCAGGTAGATGGTGGAGGAGGAGATCCCTTCCGCGAAGAGCTGCTTGCGGGCAAACTCGTAGGCTCCTAAATGGGAGAAGCGATCGTTGACGGCGCGGGCCGAGGCCATACCCCAGTTCTCCTTGTAGGCGCGTCCGGCCTCGTCGAACAGGATGCGACCGGGCGCCTCGGCGGTGCCGGTGAACCAGGAGCCGATCATGACCGAGGCCGCGCCCGCGGCCAGCGCGAGGGCGACGTCGCGTGGGTAGCGGACACCGCCGTCGGCCCAGACGTGGGCGCCGTGGGCGCGGGCTGCCTCGGCCGTGTCTAGGACCGCGGAGAACTGGGGGCGGCCCACGGCCGTCATCATGCGGGTGGTGCACATGGCGCCCGGACCCACGCCGACCTTGAGAATGCTGGCTCCGGCCTCCACGAGGTCGTTTACGCCGTCGGGCGTCACGACGTTGCCGGCCACGATGGGCAGGCCCAGTCCCAAGCCGGCCACGGTGGCGACGGCACGGATGGTGCCCTCCTGGTGCCCGTGCGCGGTGTCCACCACCAGCACGTCGGCCCCTGCCGCCTTCAGGGCCCGCGCCTTCGCTGCGACGTCGCCGTTGATGCCGATGGCTGCGGCCACGGCCAGGCGGCCGTCGCCGTCCACGGCGGCCGGGTAGATGCTGGAGCGTAGCGCGCCGGTCCGCGAGATGGTCCCGACCACCTTGTCCGCGTCTCGCACCGGGGCGAAGTCCAGGTCGGCCGCGACCAGGGTGTCGAAGGCGGCCCGCGGATCCGAGGTCTGCTCCACCGCCAGGGCCGTGACCGACTCGTCCAGGAACTCGGAGAGCATCAGGGAAGGCGCCGTGTCGGCGAATCGCTGCGCGGGGACGGCCCCCAGGATCCGAGGGTTCCCGTCGGGTCCGCTGTCCCGGGAATGCACGACGATCCCGTGCCCGGCCTTGGCCGGTACGTGCGCCAAGGCCTCGGCGACCGTGGCATCCACGGGGAGCTTGATGGCGGTGTCGAAGCCCACCGGCTGGTCCTTGACCCAACGGATGGCCTGCGTCAGGTCCTCCATCGGAAGGTCCTGGGGGAGGACGCCCAACCCACCGCGGCGAGCCAGGGCGGCCGCCAGGCGCGGCCCGGTCACCGCGTTCATATTCGCTGAAACGAGCGGGATCCGTGCAGGCGTGCCGTCATGGGGTGCCAGATCGGTACCGAAGCGGCTCGTGACGTCCGAACGCGACGGCACCAGGAACACGTCGGAATAGGTTAAGTCGTGGCCGTGGGGCTCTGCCTGAAAACGCATGACTCGATTCTATGGCGTGGCTCACGTTCGTCATGCGAGCGTCCGCGTGGCGGTCGTTGGCCTGGGGCGTTGATACGGTGATGCGGTGACGGACCTTCCCCCTATGCCTCAGCCGGCGCCGCGCCACGGCGGCCGCAACATCGTGTTCTTCGTGATCATCGGTGCCATCGCCGGATTCCTGTCCGGACTCTTTGGCGTGGGAGGCGGGACTGTCATCGTGCCCCTGCTGACCTTGATGCTCGGCTTCGCTGCGCGTCCCGCCGCGGGAGCCAGCTCCGCGGCGATCATCGTGACCGCTGCAGTCGGTGTCGTTACTTATGCGCTGCACGGCGACGTGGACTGGGGGGCCGCCCTGGTGATTGCCGCCGGAGCCATCGTGGGTGCCCAGATCGGGGTACGCCTGCTCTTCATCTTGCATGAGGCCACGCTGCGTTGGATCTTTGTTGGATTCCTGGTGGTGGTGGCCGTCAGTCTGTTCCTGGTGGTTCCCTCCCGCGACGCCGAACTCGACTGGAGCGTTCTCAGCGTCCTTGGTCTCCTGCTCCTTGGCCTCGTCACCGGCGTCCTGTCCGGGCTCATCGGCGTGGGCGGGGGCATCGTGGTGGTGCCTGCGCTGATGCTGCTTTTCGGCGTCTCCGACCTGGTGGCCAAGGGCACGTCCCTGCTGATGATGATCCCCACGTCCCTCTCCGGCACCATCGCGAACTTCCGCCGCAAGAACGTGGACCTGGTGGCTGCAGCGTGCATCGGCGGCGCCGGTTGCCTACTGGCCCCGGTTGGCACCATCACCGCCCACGTCGTGGATCCACGGCTCGGCAATATCCTCTTCGTCTGCTTCCTGGTGATCATCGGGGCCCAGATGGCGCTGAAGGCCATCCGCGCCGGTCGGAAGAAGGACTGACCACCGAATGCCCGACGGCCCCGGAACTGACCTGGACTCAGCCGGCCGGGCACGCGGCGTCGGGCATTGTCAGCAGATCAGTTCACTGCGGACTGCACCAGGATCTTGATCGCCGTCTCAGGGTGGTGGATGAGGGTTTCGAAGCCCTTCTCCACGATCTCCTCAGGCTGGATGCGCGCGGTCACGAAGGGCTCCACGTCCAACTTGCCGGAGTTGATCATGGCGATGGAGTCCTCGAAGTCCTCGGCCAGGTAGGCCATGGTGCCGGAGACGGTGGCCTCGGTGCTGTGCAGTTCGGCCGTCGTGTTGAGCTCCAGCGGCTTGGAGGGCAGGGCGATGAGCTGGATGTGCCCGCCGGGGCGGACGTTCTTGATCAGCTGATGCACCACCGGGCCGGCGCCTGCGCAGTCGAAGACCAGGTCAGCCCCGAGGCCATCGGTCTGCTCAGCGACGAGGGCGTCCAGATCCTCCTCGATGGGGTTGATGCCGAAGTCGGCGTGGGAAGCGGACAGGGCCTTCTCGCGGCGCACCTGAGCAGGCTCGGAGACGATGACGGTGACGCCCTTGGCCTTCAGGATCGCAGAGACGAACAGGCCCACCGGGCCCGCGCCGCCCACTACGGCGACGTCGCCCTCCTTGGCGCCCGAGAGGCGCACAGCGTGAGTGGCCACGGAGAGCGGCTCGATCATGGCGGCGTGATCCAGCGGCATGTCCTTGACGTCATGGACGTTGGCTGCGGGCACGTTGATGTACTCAGAGAGGCCGCCGCCGCGACCGGAGAGTCCGAAGCCCCACTGATTGCGGCAGATGTTGGACTTCCCGGAACGGCAGGCCGCGCACTCGCCACAGGCCACGTTGTCCCGAACGGCCACATTGGTGCCGACGGCCACGGAGTCGACGCCCTCGCCCAGTTCCACCACGGTGCCGGAGAACTCGTGGCCAAGCACGATGGGAAGGTACTCACCGGTCTGCTTGTTGGGGGTGTCCTTGGTGGGGGTGGAAGAGAGGCCACCCTCGACGTACATGTGCAGGTCAGAGCCGCAGATGCCGCCCCAGGCCAGCTTCAGCTTCACCCATCCGGCCTGCGGGGCGCCCGGCTCGTCGATCTCCTGGACCCGCAGGTCCTCCTTGCCGTGGAACATGACTGCACGCATGTTGTGTCTCCTCGCGTTGTTAGATTCAAAAACCTTTCATTGACAACTGTAAACCTGATTCGGTGGTGGTGATGCCACGGTGGTCCTGTGTCGTTCGGCACTGCGGTGGGAGGTGTAGATCACGTCGGCCGGTGGGGCGGGGTTGCCGGTGCCGATAGCATCACGTCATGGCACAGCAGACATCGTGGGGCAGGTTGGGGATCGATCCCGAACTCCGCGCCGCGCTGGCCGTGGTGGGCGGCGTCTTCCCACCCACCATCACGCCCGAACTGGTCTCGTTCATGCGCCGCTCCTACGCCTCACCACCACGGGAGGTCCTCTTCGTCGATCCCGCACTCGACGTCCGCGACCTGGAGGTCACGGCGCCAGACGGCACGGCGCTGGGCGCCAGCTTGGTCTCACCGGCCAGCGTCAACCCGTCGACTCCGCTGCCCGCCATCGTGGTCCTCCACTCCGGCGGCATGATGTTCGGCGACCGCTTCTCGGGACTCGACACCGTCCTGGACTGGGTGCTCCCACTACGGATCCGCGTTTTCACCGTGGGCGACAGGCTGGCCCCAGAAAACCCCCATCCCATTCCGCTCGGCGACTGCGCGGCGGCACTGGACCACGTCGTTGGGCATAGCGTAGAACTCGGCGTCCGACGCGACCGGATCCTGCTGGCCGGCGCCAGCGCCGGAGCCGGCCTCGCCGCCGGCGTGGCGCTCGCCGCCCGCGACGGCGGGCACTTCCTGCCCGCAGGGCTCCTGCTGGACTACCCGATGCTGGACGACCGCGGCCTCTGGCCCAGTATCACCGAATTCGACGGCGTAGGCGTCTGGGACCGCGTCAGCAACGAGACCGGGTGGTCCGCCCTGCTGGGAGATGCCGCGGGGGGAGCGGACGTTTCCGCGCTGGCCGCGCCCGGACGCGCTCAGGATCTCACCGGGATGCCACCCATGTTCCTTGACGTCGGCACGGCGGAGATCTTCAGGGACGAGACCGTGGCCTTTGCAACCCGCGCCTGGGCCGACGGCGTGGACGCCGAACTCCACGTCTGGCCGGGAGCCTTCCACGCCTGCGACATCTTTGCCGCCACGCGGAGATCTCCCAAAGAATGATCGCCGCCCGAACCGCCTGGGTGAGAAAAATCCTGCTGGACTGAAACGAGCGACGACCCCCCGCTTGACGTGACGCGGATCACCCGGAATGATCGATCCAGATGGCCGTAAGCGACCGCAATGGCGGGGTCGCCCTCGGTTGTCGCACAAGTTCGTCACGCACTCAAGGGGACGCCGTCGAAAGACGCGGCAAACCGAGGCGTACCGGACGGCGACGGAGCCGGTGGGAGGTCCGAACGGTGCAAGAGCTGCTGGGTCGGCTGGGGGCGCTGGATCCCGAAGTGGGGCAAGGACTACGCGTCATCGCCTCCTTCGACGAACTCATGTCAGGCGCAGTCGCCGTGCGCGGACTCCTCGCGGCCGCATCCGCACTGAGCGGGGCAACCGCCGGCGCCGAGATCGACGGCGCCACCCTCCGCGTCACCCCACGCGGCGACGACGCCAACGAGCCGATACCGCCGTCTGTCCAACGCGGACCCGGTGAACCACACGTCTGGATCGAACGTCCGGCCGACCAAGCCCACGCCAATGACGCCATCGTCCTGGAACGCCTGGCGCTCGCCGTCCGCCTGCGCCTGGACCCGCACCATTCCGCCGAGGGGAACGGTCCGGGCAAACGGGATCTCGGGATCGCCGTTGACGCGTCAGCCGATGCCGCCGAGCGGGTCGAGGCGGCGCCGCGCCTCGGCCTGAGTCCCACCGCTCACTACCGCGTCCTGGCCGCACCACTCTTCGCGACGTGGACCAAACACCCTCGCGGACCCGAGGATGTGATGGCCACGCCGCATGGCCCGGTGCACTTGAGCATCATCCGCGACGGCGCCCAGGCCGTGGGCTCCCCGCTGGGAGCGGGGATCAGTGTGGACCTTGACGCCTTGCCGCACTCCGCCGAAACGGCGGTCATCGCGCTGCGCCTTCACGATGCCTCACGGGACGCTGACCGGCCGGTGGACGCCGAGGCGCTGGGCGGTCTCGTGGAAACGCTGGCCGTATTGCCCGGGCAGGGTGGTCACGACCGTGACGCTGAGGCGATGGATCGCATCATGAGCCACCCGTGGGGACGCGGAAGCGTGGATGCCCTCGTGGAGGCGGCCAGCATCCGAGAAGCGGCACGGCTTGCAGGGGTGCACCACTCCACCATGAACACCAGGACCGAGGCCATTGCGGGAGAGCTGGGATTCGACCCGCTGTCCGGGTTGGGACGCACCCGCCTGGGGATGGCCTATCTGCGCTGGCGGCTGCGCCATTCCACCGTGCTCACCCTGCCGGCGCCCTCGCCGCCGTAGTCGGGGGTCGCTGCGGCACCCGCCAGATGGCGGGTGAAGTGGGATGCCATGGCGGTATCGATATGGGGTGCCATCCGCCAGGCTTGATGTGACATGCATCACGATCCACGAAGGAGTGGTCCCCATGATTCAGAATCCCTATTACACGCCGGACGTCCACCAGGGCTACACCCGCATCTCCATCGGCACGCTGGACCTGGAGGAAGGCGAACGCATCGACGACTGCTGGCTGGCTGTACGCACCTGGGGCGTGCTGAACGCGGAGAAGTCCAACGCGATCCTGATCCCGACCTGGTATTCGGGGACGCACCAGATCTGGGCGGACGCTTATGTGGGTGAAGGGCATGCGTTGGACCCGAGCAAGTACTTCATCGTCGCCGTGAATCAGATCGGCAATGGTCTCTCCGTCTCACCCCACAACGCGGAGGACTCCGCCATCTCCATGTCACGGTTCCCGAAGGTCCGCATCGGCGACGACGTGGTGGCGCAGGAGCGGCTGTTGCGTGAGCACTTCGGCATCGGGACGCTTTTCGCCGTAGTCGGGGGCTCGATGGGCGCGCAGCAAACCTACGAATGGGCCGTGCGGTTCCCGGACAAGGTCCTGCGCGCCGCACCGATTGCAGGCACGGCCAAGAACACCCCACACGACTTCCTCTTCACCCGCACGCTCAACGAGGCCATCACCACCGATCCCGGCTTCAACGGCGGCGAGTACACCTCCAACGACCAGGTCGCAGAAGGACTCGCACGGCAGGCCAGGCTGTGGGGCGTCATGGGCTTCTCCACGCAGTGGTGGAAGGACGAGGCCTGGCGCGGGTTGGGGTTCTCCTCCGCGGAGGACTTCCTCACCGGTTTCCTGCAGCCATACTTCACGGCGATGGATCCCAACGACCTGCTGGCCCAGGCCTGGAAATGGCAACGAGGCGACGTCTCCCGACACACCGGGGGAGACCTCGCCGCGGCGCTGGGGAGAGTCACCGCGAAAATGTTCGTAATGCCCATCAGCGAAGACATGTTCTTCCCTGTGCGGGACTGCGCCGAGGAGCAGGAGTTGCTACCCGGCTCCGAACTGCGCGTCATCGACGACGTCTCCGGTCACCTGGGGCTCTTCGCCATCAACCCTGACTTCATTCCGCAGGTCGATCGGCACTTGGCGGAACTGTTCGCCTGACCAGCTGGTCAGGGCCGTCGCCGCAGCGGCGAGACGAGGACGAGCAGACTGCAGCCCAGCACCACGAGGCCGATCCAGCCGAGTGCGTTGAGACGTTCCCCGACGACCGCCACCGCCAGCAGCGCAGCAACGGCCGGCTCCAACAAGGTGATGGTGGTGGCGGTCGAGGCGGGAACCCTCGTGAGTCCGTAACCAAAGAGCAGGTAGCCGGCGAACATCGGCACCAAGGACATGTAGGCGGCCACCGCAAACGCGGACGGGCTGGACAGCAGCGGACCTCCGGTCACCAGCAGCACCGGCAGCAGCCCAAGGCCCCCAAGGCCAAAGACGGCACCCATCGCGGCAGCCCTCCCCACGCCCTGGGACAGTAGCCGTTGCACCACCCACGAATACACCGCGTAGGTCAGCCCCGCTCCGAGCCCGAGCAGTACGCCCCAGACCGTTGCGGAACCTTGGCTCCCGCCATGGGCCGCACTGGTGAGGGCCGTGCCGATAACCCCGAGTCCGGCGGCCATGGCCCACGTTCTGCTCGGAATCCGGCGATCCACGACCCACTCCATCAGCCCGGAGAACAGTGGCGCGGAGGACAACGACACGGCAGTACCCACCGCGACTCCGGCCAGATGCATCGATGAATAGAAGGCCAGGGGGTAACCGACCACCGCCAGCCCACCGATTAGCAGCAGCCAGCCGTGCTTGGCCAGCAGGGAGCGCTGACGCCACAACGGCCGAATGGCCACAGCGGCCTGAAGCAGCCCACCCACTCCGAGGGCGGCCGAGCCGATGGCCAGCGGGCCGGCGTCAGGAGCAAAGGTGGCTGCGGTGCCGGTAGTGCCCCACAACACCGCCGTGGTGGTGATGGCGAGGATTCCGGAGGCGCGTCCAGATGGTGCTGTACGTCCAGATGGTGCTGTGCGTCGGGTGGCTGATGCTTGGCGTGACCGAGCTGCAGGAGGGGACTGTGCGGGAGTCGAGGCGGCACGTGCTGGTGTGGTCACGGAAGAAAAAGTACACGAGTCGGTGTACTTATGCCCGGACTACGGCCCCTTGACGTCGAATCGGGGAAACCAGGTCACGAAATGGTCTCGACGAATGTTCGTCCGCGTCTAGGATGAATGGGATGAATCCACGTCCAGGGACCCACGACGGGAGTGACGATGCCTGAACGGTGCCAACGGTGTGAGGCCGACCTCCCACCGAATGCCGAGAGCTGCTCGCAGTGCCACACGCCGGTGGCCGCGATCCAGAGTCCACCGGAACAGCCCGTACCCGCGATCGGTGCCACCATGGCCGCTGCGCCGTGGGTTCCCGGCCCGGACGGGGAACTGTATCCGGCCGAGGATGTGCCCATGGTTCAGGCGCCTGAGCCGGAACCAGCACCCGAGGCCCCGGCGCCCACAGACCTGGAGACCTCCCGTTCTCCCTATGGTCCCAGCGGGTCCGCGCCCAGCGCGAGCTCCGCCGCGGTTGGTTATGGATCCCCCGTCCCGCCGCCCGGTTACACCGCGGTCCGCCCTGCCGAAACCGATCAGCTGCCGCCCACCGCACCGGTCCCGCTTGCCGCTGTGCAGGGATCCGAGCAGTTGGCCGACGCACCCGCCGTGGCGCAGCCACTTTCACCGCTGCCTGATATCAGCGCCACCTCGGCGCCGAGTGCCGCGACCGCGGCGCCGTCGGCGGCCTCCGCGCTGCACGCGCACGTGCCGGAACCTTCCGCGCCCCGCGGCCAGAGCGCTCAGGACGATGCAGCCCACAACGATGCCGCTCGCAACGATGCCGCCCAGGGACAGGAGCTGTATGCCCGCTACCCTCACGGCACCGACCCCTACGGGGAAACCCCGTCCGCACCGGCGCAGAGCCCCGTGCCCTCGGCCGCGAGCCCCGCACCGTCGGCGCGGAGCGCGGGCCAGCCTGACCTGGGCTACACCGTGCGCCTGCTCTTCGGGGACGGTTCCAGCGTGCGGGTCGCCTCTGACGCCGTCCTGGGCCGCAAGCCGCAACTGATCGCAGCGGAGGAGAACCTGATCTCCGTGCCCGTGATCGACCCGCTCAAATCCTCCTCCCGCGTCCACCTGCGGATGCGGCTGCGGGCAGAGGGCGTGAGCGTCGAGGACGCGGGATCCGGCAACGGCACGCGCGTGGAACACGAAGGACGGCTCTACGACGCCCAAGCCGGTCAACCGTTCTGGGTGGTTCCCGGGGACACCGTCTGGCTGGGAGAGGTGCCGGTGGCCATCGAGCTGGGTTGATCCCGCCTCGAGGGAGGAACCACATCGTCAACACGTTCATCAGCAAGTGACGTTCATTAGCCAGAGTCAGAGGGGAGGCGGCCGCAGTGCTGAATCGCTGTGAAGCAGCCTGGGACGAACCGGTTCAGGTCCGTGCCCAGCCGTTGGCTGTGCCAGGGGCCCCTTTCCAGGCGTTGGACGGCGGCTGGGTCTTCCCGCTGCCGCCCGACGGTGCGTTGGTCTTGTTGAGCCAGGACGGGACCGAGACCCTGGTGCTGGGGACGGATCCGGAGGTGGTGGTGCCCAACGTTGTGGCTTTGGCCTACCGCGCCGCTGTGGCGCCCGCCGGGCGCAGAGCGCGTTCCGCGCGGCACGCCGCAGCGCAGCAGGAGGACCGGACGGTTTCGTCCGTTCCGGAAGGTGCCCCACACGCTGTGCAGGCCACGCCCGCCGTCCAGCTCGGCTCTGGAACGGAGGCGGCCGTGCCCCGGCCGGCGGCGCCTCTGTCAGTGGCTTCACGGACACCCTTCGAAGGTGACTCCGCAGGGGTTGAGGGCGACTCTGCGGAGGCCGAGGTGGAGAACACCGTGCTCGGTTTCAGCGACGACCGTACGGTCACCGGGTCCGATCTGCACCGGCTGCTTGCGCAACGAGCGGGAGCGGGACCGGATACTCCGGAGGAGCACACGGTGCTCGGCTCTGCCTTGAGTCTGGACTTCCCGACACCCGATTCGCCCTCGGACACTTCTCCGGCCTCCATTTCCCCTGTCGCCGCGTCGCCAGACGCTTCTGCGCCGGACACCACGTCGCCAGACATCGCTGCTCCCGATACCGGACCCGAGCAGAGCAGGCTCGCCGTCGCCCAGCCCATGCAGGCGCCCACGCCGGGCTCCACCATGGTGGCGGCAACGCTGCCAGGGCAACTTCCGGTGCCCGCCCCGGCACCGCTCGTCGAGCACCCCGGACAGCGGCCCCCGGTGGTGCGCGTGGCGGATTGCGCCGGAGAAACCGAGATCCCGTTGGATGCGGCGATGGTGGTGGGCACGGAGCCAGCCGGAGACAGCGTCCGTTACCGCGATGCCAGATTGGTCCCTGTGCACGGGCCCACCGTGTCCCGTTCCCACGCCTGTCTGCGCGTGCAGTCCGGCGTGGTGCTGGTCTGCGATCTCTGGTCCACCAACGGGACCCGGATCAAGATGCCCGGGCAGGCTCCCTTCCGCCTGCGTGACGGGGAAGAGGTTCCCGTCAGCGCGGGTACCGTCGTGGAACTGGGCGACGGCGTGACCCTCACCGTGCCTGCCCTGTCCTCCAGCGCGGTCCACACCGCCACGAACAACGGCCGTGGTGGTCATGGCGCGTAGGCTGCCCGGCACCGCACCCGTGCTCTCCGGCTACACCTTGGTACATCCGCTGGGAACGGGTGGATTCGCCGATGTTTTCCTCTACGAGCAGTCCGTGCCGCGGCGGCGGATCGCCGTCAAGGTCCTGCTCGTGGATGCGGTCCCTGGCGACCTGCACTCCGCCTTCCTGCAAGAGACCAACACCCTGGCCCACTTAGCGGGGCACCCCAATGTGCTCACCATGTATGAGGCAGGGATCTCTTCCGACGGGCGTCCGTACCTGGTCACCGAGTACTGCCCGGACGGCTACGGGACGCGTTTCCGGTCGGAGCACATCTCCGTACCAGAGGTGCTCTCGGTGGGGCTCGGTGTCGGCGCGGCTCTGCACACGGCCCATGTTGCCGGAGTGCTACATCGTGACGTGAAACCGGCCAATGTGCTCATCACCGAGTTCGGCCGCCCGGTCCTCTCCGACTTCGGGATCGCCTCGACCCTGCTCCAAGTGGCCGGGGATCACGCCCCGGTGACGCAGCTGCAGGACCCGTCTGAGGTGGGCTTGTCCATCCCGTGGGCTCCTCCCGAGGCCTTGCAAGGTCAGAGCAGCGGGTCCGTTGCCTCGGAGATCTACTCCTTAGGAGCGACGCTCTACGCCCTGCTCACCGGGCGCTCGCCGTATGAGACCCCGGAGGGCCCCAATGACCGGATGAGCCTGGCCCGGCGGATCATGGGTCGCGCCAAGCCGCTACCGATTGACCGTGACGACGCGCCGCCCGCCTTACAGGCACTGATCACTGAGTGCCTGCAGTCGCTTCCGGCCAATCGCCCCGGGACCATGTTGGAGGTGCTGCACCGGCTTCAGTTGGCGGAGTCGGAACTGGGTTTGCGCCCCACCCCGTTGGAACTGGCCAGGCAGGATCCGTCTCCGGTCCCCGAGGCCGCGGGCCCGGACGGTGAGGCCGGTACGGCCACCGGCCGGTTGGAGTCCCTCGGTGCCTCCTCCACGTCGGGCACCAAGCGCCGCAGGCGGCGCTCGGGGACGCAACCGGGGGACACCACGGGAAGGGCCGACGACGCCACTCGCGTGCGCGGTTCGCTCCAGGTGACCCACGGCGGCGCCAGGCGCTGGTGGCTGCTGGCGACCGGCGCCGCGGTGATCCTCGCGGCTGCCGCCATGGTGTTGTGGTGGAAGCCGTGGGCCACCGGTCCCGGCGCGGTCACCGGACTCGTTGCCGATCCCGGGCAGGGAACGGTGAACTTCACCTGGGCTGCCCCCAGTAGTGGTGCCACGGACGGTTACGTGGTGCAGGTCCAGGGGAGGGCTGCAGAGACGGTCTCGGTCAACCGTTACCGTGTGGACACGGCGGAGTCCGGGCAACGGGTCTGCCTCACCGTGAAGGCGCTGCACAACGGCGACGTCGGGGAGCCCGTGGGTCCCGTCTGCGCGCGCTCAGGTGCTGCGGCCGAGACGGCGGAGCCGACGGGCGGCGACTCGTCCGAGCCGTTGGGCACTGGAGACGACGAGGCACGGCCATGACGGGCAGGCGCAGTGCCGCGCGCCCGCCGAGGACAAGGGCGGGCAAGGGCGCTGTGGGGCCGCGCGAGCGCAAGGTGTGGATCGGCGCAGGCGTCGGGGCCCTGGCCGTGGCCCTGGTGGCCGGGATCGGGATCGTCGCCAACGGGTTCGACCGGACTGCACCGGATCTGTCGGATGCCTCCGTCTGGGTCGCGAACACGTCGACGTCGCAATTGGGACGTGCCAACACGGAGATTTCCGCTCTGGACACCACCGTGTCTCTGGAGGGTGACGGCGACGTCATCGCGCAGGACGCCCGCAGCGTGGTGATGCACTCCGCGGAGAAGAACACCCTGACCGTCGTGGATCCCGCCACGGCGAGCGCCCTGGGCACCGTCAACCTTCCGGAGGGCGAACCCGAGGTGGTCACCGCTGGGTCCCGGATGGGGATCCTGGATCCGGCCAAGGGTGAGGTGTGGGTTCGTAGCCTGCAAGACGTTTCGCAGTACACGCCCGGGGCGGAACCGGAGGGGCAGGTCGGAACCGACGCTGTGGTGGCCGTGGGGCCGGACGGCGTGTGGGCCGGGTACTCGCGGACGTCGTCGCGCATCACGTTGAAGGTTCCTGGTCGGGCTCAGCAGGTCGTTGATGTGGACTTCGATGGGAAGCCTGCCGATGCCGAGATCACTTTGGTGGGGAACGAACCGGTGGTGTATTCGCCCGGTTCCAACGAGCTCCACGCGTTCGGGGAGACGACGTCCCTGGCCGGTGTCGTGGATGACCCGGCCTCTGTGCGTCTGGCTCAGCCGGTGGACGCCAAGGACGCCGCGGCGCAGGATGAGGCGGTGCTGGCGCACAGCGGCGGGCTCGTGACGGTGGGCACCGGTAAGTCCTCGGTGGAGCTCCCGGTGGACGGGATGGACTCGGCGCCGGCGGCGCCCGTGCGCGCGGACGGGTGTTGGTACGGTGCGTGGGCGGAAGGCACTGCGCAACAGTATTGCGACGAACGGGACCCAGAGGCCTTCGGCCTGGCGTCCGCGGTGGGGGACGCCCCGGTCACCCTGCGGCTGAACCAGGACGCTGTGGTGGCCGACGATCCGGCGCATGGCTTGGCGTGGTCCCTTCAGCACGGTGGCGCGCTGATCTCGAACTGGGACGATTTCGACGACACCGCCACCACGGTGCAGCACCACAACGATGATGTGGATGTGCCGCCCACGCCGGTGAAGGCGCAACGCCCGCCCGAGGCCAAGGACGATGAATTTGGTGCCCGCCCGGGCCGCGCCAACGTCCTGCCGGTGCTGTTGAACGACGCGGATCGCAACGCCGACCCGTTGGCGATCACGTCGGTGACCCCGCCGCCGGCGACGGTGGGCCGGGTCGAGATCGTGGAGAACAACCAGAAACTTCAATTCACACCGCGCAGCGACGCGACCGGCACGGTGAGTTTCTCCTACACCGTGGATGACGGCAACGGTGGCCAGGACAGCGCCCGCGTGTCCGTGCGCCTGGTCGGTGAAGATGTGAATAACGCCCCGGAACAGGTCAGGAGCACCCGGACCACCGTGGCGCAGGGAGGCCAGGCGTCCGTGGAGGCGCTGGAGGACTGGGTGGATCCCGAATCGGATTCGATTTACCTGGAGTCCGCCACAGCGAACGCCCCGAATCGCGTGGGTGCGGAGGCCACCGGGCGGCTGGACCTGACCCAGGGTGGCGGCGAGCCAGGACTGGACACGGTGCGCGTGCGCGTCTCTGACGGGAAAGCCACGGGCAATGGCAGCGTCAAGGTGACGGTGACGGCCAAGGGGCGGGCGCCCATCATCACCGAGAACACCACCCTGGTGGGCAGGATCGGGACGGAAGTGGTGACCACCCCGACGGACCTGGCCCGCGGCGGGGACGGCGATCTCCGACTGACCAGGGCAGAGGTCGCAGAGGGGGAGGACGGCGGCCTCGACGCCTCGGTGGTGTATGCGGATGGTTCCGTGAAGTTGATGCCCAACGAGCCCGGGGAGTACAAGGTCACCTACGCGGTCTCCGACGGACACGACTCCGCGACCGGCACCATCCGTGTGGTGGTGCAACCGGTACCTGAGGAATCGTCGGATCCAGTGGTAGCTCCCACCACCGCGTTCGTCAGGATGAAGGAGTCCATGGAGACCGACATCCTTTCCCGGGCCTACGACCCCGCCGGTGGGGTGCTGACCGTCACCGCGGTCACGAACCCTCCCACTGGTGCCACGCTTGGAACGGCGCCGACCCGAGCGGATGGTATCGACACGGAGATCGTGGACGGTCAACGCGTTCGGGTCACCTTGCTGAAGGAACTCGAGGAACCCCTGCAACTCAACGTGACCGTCTCCAACGGCACGTCGACCTCCCAAGGACAACTGACTCTGGTGCAGGTCCCGGAACCCAGCACCCTGCAGGCGCCCGTCGCGAAGGACGACCGAGCCACGGTGCGTGCAGGCGAGGTGGTGGACATCCCGGTGCTGCGCAACGATTCTCACCCTGACGGCAAACCGTTGCGCTTGGACCAGAACCTGGTCGCAGAACCCAAGGCCGGGTTGATGGTCACCACGAAGGACCGGCTGCGCTTCTTGGCCCCCGATCAGCCCGGGACCTTCCAAGCCCGGTATCGGGTCTTGGGTCCGGATGGGCGTGAGGCCGTGGGCCAGGTGGATGTCACCGTCACCGAGCTGGACGCCGCAGAGAACCGGGCGCCCTCGGCTCCGTCGATCTCGGCACGCAGCCGGGCTGGCCAGCCCGTGACCATCCCCGTGCCAGTGCACGGCGCCGACCCGGACGGTGATTCCGTAGGCGTGTCAGCGGTGGTCACCGCACCACGTAACGGCACCCTGCAGCAGGTTTCCGCGCGCAGCATGGTGTACGTGCCCAACGACGTCTCCGAGGGAACAGACACGTTCACCTACCGACTCACCGACGCGCTCGGTGCCTCCTCCGTAGGCACCATCCGGGTCGGAGTGCAGGGGCCGGACGCGCCCGTGCCCGGCCCGGATGCGGCCGACGACCTGGTCACCACCCGCCCCGGTTCCGAACTGAATCTGGACGTCCTGGCCAACGACGTCGACTCATACGGGAAGGGGCTGCGGATCACCTCGGCCACCGTTCCCTCCGGGGAGGCGAAAGCCGAGACCGACGGGAAACGCGTCCAGGTGCGGGCCCCGGATGCGGCGGGCAGTGTGAGCGTCCTCTACACGGTGGAGGACGCCCGTGGGGCCCAGTCCACCGCCTGGCTGACTTTGGATATCAATGCCGATGCCCCGGCCGCCGCACCGGAACCCGAGGATCAGACCTTGACCCTGAGCCAAGTGGACGGGCGCGAGAGCGTTCCGGTTGATGTCCTCTCCTCCACGCACCTGAGCGAGGGCGACCGGTCCGGACTGAAGGTGAGCCTGCCGGAGGGCTGGTCGGACGCCAGCGTGGATGCGCAGGGCCGCGTGGTGGTCTCGATGCAGGCAGAACGCAGCATCATCCCGTTCACCGTGTCGCGGACGGATGCCGAGGGCGCCGAGGCCACCGCCTTCATCACCGTCCCCGGGATCGATGAGGCACCACCGGAGCTCCGCGACGATGCTCCGGCCCTCAAGGTCACCACAGGTCAGGACCTCGACATCGACCTGTCCAAACAGGTGATCGCGGCCAAGGGCCGCAGCGTGGGATTGGTGAACACCGATTCGGTGCTGGCGATGAACGGGACGGCGGAGCCACTGGACCGCAGACACCTGCGTTTCCGTTCCGCGGAAGGGTACTGGGGCCCCGCCGCTGTCAGTGTCCCCATCACCGACGGCCGGACCGCCTCCGTGGTGATCCTGGCCATCACGGTTCAGCCGGAGAAGAATCCCGCGCCCGTGATGCGGCGCGCCAACGTCTCGGTGGAATCCGCGGAGAGCACGCGCATCGACCTCCGCGAATCCACGGACGTTGCGGGGCAGGGGGAAGGACGCTTCGCCGGTCTGACGTGGTCCGTGAACGGCGGCGACGCTGGCGTCGCGTCCGCCCAGGTCTCCGGGCATACCCTGGTGGTCACGGCAGCCAAGGGAGCCAAACCAGGCACCTCCACCCAGGCGCAGGTCACCGTGACCGACGCAGAAGGCCGAACCTCCGCCGCCGCCATGGAGATCACGGTGACCTCCTCAACCAAGCCGCCGCCACTGGCACATGACGACGAGATCGTGCTGCGCCGTGGTGAGTCCAAGGACGTCAACGTCCTTGCCAATGACGACTCCCCGTTCCCCGGGCGCAACTTGGAATTGATCGGGGTGGAGACCGCCACCGCTGTGGAGGGGGTGCAGATCTCCAAGGCCGGTTCCAAGGTCAGGGTCGGCGCCGCCAAGGACGCGCGGACGGGAACCGCCACCGCGGTTTACCAGGTGCAGGACGCCACCGGCGATGCGACGAGGAGGGCAGAAGGCCTGGTGCGGGTCGTTGTGCAGGACGTGCCCGGTGCCCCTGGTGCGCCGTCTGTGACCCGGTACCCCGAGGACGCCGCCGTGGAATTGTCGGTATCCGGCGCGGAACCCAACGGCTCGGCCATCCAGCGTTATGAGTACCAAGTCGACGGATCAGAGGTCGGGACCTGCACCGGTGGGCCGCGCGCCTGCCGGGTGACGGGACTCTCCTACGGGGTGGACCACAGCTTCCGGATGCGCGCCGTCAACGGCGTCGGGGCCGGCCCCTGGTCGCGGCCATCAGCGTCCGTGATGATGGATCGTCAACCCGGTGCGCCCACCCAACCCGCCCTGAAGCCCTCGCGCGAGGACCGGTCGGGGACCACGCTCTTGGCCTCCTGGAAGGCTCCCGCAAGTGCACCGTGGGGGAGCGACGTGACCGGCTACACCGTGAAGTTGATTGGCCCAGGCCTGCCGGACGGCGGGATCGTGCGCCAACCCTCCGGCACCAACGTGGACATCACCGATTCCAGGATCCGCGCCGGGCAAGAATATCGACTCGTGGTCGTGGCCAAGAACAAGCGGATGACGTCGGAGACGGCCGCCGCCAATGCTACGGCCGTGGCCGCGCCGAGGATCGACTCTGCCGTGGCTGGGTTGGGCGCGGACGGAGAAACCGCTGAGGTCGAGTTCAAGGCGGACGGCCGCGGTGCCTCGACCCAGGCCCACATCGCGCTCAAACGCAGCGGTGACTCGGCAGGATCATGCTCCACCGACGGGTTCAAGTCCAACGTGGACGGGAGCACCTGGAAAACCGCTCTGGACCCCGGCAAGGAGCCGGTGTTTACCGTGCGGGTCAGCAATGGGCTCTTCTGCACCAAGGCGGTCACCGAGAAGGTGGACACCAAGGTGGGGGCCCCGGGCGGTACGACCTGGACGAAGGACGAGAAACAAGACGAAACCAAGCACGTGCGGCAGCCGTACTACCGCATCGATGCAGGCAACCCTAGCGCCAAGCACTTCTTCGTGGCCTTTAGCAACGAGGCGCCGGACAGCAGCAGCGGGCGGTGGAACTCGGCACCCAGTGGCAAGGACCAGGCCTTCGGTGAGAACGACGAGGCCGTGACGGTCTGGGCCATGAATTGCCGCACGGCGAAGAAGAGTTTCTGTTCCCCGCCCAAGAAACTCGGGACGCAGACGAAACGTACCGTGGATCTGAGCCTGGACGTCGAGGTGCAGGGAGAGCAGTGCATCGCCGATGGTGAGACCGAGGTTCGGGTGAGCTCGGCTCACGGCGCGCAGGTGCGGGCCGGGTGGAGCGACTCCACCAAGGAGGAACCATCCTCCTTCGAGGACGTCAAGGATGGCCGCATTGTTGTGGAGGCCAGGGAACCAGGTGAGAAGGTGTACCTGTGGACCGAATCCTCAAAGCACGGGTTCACCGTGACCCGGTATGACGACAGGGTGACGTGCGAGGGGCCGGAACCCTCGGATGAGTAACGCCAAGACGAGACCAAGCAAGGACACGGAGAACACACCATGACGAGCTCACCCGTCACCAGCGCGCCCCTGCTGACCCAGGAGCAGGTGACGTCCTTCTCCGCCGGTTTCGAGTCCATGGTCAGCGGCGTGGAGCAGGTGCTCTATGGCAAGACGCACGTGATCCGGATGGCCCTGACCTGCCTGGTCAGCGGAGGGCATCTGCTGTTGGAGGATTACCCGGGAACGGGGAAGACGTCGCTGGCCCGGGCCATGGCGCAGGTCGTGGACGGGACGGTGGGGCGGATCCAGTTCACCCCGGACCTGTTGCCTGCGGATGTCACCGGCATGAGCGTCTACGACCAAGCCGCTGGAGTCTTTGAGTTCCACCCTGGGCCGGTCTTCGCCAACATTGTCCTGGCCGATGAGATCAACCGGGCCTCCCCGAAGACGCAGTCCGCCCTGCTTGAGGTCATGGAAGAGGCGCAGGTGACGGTGGACGGCACCACCCGCCGGGTGGGACAGCCCTTCATGGTCATCGCGACGCAGAACCCGGTGGAACAGGCCGGGACGTACCGGTTGCCTGAAGCGCAGCTGGATCGGTTCCTCATGAAGACCTCCCTGGGCTACCCGGACGCGGCGACCACCAGACAAATCCTGCGCAAGGCGCACGTGCGCTCCCACAACGTGGAGCTGGATGCGGTCCTGGACACCCGGCAAGTGCGGGAACTGCAGGGTATGACCAAACAGGTGCACGTGGACGACGCCGTGCTTGACTACATCACCCGGCTCGTCGAGGCGACGCGGCAGGCGCCGGAGGTCCGCCTCGGCGTCTCCGTGCGCGGCGCGCTGGCACTGGTGCGCTGTGCGTCGACCTGGGCGCTGGTCACCGGGCGCGGGTACGTGGTGCCAGACGACGTGAAGACCCTGGCCGCCTCGGTGCTGGCGCATCGGTTGGTGCTGAATCCTGAGGCGGAGTTTGACGGCGTGGACGCCACCAGTGTGATCGGTCGGGTGCTCCTTGACGTGCAACCACCCGTCCAAGGGCAGGCATGACGCCGGAGGACTCCACCACGTTCCTCGGCGCGGAACGCGGGTTCGGTCGAGGCCGTGCCGGTGTGGCGCGCGCGGCCGGACTGATCCGGCGGACCACCACACCCATCGGCTGGGGCATGCTGGCCGCGGCCGCGGTGGGGCTGGGGGCGGGCTACCCGCTGGGGTGGACGGAACTCGTGGTGATCGGGTGGACGGCACTTTTGGTCTCCGCTTTCTCCGCGCTCTTCCTCCTGGGTCACCCGCGCTACGACGTGTCCATCGCCGTCTCGGCCACCCGAACGAGGGTGGGGCGGCCTGTGACCGCCACGATCACCGTCAAGGACGTGTCGCGATTCCGCGCCTGGAACACTCAGGTGGAGGTGGAGATCGACGGGGAACCGGTGGCCCTCCCCATCACCGGCAAGGAACAATCCCAGGAGCTGCCGATCCCCGCGGAGGCCCGCGGAGTGGTGCGCGTCGGTCCCGTTCGCTCCGTCCGCGGCGACCCGGTGGGATTGTTCCGCCGTCGGGCCCGGTTCTCCGACGTGGAGGAGGTCTACGTTCACCCCCGGACGGTGGCGCTTCCCCCCACCTCCACCGGATTCGTGAGGGACCTCGAGGGGCAGCCGACGTCTGACCTCACCGCCTCCGACCTCTCCTTCCACGCGCTGAGGGAGTACCGTCCCGGCGACGACCGCCGCCACATCTCCTGGAAGGCAGCAGCGCGCACGGGCGAGCTCATGGTGCGGCAGTTCGAGGAGACCCGACGTTCTCACCTCGTGGTGGCCTTCGGTCGCGACGAGGACTCCTGGGAGGATTCCGAGGAGTTCGAACTCGGCGTCTCCGTGGCTGCGTCACTGGGCGTGCGTGCCTTGCGCGACGGCCGCGATCTGACCGTGGTGACCGGACCGGTTCGCAACGTCAACGGCCATGCGGAGGCCCGCGAGCCGGAGACCATCCCGTCCATCAGCGCGGGCCGGTTACTCGACGGACTCTGCGACGTGGCCCTGGGGGACTCCGACGTGAGCGTGGATGCTCTGGCCACGCTCTCAGCCGCGACGATCCCCGGCATTTCCATCGTCTTCCTGATCGTGGGGTCCACCCCGGGGATCCGGGAAGTGACCAGTTGGTCCCAGCGCTTTGGCCTCGGCGTGCACACCGTGGCCGTCGTCTGCGACCCCGAGGCCACCCCAGGATTACGTGAGGTCGCAGGAGTTCACGTGCTGCGGATCGGCTATCTCGAGGACCTTCCCCGCGCTCTGGTCCGAGGGGCCACGACGTGAGCGGCCATGACGTGAGCAGGCGCCGCATGAGCGGCCGCCGCAGGGCCACCGCACCGCGCCCCACGCTGACCCGTGATCTGATCTTCAGCGCACTGATGATGGCCGTTGCCGCCACCACCACCTGGCCACTGCACCACGACCTCTGGCTCGTGGTGACCGCCACGGCCGGGTTCGCCGCGGCCGCACTCGCAGCAGTGGGCATGTATGTGGCGCGCCTGCCCTGGTTTGTCCAGGTACCGGTGGCGGTGGCGTGGGGTTTGCTGATTGGCGTCCCTGCGGCGTTACCGGAGGTTCCGGGGGCCACCGTGGCCGGCGTGATTCCGACCCCGTCCGGGCTGGGAGAGTTCCTGCTCGGCTGCCTCACCTCATGGGTGGACGTCATCAGCCTAGATCCTCCGCTGGGACGGTATGGCGACGTCCTTCTCCCGGTGTACCTGCTGACCTATCTGGGTGGTTGGGCCGCTGCCGCTGGTTCCATCCGTGGGGTGCGCTGGCCCGGGGTGGGCGCCGCGACCGCCCTCTTGGTCTACGGCATCGTCTTCGGCCCGCGTCACGGGGCCCATGAACTCCTGGTGGGGATCGGTATGGTCCTCGTCGCCGTGACCTGGATGCAGCTGGTGCGGCAGGCGGACCGGGGAGTGGATCGCGATCACACCCGCAGGCTGAGGTGGGGCTCCATCCGCAGGGCCGTGGTGGCGCTAGTGTTCGTCCTGGCCTGCTCCATGGCGGCGGCCGGGCTGAGTTCCCTGCTGCCAGGATCCGAGCGCACCGTGGCACGGCAGGCCTACGAACCCTTCTACGAGCCCGACCGCACGTCCTCACCCCTGCAGGCCTACCGGTCGTGGGTCACAGGTGAGACGGCGGATGCCACCGCCGCGACCGTCACAGGTGCATCCCCCGGAACCATGCTGCGCCTGGCCGTGCTGGATGACTACGACGGGGTGGCCTTCCGCGTGGCTCCGGACCGGGACCACGGCTTTACCCGGCTGCCCTCCACCGTGCAGCGGCCAGAAGGGGAGCGGCAGGACGTTCACGTCATGGTGGAGCGGGAACTGAGCCCGTGGTTGCCCTTGGCGGGGTCCTTGGAGAGCATCGACATCACTGCTGACGTGCGGGATCGGCTCTACTACGACCGCACTCGCGACGCCGCTCTGGTGCGCGGTGGCGTGGACGCCGGTCTGGACTACACGCTGCGGGTCGTTCCAGGCAGCCGTGCGGCAACGGCCGGTTTGGAGGCCCTCAGCCCCGGTGAGGTCAGCCAGTCGCAGCTGCCGGTGCTGCCGGAGTCACTGATCGCGGCAGCTGACCGGGCCACACAGAACCTGGACAGTCCTGGGGAGAAACTCCAGGCGGTGCTGGAGCTGCTGCAAGCCGGTTACGTCTCCCACGCGGATGAGGGGGAAGTGTTCAGTCGCTCCGGGCATTCGGCCGGACGGTTGGATGCGCTGGTGGATGAGGAGCCGATGGTCGGCGATGCGGAGCAGTACGCTGCCGCCTTCGCGATCCTGGCAAGGCAACAGGGCTTCGCCTCTCGCGTGGTCTTGGGTTTCGTGGACCAGGACGCGGACGGAGTGCTGGTCGGCAGCGAATTGACGGCCTGGGTGGAGGTGGATGACGCCAAGCGAGGCTGGGTGGCCGTCGACCCCAATCCTGAACCTCGGCCGGTCGAGGAACAGCGCAAGACGGAGGAGGATTCCGTGACGCTGCCGCGGACGGTCCTCCCGCCGGATCCGCCGGATCTGCGGGATTCCACCCCGCCCTCTGCCGACAATTCCCAACCCACCACGGAACAGCCTCGCGAAGAGTGGCGGGATCACCTGGCCGGCATCTGGTGGTGGACCTGGCGGGTGGGGCTGGTCCTGCTGCTCCTGACGTCGCCGCTGTGGTTGGCGGCGCTGATCAAGCGGGTGCGACGGGTTCGTCGCCGCCACGTTGATCGGAATCAGGGCCGCATGAGCGGGGCCTGGTCCGAGCTCGTCGATGCTGTGGCTGACGCCGGCCACGCACCGGCGCCTTCCGCCACCCGGAGTGAGGTGGCTGCGGCCGTGCAACCGGACGACGTGCCGGGTGGTCGCGGTGAAGGGCTGCTTGCACGCTCGCGCCGACTCGCGCAACGCATGGACCGGGCTGCCTTCTCACCCGAACGCCCGGACCGGGCGGACATCGACGAGGTGTGGCAGGAGACCCTCTCCACGGCCGCGCATCTGCGCGGTGCCCCGGCGCGACGGCGCGACCGCTGGCGGCGTCGTTACTCGTGGCGTTCCATCGCGCGCTGGTCGCGGCCGCGACGAGCCGGCCGCGCCCCAGAACGACGTCGTGCCCCGGAATGACACTGCGCCTGGAATCGAACCTGCGCCGCCGCGCCGCGAACACGTAATGCATAGCAGGGGCAGTGTTGGCATACTTGGCCTCAGGTAAAACACACCACGCCTGCGCCGTAGGGCCGCAGTCGTTCAGCATCAATGAGATCGAGGCCACGTGAGTCAGACACCCCAGATCGAGAACGCCGGCAGTTGCATCGCGACCGCCACGGCGATCGGCGGACCGGGACGTATCAGGTGGATGCTGCGGACTCCCTCCGCCATTCCCACCGATTCCGGGTGGCGTTTCTACGCCGCAGACGACGACGAGGAGAACGTGGCCCACACCACGCGCCTGCGGGTCGTGGACTTCAACCAGGTTGCCGCACTCGACCCCATCATCGCGGAGGTCTACGACGCCCCGGTCGGCAGTGACTACGAGGTGCTCACCCTCGAGGACGGGCAGCGCCAGGTCAGGGACGCGGCTACTGGCCAGATCGTGGCCGGCCCGGGCAGCGAACCGGAGCCGGAGCCGGAGGTCGTGATCGAGGCACCCGCAGCGCCGGCACCCGAAGCCGCAGCACCGGCAGCAGTGGTGCCATCACCGGCAGCCCCGGCAGCGGCGGAGGCCGCTCCGGTCGCTGCACCCGACCCGGCAGATTCCGCCGGCTCGGCCGTGGATGCCTCAGCCGCCTGGTTGCGCTCTGCGGTGCAAACCTGGTTGTCCTCGGGTGACCCCGATGCCAAGACCGCGCTGCTGAGTGAACTCTACGGTTCCGTGGTCGTGGTTCCCGTCCGTGGTGACGGGGCGCCCGCCAGCTTCGACAATCAGGGCCGCTCCGTGGTGCCCGTGCACAGTTCACGGCAGGGCGCGCAGGCCTGGCAAGACCGCATCGGCAGCCAGGCCGGTTTCACCACCATGACCGGCGACGAGGCGCTGACCTTGGCAACGGAAGCAGGCGCCCAGGCCATCGTGATCGACCCGGTCGAGGTCGGCGTGGAGATCTCCACCGCGGACGAGTTCGTGGTGGGCTTCTCCCGTAACGGCAAGCTCAAGCACCTGGTGCGTTCCGGGAACCGGCAGGCGCTGCTGGCGTACCTGGTGTCAGAGGAAGCCACGGGCGTGTACCTGTACCAGGCGCAGCCGGGTCAGCCGGCCTACCCGCTCTTGGTGACCCGTCAGTCCGGTGGGGAACGCGAATTCGCCCTGTTCTCCTCCGCGTTGGAGGTCTTCCGCTATCAGGAGTCAGGTTCAGCAGCGGATATTCCGCTGAGCTGGATCCGGGCCAACCTGGCCGAGGACATGTACCTGTGCATCGATCCCGGTGCGTCGGGCGGATTCGTGGAGTTCAGCCCCGAGGAACTGGCGACCGTCAGTTTCCGTACGGCCTGACAGCGGCTAAAGGTGGTCGACGGCGGCTGGCCACGGCCAACGACGGCCTTCGGCCGCCCACCCCACCACAGACACGGACGGCGCCGAGCGGAAGCTGGGCGCCGTCGTCGTGCATTGGGAGGCCGCTGAGGTGGCGGGCCCGCGCTCAGTCGCGGATCAGCCGTCCGGTCTTGCGCTCCCAGACCAAGGAGACCACCAGTCCCGCGAAGCCGAGTGCCGCCAGGGTGACTCCGACCCAACCGGGGGCTCGGTAGCCGAACCCGGCGGCGATGACGGCACCGCCCAGTGCGGCGCCGAGGGAATTACCGACGTTGAAGGCCGCGTGATTGGTGGCGGCTCCCATGAGGGGAGACTTGCCAGCGGCGGAAATGAGGCGCGTCTGGACGGGAACCATCAGCAAAGATGAGGTGGCGCCCACCAGTCCAGCCGAAATGAAGAGACCGATGGGGTTGGCCGCCGTGAGGCTGAAGAGCACCAGTGCGCCCATGTAGGAACCGAAGCCGGTCATCAAGGATCCCACCGGGTGGGCATCGGACACCCGACCGCCCACCACGTTGCCGAGGGTCATACCGATACCCACCACGGCCAACAACCAGGGGATGGTGCTCTCGTCCAGATGGGTCAGCCGCCCCGCGAGTTCTGACAGGTACGAGTACACGGCGAAGAAGCCGCCGAAGCCGATGCAGCCGATGGCGATCAGCAGCCACAGTTGCCCGTTGCGGAAGGCCGTGAGTTCCGACTTCGCGGAGCGGGTGGGATCGCCGGGGAGGCGGGGGAGCGCCAGGTAACCCAGGCCCAGGGTCACCAGGAAGATGATGGCGACGCTGAGGTAGGCCACGCGCCAGGTGAAGGTGTGCCCCAACCACGTCACGGCGGGAACGCCCACGATATTGGCCACGGTCAGCCCGGAGAGGGCCAGGGCGATGCCCTTACCCTGTTGTCCCGGTCCCATGAGTTGAGCCGCGAGCAGGGAGGCCACACCGAAGTAGGCGCCGTGCGGAAGACCGGCCAGGAAACGGATCGCCAAGGTGGTCTCGAAGGTGGGCATGCAGGCGGAGGCCGCGGTCGCGACGACGAACCAGACCAGCAGCCACAAGGTCAGGGAGGAGCGCGACATGCGGGAGGTGAGGGCGGCGAGGGTGGGGGCGCCCACCACCACGCCGAGGGCGTAGACGGAGATGAGGTGTCCGGCCTGGGCGATGGAGGCCTCCGGATGACTGGTAAACCCAGGGATCAGCTCCGCGCCGATCTGGGGGAGCAGTCCCATGGAGGCGAACTCGGTGCACCCGATACCGAATCCACCCAGGGCCAAGACGAACAAGGCGAGAGCGGTGCGGCGGGGACCGATGGTGTTGGTCACGAGTTGATCACGGACTTTCAGGACTCTGAGCCGGCGGCCGCTGTATTGAAGGCAGCACCGGTGGCGGCCGACCGCAGCAAAAGTGACAGTGCGGAAGGTGAAACGGCAGGGTTGGCGACCCGCTTGGGCCGAGCATCTATCTTAGTGCCTCCACGGGCGAAGTGGACACGGATCGAGCGGATGGGGCGGGGCATCGCTGCAGCGTCGACGGCACGTCGCTGGCGCGTCGCTGGCGCGTCGCTGGCGCGTCGCCGCAGCGCGTCGGCGTGCGAAAGCCGCCCAAGAAAATGAGTCACATCTTTCACATGAGTCACATTCATATGGTTACGAAATGGTGTCGATGGGATATGGTGAGTGGGCCGGGGTGCGTGTTCACGTGCCGCGGAACTCGCTTCACGGGTTCGCCGTGGGGTACCGCACCGGTCGCCAAGAGGAGATGAGTCGTCATGACTGAGGGACAGAACCAGGACCCGCGGTTCGTTGAGCGTGAGAACGCCGAGGCCACGAGTGTTGGACTGCCGCGGGTCACCGACGAGGTGATTGCCGAGTACCAGCTCAGTCCGGAAGAACGAGCCGCTGTGAGCGCCCTTCCGACCGGTTCTGCCCTCCTGATCTCCAGGGCCGGGGGAGAGCCCGGCGCACGCTTCCTGTTGGACTCCGACGTCACCACCGTTGGACGTCACCCCGATTCCGACATCTTCCTTGACGATGTCACCGTCTCTCGTCGTCATGCGCGTTTCGAACGCGGCGACGACGGCTTCCGCGTGGTGGAAGCCGGCTCGCTGAACGGGACTTACATCAACGGCGATCGAGTCGACGAGGCCAAGCTGCGCACCGGCTCCGAGGTGCGCATTGGCAAGTTCGTTTTGACTTTCTACGGTCGCAGCCAAGCGCAGGCCTGATCCGGTTGGTGACCGCAAAGGCCAGAGCAACGCTCGGCGGCGCAGCCTCGCCTCGTCGTGGCGACCTGAACATCGGCGAGGTGCTGACCCAACTGCGGGACCAGTTCCCCGGTATCACCGCTTCCAAGATTCGTTTCCTGGAGGAAAAGGGATTGGTCACTCCGGCCAGGACCACGGCCGGATACCGCAAGTACTCGGACGTCGACGTGGAACGACTGCGTTTTGTCCTGGGATTGCAGCGAGACCAGTACCTCCCTCTGAAGGTCATCAAGGAGTACCTGGACGCGCTGGATGAGGGGAAGACGCCTCCAGCACTGCCCGGCGGTGAGGTCGTGGCACCGCGCAGCCTGGATCCGCGCAGTGCGGAGGAGATCGGGCATCGCGGCGGGCAGCTGGACCTGCCGGAACTGGAACGTCGCAGTGGCGCCAGCACCGAGTTCCTGCAACGACTCTGCTCCGAACGCCTCTTGGCCGCGGATGCAGACGGCCACTTCCACGAGTCGGCGCTGAAGATCGTCGAGGCCTGCCTGACGCTGGCGGAGAAGGGTTTCGAGCCGCGTCACCTGCGTGCCTTTAGGACCGCTGCCGATCGTGAGATCGGCATGGTGGAGTCCGCTGTGGCCCCGTTGGCGCGGCGCAAGGACGCCGCGGCCGCCGCTCGTACGGCCGACGAGGCCCAGACCCTGGCCGACGCCGTCCTGCATTTGCACGCTGGCCTGCTCTCCGGTGGACTCGCGCACTTGGATCGCTGATGGCTGGTAGCGAGAACGACTACGTTGAACTGTCCGTGGTGGGCGTTCGGGTGGAACTTCCGTCCAATCAGCCCTTGGTGCTCCTGGAAGAGCCCGGGACGCAGCGCCGGATTCCGTTGTGGATCGGCGCCCCTGAGGCCTCGGTCATCGCTGGGTATGCGCAGGGGCTGGACACGCCTAGGCCGCTGACCCACGATCTCTTGTTGGCCCTGGTGGCGGCACTGGGGTCTCACGTGGAACGCGTGCGGATCGTCTCGGTGCAGGACACCGTCTTCCACGCGCGGGTGGATCTGCCTGGGGGCAAAACCGTCGATGCCCGGGCCTCTGACGCCATCGCGGTGGCACTGGCCGCCGGCGTGCCGGTGCTCTGCGCCAAGGAGGTGGTGGACGCCGTTGCCTTCGTCCCCGATGCCGAGTCGGTGACTGAGGAGGATGAGGAGCGGGTGGCCGAGTTCAGGGCCTTCCTGGACGATATCGATCCCTCCGATTTCCAGTGACCCGGTGTGCCGTTGCAGGCGCCGAAAAGGTCACGATTAGGTCACGTCGAAGCGACACGCCTCAACCTCAGGTTGAAGGTCTTTGACCGAGGCCCACTCTGCGCCTAACGTCATCTTTCGAGGGATACCCAAGACCTAACCGGGCACCTGCATGAACACGTCAGCACGCACTCGCACCCGCGCGCAGCTCGTGGCACACGCCGGCTGCCTCCTTCCCCCTTTGCCGACTTGGGTACCCTCGGATCAAGGAGATGAACGCGTGAGAGAAGACAACGAGACTCCGGTCGGCGTTGACGACACCGTCGGCGCTGCGACGCCCGCCGCGCCTGCGGACGGGAGTCAGGGCATGCTCTTCGGTGACGAGATGCAGCACCTGCAGGATGACTCCGGCTACCGCGGCCCCATCGCGTGCAAGATCGCCGGCATCACCTATCGTCAGCTGGATTACTGGGCGCGCACCGGCCTCGTGGTTCCCACCGTGCGCGGAGCGCGTGGATCCGGCTCCGCCCGCCTCTACAGCTTCCGCGACATCCTGGTCCTCCAGGTGGTCAAGCGCCTCCTCGACACCGGCGTCTCACTGCAGCAGATCCGCTCCGCCGTGGGGACCCTTCGCGAACAGGGCCAGGCTGACCTGGCTCAGCTCACCCTCATGAGCGACGGCGCATCCGTGTACATGTGCACCTCCCAAGAAGAGGTCATCGACCTGGTGCAGGGCGGCCAGGGCGTCTTCGGCATCGCCATCGGCAAGGTCTGGCGTGACGTCGAGGCCTCCATCATCCAGCTTCCCGCCGAGCGCGCGGAAGAAGAAGGCCACAGCTTCCCCGAGGACGAAATCGCCAAACGGCGGGCGGCTCGCTCCGCGAGCTGAGCCGTCACAGACACTGCGTCGTCACAGACATAAGGCCCGACGTCGATACTTGCCTTGATCTCTCAAGGTGAGTATCGACGTCGGGCCTTGTGCGTGGCGTGGCCACGCCACGCATGAGACGCGGTAGGTCAACGCCGTGGGCTAGGGGCGCGGCGGCTCAGCGGGTGGAGAGGCCCTTGCGGACCGAGTCCAGCAGTGCTTCGAAACTCTTGGCCGCCTTGGCGGCGTCCTTGCCGGGCCAATGATGCACGGCGTGGGCTGCGCCCTGGATCTGCTGCCACTGCGGCAACTCGTTGATGACGGGGGAGAGTAGCTTCTCCCCGAACATGGTGCGCAGCTCCGAGAGTCGGAAGGCGTGCTCCGAGGAGTTCTCCCGGTAACGGTTGGCGACCACGCCCACCGTGTCCAGCGGCACGGAGAACTCGTCGCGGAACAGTTCGAGTGCCCGCATGGAGCGTTCGGTGCCCGCCACGGAGAACAGCGAGGGTTCCGCCACGAGGAGGACGCCGTGCGAGGCGGACCAGGCCATCCGGGTCAGGCCGGACAGGGAAGGAGGGCAGTCGACCAGGACCAGTTCGTAGGTTCGCGAGGACGCGAGCACCGTGGAGAGCCGCTTGAGGTCGCGGGCGCGCAGGTCCGGGCGGTCGTAGTAACCGGTCAGGGCGGAACCCTGCGCCACATCGAGGCGCGCGGCCTGCCCAGGGTTGCGGCGCTGCTGACGTGCCGTCCAGGAGGAGGCGGTCACGACGTCGTCGATCGCCTGCTTGCGGGGGCGCCGCAGCAACTCGCCGATGGGGGTGGCGCCGGCCGGATTCGCGCCGAGGCCGGTACTGGCGTCCGCGTGAGGATCCAGGTCCACCACCAGGGTGGAGATGCCCTGACTCATGGCTGCCGAGGCGAGTCCGAGGGTCACCGAGGTCTTGCCCACGCCCCCCTTCAGGGAGGAGATGCTCACGACCTGCACGTAGTTCACCCGTCCTTCACGTCTGTGTCTGTGCTTTGGGAGTCGGGTCTCATCAGGAGATCCCGTTCGACCCACTGGCCATCATCATACCGACATGGACTGCTGTGGCGGCGTGCGACGAGCCGCGTTCGTCATGATTTTCCTGGTTCCATCAAGTGGCACTAACGTGGCAGGAGTCACCGTGGATACGTGCTGCGTCGAAGAAGCGCACCGAGGTACCCGGGGACGTGTAACGACCGGCCTGGCTCATCGCGGTCGCCCGAACCCGTGGGCGAGCGGCGCCAGGCCGATGACGAGAGGAATCACACGTGTTTTCCAAGGTGTTGGTGGCCAACCGTGGCGAGATCGCCATTCGGGCCTTCCGGGCCGGCGTCGAACTCGGCGCTAAGACCGTTGCGGTGTTCCCATGGGAGGATCGCGGGTCCATTCACAGGCAGAAGGCCGACGAGTCGTATCGGATCGGCGAGGAGGGCCATCCCGTCCGCTCCTACCTGGATGTGGCCGAGATCATCCGCGTGGCCAAGGAGTCTGGCGCCGACGCCATCTACCCCGGTTACGGTTTCCTCTCCGAGAATCCGGAGCTGGCGGCAGCGGCGCGGGACAACGGCATCACCTTCGTGGGGCCGCCGCCGGAGGTTCTGGAACTGGCGGGGAACAAGGTCGCGGCGCTGAAGGCCGCCAAGGCGGCCGGCATCCCCACGCTGGCCTCCTGCGAACCCAGCGCGGACGTTGACTGGCTGATCGAGCAGGCGGACACCATCGGGTTCCCCATCTTCGTGAAGGCCGTGGCGGGCGGCGGTGGCCGCGGTATGCGTCGCGTCGACACCCGTGCGGACCTCCCGGAGGCGCTCGGGGCGGCCATGCGTGAGGCTGACACGGCCTTCGGCGACCCCACCGTGTTCCTGGAGCAGGCCGTCCTGCGGCCGCGTCACATCGAGGTGCAGATCCTCGCGGACTCCCAGGGCGATGTGGTGCACCTCTTTGAGCGCGACTGCTCCCTGCAACGTCGCCACCAGAAGGTCATCGAGATGGCCCCGGCCTGGAATTTGGACGAATCCATCCGTGAAGCCCTCCACGCGGACGCGGTGAAGTTCGCGAAGTCCCTCGGGTACGTGAACGCCGGAACCGTCGAGTTCCTCGTGGACACCGTGGGTGAGCGGGCCGGCCAGCACGTGTTCATCGAGATGAACCCCCGTATCCAGGTGGAACACACCGTGACGGAGGAAATCACCGACATCGATCTGGTGCAGTCGCAGATGCGGATCGCATCAGGCGAGTCCCTGGCCGACCTCGGCATCAAGCAGGACGAATTGCAGGTGCGCGGCGCCGCACTGCAGTGCCGCATCACCACCGAGGATCCCGCCAACGGATTCCGCCCCGACGTCGGCACCATCACCGCCTACCGCTCCGCCGGTGGCTCCGGGGTACGCCTGGACGGCGGCACCATCTACACCGGTGCCGAGGTCTCTCCGCACTTCGACTCCATGCTGGTGAAGCTGACCTGCCGCGGCAAGGACTTCGACACCGCGATCGCCCGAGCCCGGCGTGCCCTGTCCGAGTTCCGCATCCGCGGCGTATCGACGAACATCCCGTTCCTGCTCAACGTTCTCTCCAACGAGCAGTTCCTCTCCGGGGACGTCGCCACCGACTTCATCGACTCCCACCCGGAGCTGGTCAAGGGCGGCCAGGGCCAGGACCGCGGTACCAAGGCGCTGACCTACCTGGCAGACGTCGCCGTCAACCGGCCCCACGGCGAGCGACTCTCCGGTATCGACCCGCGGGACAAGCTCCCGCGTTTCCCCGGGGATAAGCGTGAACTGCCCGATCGGTCCCCGTTCGACCTGCCGCTACCGCAGGCCCCGGCTAACGGCTGGCGCCAGGTGCTGCAGGACTTGGGCCCAGAGGGGTTCGCTGCCGCACTGCGCGCCCAGACCGCCGTCGGCGTCACCGACACGACCTTCCGTGACGCACACCAGTCGCTGCTGGCGACGCGTGTGCGTACGCGGGACCTGCTGGCAGCTGCCCCCGCCGTGGCCTACAACCTGCCCGGGCTGTTCTCCATGGAGGTCTGGGGTGGTGCCACCTACGACGTCTCGCTGCGGTTCCTCGGTGAGGATCCCTGGAAGCGTCTGGAGCTGCTCCGCAAGGCCATCCCGAACATCCCGTTGCAGATGCTGCTGCGTGGCCGCAACACGGTGGGCTACACGCCCTACCCTGAGGCTGTGACGGAGGCCTTCGTCAAGGAGGCCGCCCGTACCGGTATCGATATCTTCCGCATCTTCGACGCCCTCAACGACGTGGAGCAGATGGCCCCGGCTATTCGCGCGGTCCGGGAGACCGGTACGGCCGTGGCCGAGGTCGCCCTCTGCTACACCGCCGACCTCTCCGATCCGGACGAGACGCTCTACACGTTGGATTACTACCTGGAGCTGGCCCAGCGGATCGTGGACGCCGGCGCACACATTCTGGCAATCAAGGACATGGCCGGCCTGTTGCGGCCCCCGGCTGCTAAGAAGCTCATCACCGCACTGCGGGAGCGCTTCGACCTGCCCGTGCACCTGCATACCCACGACACGGCAGGCGGCCAGTTGGCCACCATCATGGCTGCCATCGACGCCGGCGTCGATGCTGTTGATGTCGCCACGGCCTCGATGGCGGGCACCACCTCCCAGCCCTCCATGTCCGCCTTGCTCGCGGCCACCGCTCACACCGAGCGTGACCCCGGGCTGAGCCTGGATGCCGCGGCCGACCTTGAGCCGTACTGGGAGATCGTGCGCGGGATCTACAAGCCCTTCGAGTCCGGTTTGCCGGGGCCAACGGGACGTGTGTACCAGCATGAGATTCCCGGAGGTCAGCTTTCCAACCTGCGGCAGCAGGCCATCGCTCTGGGTCTCGGGGAGCGTTTCGAGGCCATCGAGGACATGTACGCGGCCGCCAACCGGATTCTGGGCCGCCTGGTGAAGGTGACTCCGTCCTCCAAGGTCGTGGGTGACCTGGCACTGGCCCTGGTGGGCGCCGGTGTTGATCCGGATGCGTTCGAGGCAGATCCGAAGGCCTACGACATCCCTGATTCCGTGATTGGGTTCCTGGCCGGAGAGCTGGGGGACCCGCCCGGAGGTTGGCCGGAGCCGTTCCGTTCCAAGGCCCTGGAAGGCCGCAACATTAAGGTGCGCGTCGAGGAACTGGAGGCCGCGGACACCGAGGCGCTCACGCAGGACCCGGAGACGGTGCGGGCCACCCTCAACCGTTTGCTCTTCCCCGGTCCCACTCGGGACTTCGAGGCCGTGCGTGAGCAGTTCGGTGACGTGTCTGTGCTGCACACCCGCGACTATCTCTACGGCCCGGAGCTGAACCGGGAGACGGTCATTTCCCTGGGCAAGGGCGTGCGCTTGCTTGCACAGATCCAGGCGATTTCGGAGCCGGATGAGAAGGGTATGCGCACCGTGATGTGCACGCTCAACGGTCAGGGCCGCACCATCCAGGTCCGCGACCGCAGCGTGGAGTCCACGGTGGCCGCGGCGGAGAAGGCCGATCCCAACCAAGCCGGTCACGTGCCTGCCCCCTTCGCAGGTGCCGTCACGGTCACGGTCGCCGTCGGTGATGAGGTGGAGGCTGGAGCCACCATCGCGACCATCGAGGCCATGAAGATGGAGGCCGCGATCACCACGCCGGTGGGCGGCACCGTCAAGCGGGTGGCGTTGGCGCAAACCGCGCAGGTGCAGGGAGGGGACCTGATCCTCGAGATCGGCTGATTCGTACCCCGTGCGTAGCTACTGATCCGTACCCCGTGGGGTGCCGCTGATCTAGGCCTGGTGTGTAGCTGCTGATCGATGCCCGGTGCGTAGCTGTAGTGCCGTAGTGCCCGACGGGTGGTTCCCACCACCCGTCGGGCACTCTTGTTTACCTCCGTTAGACATTTGAGCGCACTTTTGGACAGGTTTTTGTCCAACGGCCGTTGGACAAAAACCTGTCCAGAACACCGCTTGAATGTCTAACGGAGGGGAGTGAGAGGGAAGCAGGTGGAGCGGGACGACGCACTGCTGTTTCGCGGGCGAAACGCGTGACAGGATGGGGGGCATGCATTACGACCTGATCGTCATCGGCTCCGGCTCCGGCAACACCTTGCTCACCCCGTACTGGGACGACAAGAAGGTCGCCATCGTGGAGTCCGGGGTCTTCGGTGGCACCTGCCTGAACAAGGGCTGCATCCCCACCAAGATGTTCGTCCTACCCGCCACGTTCGGAGCGGCGCCGGAGGAGGCCTCAAAGCTAGGCGTGAGCCTGCAACGCACCGTCGTGGACTGGCCGGGTATCCGCGACCGGATCTTCGGTCGGGTGGATGCGATCTCGGCGGGAGGGCGTAGCTATCGAGCCGATGAACTCGATAACGTTGACCTCATCGAGGAAGAAGCGCATTTCACCGGACAGCGTGAGCTCACCACCAGCAACGGCACAGTGCTCACGGCTGACAAGATCGTGATCGCCGCCGGATCCCGAGCCGTGCTCCCGGACGTTCCAGGAGTCGACACCCCCGGTGTGCACACCTCCGACACTGTGATGCGGCTGCCCCGGCTGCCCAAGCGCATCGTGATCGTGGGAGGTGGCTACATCGCCGCCGAGTTCGCCGGCATCTTCTCCGGCCTGGGGTCAGAAGTGATCCAGGTGATCCGCGGACAGCAGCTGCTGCGGCACGGCGACTCCACCGTCTCCGAACGCTTCACCGCGGCAGCGATGAAACGCTGGGAACTGCATCGCGGTTGGGAGCTGACCAGCTTAGGGTCCGGTGCAGATGCGGACGTCGAAGCGCGCTTCACCCGCGGTGACGAAACCCTGGCGCTGGGAGCTGATGTGGTCCTGTTGGCGACCGGAAGGGTCCCGAACTCCGACCGTGTGGGGGCGGCAGCTGTCGGATTCGACCTCACCGAGGACTGTCGGGTGGCCGTGGACGACTACCAACGTGTGCTCTCCGCAGGGACTCCCGTGGAGGGCGTGTTCGCGTTGGGCGACATCAGCAACCCCTACCAGCTCAAACATGTGGCCAATCGTGAGGCTCGCGTGGTGGCCCACAACCTGGAACGCCCGGCCAACCTTCGCGCCACCGACCACCGCGCGGTGCCTGCCGCCGTGTTCGCCAGGCCGCAGGTCGCCACCGTGGGCCTGACCGAGCACGAGGCACGCGCGCAGGCAGAGAACCCAGACGACATCGCCGTGGCGATTCAGGACTACGGTTCCACCGCCTACGGGTGGGCCTTGGAGGACCAAGAGGGCTTCGTGAAGATCATCGCCCACCGGTCAACGGGCAAGATCCTCGGGGCGCACCTGATGGGTGAGCAAGCCTCCATCCTGATCCAGCCCCTGGTCCAGGCGATGGTGTTTGACCAGGACGCCTACGCCCTGGCCCGGACCCCGTACTGGATTCATCCGGCCCTGGCCGAGGTCGTGGAGAACGCGCTGCTGTCCCTGGAGACGCGGCACCTGGACGACGCCGCGCTCTGAGCGCGCCAAGGGCGCTGGCCCGCCGTGGTGGTGGGCCAGCGCCGGCAGATCTCAGGAGTAGAGCTTCTCTACGTCCGCGGCGAAGTCCTTGAGGATCACCTGGCGGCGCATCTTCAGGCTCGGGGTGAGGTAACCGGCCTCCTCGGAGAAGTCGGTCCCCACGATGGAGAACTTCTTGATGGCCTCGGCGTGGGACACGGTCTCATTGGCGGCGTCGACGGCCGCCTGAACGTCCGCCAGCACCTGGGGGTGCGTCAGCAGCGAGTCCAGGGGAGTGTTCTCCGGCAACTCGTGACGTTTCAGCCAGGCCGGGAGCACCTCCTCGTCCAAGGTGACCAAGGCGCCGACGAACTTGCGTCCATCACCGACCACGATGCACTGGGACACCAGAGCCGCTGCCCTGATCTGATCCTCCAACATGGCAGGCGCCACGTTCTTTCCGCCTGCCGTGACGATGATTTCCTTCTTGCGGCCGGTGATGGTCAGGAAGCCGTCCTCGTCCAGGGAACCAAGGTCTCCGGTGCGGAACCATTCCCCGTCGAAGGCCTCTTCAGTGAGGTCGGGGCGGTTGATGTACTCCTTGAACAGGCACACGCCCTTGGCGAGGATCTCGCCGTCATCAGCGATCCGGTAGCTGTTTCCGGGGAGCGGGCGTCCCACTGTCCCGATCTTGATCCGTTCCGGGGTGTTCACGCCGACCGGTGCGGTGGTTTCGGTGAGGCCGTACCCTTCCAGGACGGTGATGCCTGCGCCGTTGAAGAAGTGGCCGAGACGTTCGCCCAGCGGGCCGCCGCCGGAGACGGCGTGGGCTACGCGGCCACCCGTGGCCGCACGAACCTTCGAATAGACCAGCTTGTCGAAGAGCCAGTGCTTGAGCTTGAGTCCCAGAGGGATCTTGCCCTCTGCGCTCAACTGCGCCCTGGAGTATGCGGCTGCGGTGCGGGCCGCCGTCATGAAGATCTTTTCCTTGCCGCCCGCTTGAGCGTTCTGCAGTGCTCCGTTGAAGACCTTCTCGAAGACGCGGGGTACGGCCAAGAGGAAGGTGGGTTTGAAGGACTGCATGTCCGGGACCAGGTTCTTCAGGTCAGGGACGTGCCCCACGGTGGCCCCACCTGCCACGGCGAGGATGGCGATGTAGCGGGCAAAGACGTGAGCCAGCGGCAGGAACATCAGTGTGGAGGCCCGCTCGTTGACGATGCCGGAGAGGATGGCCAACGCGTTGTCGCTCAGATCCACGAAGTTGGCGTGGGTGAGGGCGCAGCCCTTGGGGCGCCCCGTGGTGCCGGAGGTGTAGATGATGGTGGCGACGTCCGACTTGCGTCGGCTCGCGGTGCGGGAGGCGAGCTCCTCATCGCTGATCCGTGCACCGTCCGTCCGCAGTGAGTCGAGGTCGCCGTTGTCCATCACCAGTACCTCACGCAGCCCGGAGAGGTCGGTGTCCCGGGAGGCGCGCGTCACCGTTGCGGCGTGACTGTCTGTTTCCGTGATGATGATGACGGAGCGGGAATCGGAGAGGATCCAGGCCACCTGGGAGGGGGAGGAGGTCTCGTAGACGGGGACGGTGACGCCGCCTGCGAAGAGGATCGCGAAGTCCAAAAGGGACCATTCGTAGCGGTTCCTGGACATGAGGGCCACGGAGTCTCCGGGTTGCACGCCGCGCGCCACGAGTCCCTTAGCGATCTCGCGGGCATCATCGGTGAAGGCCTGAGCGGAGACCGGAAGCCAGGTCCCGGCAGAATCCTGCCGCGCGAAGAGTGCGGGATTGCGTCCGGCGTCCAGGTGCCTGGTGAGCAGGGTGGGGATGACGGCGTCGTCGGGACTGGTGGTCAGGGCCTCGACATTGATCTCTCGCACTGGTGTGTCCTCCGGGTCGGTCTGGCCGGCGCGGGAGTGGCCCGAGCCGATCTGGGGGTGGACGCCGCAGGCCGGTAGGCGAGGCGTCGTTGCTTACTCAAGAGTAACAAAACTGAGGGATGAACGTGAGATCGGGATCACACCCTTGCCCCATCACACTCTGGCGCCGTCGTCTCCGTTGTCCTCGCGATGCCTCGGCAGACTCCACGCCAGGTAGACCAAGGCCACGATCGCAGTCAGGCCCATCATGGCCCAGCCTGACCCCGGGATCCTGCCGGGCACCAGGATCAGCAGAACCAGCATCAGGACCGGCATCGCGACCGCGGCGATGCACGCGATCACCACGCCCGGACGCCCGGTCAGGATCGGGCCGGGGGCCTCGGGCACAAAATCGGTGTGCCCGTCCTCAGTGAGTTCCGCCTCGTCCCAGTCGCGTGGTCCGCGCGGGGCCAAAGGCCCGACGACGGGGCCCTGTAGCGAAGGGAAGCGCGGTCCGGTTGTGGTCGCGTTCTCGTTGGCCCCGTCCGGGACTGCCTCGGCTTCCGGGGCCGAAGCCGAGCCTGAATCCGGGCCCGGTTTCGGCCTGGGTTCATGGCCTAGTTTTGAGCCTGAATCCGGATCGAGCACGGAGGAGGAATCGGTGGCCTCCAAGCGTGCGACGAGATCGGCCCAGACATCGTCCGCGCCCTGCGGGGAATTGTTCATGCGCCTGCCTGCTCACGGTGGCGTCCGGTGCCAGTTGCGGCGCCGGACGGGGTGAAGCGCTCAAGATCGGTCAGAGTATGTCGGAAAATCAGGTCGGCATCGTAATCAAGGGTGGCGACGTGGAAGCTTTGCTTCAGGGGGACCTGCGTGTAGTCGATGTCGGAGCGCAGTCCGCCGCGCAGCGCGGTGACCGAGGCATCGGAGACCACGTGGTCCACCTCGGAACGGAATACGGTCACCGGGGCCACGATACCGGGCAGTTCACCCCTAACCTGGCGTTGCAGTCGTACCAATTGCGCCACGGCCGCCACCGGGGTCCGTTCATAGGTGGGCTCCGATGCACCAGGTTTGGCCACGTCTCCGCCGATGCCACTCACGCTGCGCACCACATGTTTCAACACCGGCGTCAACCGCACGGCGAACGGGTGTGGGGTCAGTGCAGGGTTGACCAGATACGCTGCTACGGGCCGGCGAACCGCGGCCAAATGCAGGGCCAGGGCACCTCCCATGGATAGGCCGCAGACCGCGACCCGGTCCACGGAGGCGGCCAACGCGTCGTAGGCGTCCTCGACGGCCTGGAGCCACTCCTCTGCACGGGTGTCTGCCAGATCCTCCCAGCGGGTTCCGTGCCCAGGGAGCGTGGGCGTGGAGACCGCATGGCCCACCTCGGCGCAGGCTTGAGCCCACGGTCTGATGGATCCGGGGGAGGACGTGAACCCGTGGATCACCAAAACGCCCGTGCCGGTTGGCTCCGCACCGGCCCGCGCGGACTGCTGCGTGGACTCCATGTCACCCAGCCTACCGGGGCGGGACCGAGTGGAGCTGTGTGCGGCGGGGCCGCGCCCGCGGCGGGACCCGACCACCCGGCGTCGGGCATTCTGGTGCTTCTATGACGCCCGTGTTACAGCATGGACCCACGCGCGACGGCGCGGCTTGGTCAGGCGGCTCCCGGCCCCATTACGATGGGCGGGTGACTCAACCAGCTCAGCGCATCATGGCCGGCACTCAGTCGGGCCCCGCCAACGACCCCACACTCGACCTCTGGCGGCAGTTGCCCATCAAGCAGCAGCCGGACTGGAGTGGTACCCCGGAACACGCGCGCGCCGTGGCCGAGCTCGGTACGCTGCCTCCGCTCGTGTTCGCCGGTGAGGTGGACGTGTTGAAGTCCCGCCTGGCCGCAGCGGCCCGCGGCGAGGCCTTCCTGCTGCAGGGCGGCGACTGCGCCGAGACCTTCAGCGCCGCTACGGCGGACCGGATTCAGGCTCGGGTCAAGACCATCCTGCAGATGGCCGTGGTGCTCACCTACGGTGCTCAGATGCCGGTGATCAAGATGGGGCGTATGGCCGGGCAGTTCGCCAAGCCCCGCTCGTCCAACACCGAGACTCGCGGCGACGTGACGTTGCCTGCCTTCCGTGGCGACATCGTCAACGGTTACGCGTTCACCGAGGAATCACGCAAGCACGACCCCAAGCGTATGGTGCAGGCCTACAACACGGCCTCCTCCACGCTGAATCTGATCCGTGCCTTCACGACCGGCGGCTTCGCCGATTTGCGCAGCGTTCACTCCTGGAACCAGGGCTTCATGGCCAACCCTGCCTACCACGAGTACGAGCAGTTGGCCGGCGAGATCGACCGCGCGGTGAACTTCATGGGCGCCTGCGGTGCCGACTTCGAGGCGCTGAAGACCACGGAGTTCTTCGCCGCCCACGAGGCGCTGCTGCTTGACTATGAGCGCGCTCTGACCCGCACCGACTCCCGCACCGGTCAGCCCTACGACACCAGCGGTCACTTCCTCTGGATCGGTGAGCGGACCCGCGAGCTGGACGGCGCCCACGTGGACTTCCTGTCTCGGGTGAAGAACCCGATCGGCGTGAAGCTGGGCCCCACCACCACGGGCCAGGACGCTATTGACCTGATCGAGAAGCTGGATCCCGAGCGCGAGCCCGGCCGCCTGACCTTCATCACGCGGATGGGTGCCTCCAAGATCCGTGAGGCGCTGCCCCCGATCGTCGAGGCTGTCCGTGACTCCGGCGCGCAGGTCGTGTGGGTCACCGACCCCATGCACGGCAACACCGTGACCAGCCAGAACGGTTACAAGACCCGCCGCTTCGACGACGTCATGGACGAGGTCCGCGGATTCTTCGAGGTGCATCGCTCCTTGGGCACCGTGCCCGGTGGCCTGCATGTAGAGATGACCGGCGACGACGTGGCTGAGTGCCTGGGCGGCGCCGACCCGATCCGCGAGGAGCAGTTCGACGACCTCTACGAGTCCGTTTGCGATCCGCGCCTGAACCACGCGCAGTCCCTGGAGCTGGCCTTCTTGGTGGCCGAGGGATTGGCTCACCGCTGATGTCGGGCGGCTTCGTGCGGGGCTCGGCCCCGATCCTGGACCTCGACGATGATCCCAACGATCTGATCGGAGGATGGGATCGGGAAGCGCACGCGCCAGACGAATTGCCCTCACGGCTCGTGATGGCGTTCCTCGGAACCACCGTGGACCGCTTTGCGCGCGAGGGCGGCTGGGAAACGCGCGCGACGTTGGAATCCATCACGCGCGATTTTCCCTACTACGTGACCACGCATCAGGGTGTCGAGGTCGGTATCGTCCTGGCACCCCTGGGCGCACCGGCCGCGGTGCAGAACCTGGAGTTCGGGATCAACCTGGGCGCCAAGCACGTGGTGGCCGTAGGGTCCTGCGGTGCGCTCCATGACACCGAGGAGGGCGCCATGCTGGTCCCGGTGAGGGCCATGCGCGACGAGGGCACCAGCTACCACTACGCCGCCGCCGAGGAGTTCATCGACCTGCAGCCCGGTCCGGTGTCTGCTGTGCGCGCGGCCCTGGACGCGGCCGGTCGTGACCACACTGATGTGGTCACGTGGACCACCGATGGCTTCTATCGGGAGACACCTGCGGTCATCAAGGACCGCATGGCGCGTGGCTGCGACGTGGTGGACATGGAGTGCTCGGCGCTGGCTGCGGCCTGTGCCTTCCGGGGTGTGGAGTTTGCGCAATTGCTCTACACGGCGGATTCCCTAGTGGACCTGGATGGTCACGATCCTCGTGGTTGGGGGATCGCCTCTCGTGCGGTGGCGCTCGAGCTGGCGCTGGACGCCGTGGTGCGCCTGGGGGACTGAAGCCGCCGCAACCGGTGTGATGTGAAGGACGGGCCCTGCTTGATCAAGCAGGGCCCGTCCTTCACCTTTGCCTGAGTCTCGAGAGACGCGTGAGGCTTTAGTTGTTGATCAGGCCGTCCCAGAGATCAATGAACGGGTTCCCGGTCTTCTCCGGTCCCTTGGACAGGTGCCAGGTGATGGTGGCGCCCTTCTCGTCGCTGCTGCCGGGTTCAGGGGTCTGTTCTGCCACGCGTCCGGCCTCGACGTCATCGGAGAAGACGTCCTCACCCTGCTCGGAATCCAGTCCCGCGGCCGAGAGCAGGGCCTGGGCGGCATCTGCATCGAGGTTATTCAGATCCGGGACGTTCACGGGAGCGGGTCCCTTGGAGAGGACCAGGGAGACGGTGGTGCCTGCGCGAAACGTGGCACCGGTCTCCTCTGACTGGCGGACCACCTTGCCGACCTCCACGGATTCGTTGTAGTCCTCGGTGATGGTGCCCGCCTTCAGCTTGGCCTTCTCCAGTGAGGACGTGGCCTGTTCCTCCGTCATCCCGACCACATTCGGTACGGCGTAGAGGTGTGGCCCCTTGGAGACCAGCACGGTCAGCGGCGTGAACTTGCGGATGTGTTCGCCGGCTTCCGGGTCGGTTCCGACCACTTTGCCGTTGTCCACGGCCTCGTCAAAGACCTTCTTCTCCTTCACGGAGAGGCCCTGGTCCGAGAGGTCTGCTGTGGCCTGCGAGGCGCTGCTGCCCCTGAGGTCGGGGATGAGGACCTTGCCGCCCGGGCCTGAGCCGAAGTACCAGCCCGCTCCGCCCAGCAGGGCGGCCACGATGAGAATGATGGCCAGCCAGATCGCGGCGCGTTTCTTGGCTCCTGGGCGTTGCAGCAGGGTGGTGGGCTGCTGTGCCTGTTTGGCCTGGCGCCGCATGAGCGCCCGTTCCTCGCGATTGCTTAAGGGGCGCGTCTCGCCGTCGGTGGTGACCTGGGCGGTGTCGCGGGGAAGCCGGGGTACGGCATGTGGCGCGCCAAGCCTGGGTGCGGAGGTGGGCTCCATGCCCGACGGGGTGGTGGCTCCCGACGGGGTGGCGGCGCTGCGGGTGAGGGCGACGTCCGATTGTGGCAGGGCGCGGGTGTTGGCCGTGGTGGCGCTGGCGGCGCGCAGCGCCTCGGTCGGAGCCTCCGGGTCGTGAGGCTGCACCGCTGCGGTGGCCTCCTGATCTGCGGCGTGATTCACCACGGTGGTTCCGCGTGCAGAGCCGCCGGTGTCCTTGTCCATGCTGCCTGCGCCGTGGTCAGGGGAGGGGGTCGAGTCGGCCGTCTGGGCCGGGTTCGAGCGGTGCAGCACGGCGAGGGTCGAGGCGAGCAGACTCGAGAGGGTGGTCCGCGGTTCGCCCAAGTCCAATTGGGCAGGAGTCATCCCGGCCCGGATGTGGTCCAACTCCTGACGCAGGGCCTCGGCGTCGTGGGGGCGGTCCTCAGGGTCGTGACGAGTGCACCAAGCCACGACCTCCTCCAGGTCGGGGGCCAGGCCCACCACGAGTTCCCCGGCGAGGGGGACCGTCTCGTTGACGTGTTTGAGGGCGACCTGCCAGCCGGTTTCCGCGGTAAAGGGTTGGGCTCCGGTGAGCATCTCGTAGAGCATGATGCCCACGGCGTAGAGGTCCGAACGCGTATCGGCAGGGTTGCCGGTCACGAGTTCCGGGGAAACGTAGGCGACCGTCCCGATCAACGCTCCGGTGGCGGTGTGGGCGGAGGCGGCCCTGGCGAGTCCGAAGTCGGTGACCTTGATGCGGCCATCCGGCGCCATCAGCACGTTCTCCGGTTTCACGTCGCGGTGGACCAGGCCGGCGGCGTGGGCTGCGGCGAGTCCGGAGAGCAGCGCATCGGTGAGCTGCAGGGAGGCGCGGGGGGAGAGCCGCCCCTGGGTTTTCATGACATCCCTGAGGGTGGCGCCGGGGACGTATTCCATGACCAGGTAGGCGGTGTCGCCGTCGACGCCTTGGTCGTAGACGGAGACCACATGGGGATGCGAGAGTTTCGCGGCGGCGATGGCTTCCGCCTCGAAGCGACGGACAAAGGACGGGTCTTCCGCCAAGTGCGGGTAGAGCACCTTGACGGCGACCTTTCGTCGCAATTTGGTGTCCATGGCCAGGTAGATGGTGGCCATACCTCCGCGCGCGATCCGACGCTCGATGGCATAGCGCTCATCGAGGAGGGACCCAATCATCTGGTCAACGCGTTCGGCTTCGGTCACGTCTTCGATCCTAGGGCAGAACGGGCCGCACGCCGGGTAAGGGAGGTGGACCCGGCTGTCCGAGACCCTGCTGGTGGGTAGGGACGAGAACGGGGGCCACCCTGCCTCCACGTGAATAGGGAGGCGGGGCGACCCCCGAACGGTTGCGTCAGGTCAGGAGGCGCGACGGGCGCGGGCTGCGCGGCGCTTCATGGCGCGACGCTCATCCTCGCTCATGCCGCCCCAGACGCCGGCGTCCTGGCCAGATTCGACGGCCCACTGCAGGCACTTGTCCACGACGTCGCAACTACGGCAGACGGCCTTGGCTTCTTCGATCTGCAGCAATGCTGGGCCGGTGTTGCCCACGGGGAAGAAGAGATCGGGATCCTTCTCGAGGCAAGCGGCCTTATCGCGCCAACTCATGGATGTACTCCTTGGTATCGCTTCAAGGGCGCGCGTGTTCGTCGTGGTTTCATGGGTGGGAACCAAGCCAAACGGGGGATCGTGCGCGCCCCTTGGTTATTGCTTAAATATTTTCATGACGCCCGGATGCGGACAAGGGTGTTGGCAGTGGTCATTCGCTCGTAGGCCTGTGGGGTTTCTCACCGGGACATTCCCGTGACATCTGGTGGATACACGCTATGGATAGCCTGGACGGCTGCGTGCCTGCTGAGGTGGTGCAGTGTCCGACGGGCCTGGCTTAGGTCCCGTTCGGGGCGCGCCACGGGCGCGTGGCGCCCCGTAGCATGGGACAGGTGAGCAACAGGCAGAAGCGGCAGGCGCAACAGGAGCAGAACGCGGCGTTGACGACGTCGTCCGGTGAGGGGACTTCGGGCGAGGTGGCGCGTGCACGCATCCCCGGCAGCGTGGTGATCGTGTCCGTGTGCGTGATCCTGGAGGCCGTGGGGGTCCTCGTTGCCGCGGTCTTCGCCGCTCAAGCGATCGGTCAGAGCTCCTCGGTCTCCGTGGCTGGCAGGGTCTTCTTGCTGGTGTTGTTGTTGCTGGTGGCCGTGTGGCAGGGCGTGGTCGCGTTCAAGCACTTGGCCGGCAGAGCCTGGACCCGCTCTGCCGTGGTGGTGTGGCAACTTTTCCAGGTGATTGTGAGCATCTACTACATCTCCAATGCGCCTGGTGTGGGGGACTGGGCCGGTCTGACCTTGGGCGTCGGGATGCTCTTGGTGGGCGGTGTTGCCTTGGTGACCGTGTTCTCCCCGGCCACTCGCGCCTGGCTGGAACCCGACGACGCCCCGCGCTGATCGAGGACGCTCAGCGTTCCGGCCCGGGCGTTCCCTGAATCAGCAACAATTGCACCCTGACGGGTGCGGACTCACCTGGGGGGATCAACCAAGCGCGGCCCGGGGGCGCGGTGGGATTCGGTGGGATGCGCCATCCCAGGTTCGCGGCCTCGGTCCCGCGTGGTCCCAACAGTAGGACCGAACCGGATTGATCGACCTGGTGCCACCATGGCAGCTGGTTCGGAATAGAGGTCGCCGTACTCGCGACCACGAGCACCCTGCCGCGGTGGCGCACTCTGTCGGCTAAGAGGGACAGGGCAGATGGCCCCAACGCATCGACGTCGTCCACGCACCACCACGTCTCCAACTGCTGAGTCACCCGATCGATCGAGTTCGGTTGTGGTTTGGTGGCGATCTGCTCCAGCTGGCTTCGGGTCAGGATGCGGGCGTTGCGCAGGTGAGCGGCCAGGGCCCTCAACGCAGTGGTGCGTCCGCTGCCTTGGCCACCCAGGATCACGGCTGCACGCGAGGTCGGGTCCCAGCCGACGGGCCTGAGGTCGGGCGCTCGTACGGCCAGCGGAGCAGAATCGGCCTGCGCCTGAGGATTCCTGACCTCCCAGTCCTGCGCGGTGAAGCGTGGAGGAAGCGCTACCCAGGTACCCACAGTGGCGTCGGGCACCTCGCTGAGGTGCCGGGTCCGGACCGGGGGCCGGTGGCCATGTGGCAGCTGCGTGGAGTGGACCACGACGCCGGAGGGGCCGGTGTCCGGGCCCATGAGGACTCCGCGGCCAGGGATACTCGCGCAGCTTCGTCGACGTGGCCAGGTGGCCGTGGTCTCCGGCGTCATGGACCAGGGTTGGTAGACCCTCCATGGAGTGTGGGCCAGCAACCGTGAGGAACTGAGATCGCGTCCGCCCACCAGGAGTACGGGACAGCGGCGGTGGGCGAGCAGTGACATGACCGCAGCCTCGCGCGCGGCCTCGATCTGCTGGAGGCCGTCGCCGAACCACGCGGCGGGCGCGGTCAGCACCAGTAAGGGCCTGCGACCGGGACGTGGGGTGCCTCCCTGGCTCAACTCGGTGAGGACCTCGTCCGCGTCCCGACCCTGATCCGGGGTCAACACGAGTCCGGGGAATCGTGCCAGGGCGGCGTCGTTCTCGAGGCCGTCGCCGCTGAGCACCACACAAGCGTCCGCATGCCCGGCCCGTTGGAGGGCGCTGAGCCACGAGAGCACTTGCGCGTTGCGGTGCGGACCCGGCGCTGCCAGGACGGCCAGCGAAGCATCCGCTGTCGGAACGTAGGTCCAGGGACTGAGTCGATCCGGCGCCGCGCGCAGCCCGAACCCCACCGCTGAACGCTGGCGGCCGCAGGTACCCTGCGACGGCTCCGCAGCCGGTGGCGTACAGACCCTGGTGAGCTGCGTGGGCAGAGGTGGGGCGATGAACGGCGCGGCGGGGGTTCCCTGACCTGCATCCGGGGCGCGGGGCTCGGGTGCTGGAAGACGGATCACGTCCGCGCAGGTGGGACCGATCACCAGGTCGTATCGGGGCGCACGACGGGCCGAGGCAGCGTCGGGCTCCACTCGGAAGGATTCAGGCTGGCCGGAGCCTCTTCGGATGAAGCCCCGCCCTGGGTCCTGGGCGGGAAGGCGGGCGGGCAACGGGGAACCGATGAGGTCCACGGCCTCGGCCTCGCTGGTTAATCTGAGACAGATGGTCAGGGCGACATTCGCGCGGATCTCGGGGGAGACCACACCCTGCGGTCGTTGGGTTGCGAGGATCAGGTGCAGGCCGAGGGAACGACCCACCGTGGCGCAGTGCATCAGGTCCTTCAGGACCTCGGGAACGGATTCGGCCAGGATTCGGAATTCGTCCACGACCACCACGATGCGTGGGGGCCGTGCAGCGGCTGGGAGGTCCTGGACGTCGGACGCCCCTGCTTGTTGCAGCAACCGTTCTCGACGGTGCAGCTCCGCCGCGATCCCCTCCACGACCCGGGTCGTCGATTCCAGGTCAAGGTCCGTCACGAGTGCTTCCACATGGGGCAAGCCGGACCACGGTCCAAACGTGGCGCCACCTTTGAAATCCAAGAGGACCAGCCGTAGTCGGTCGGGCCCAGTGCGCTCGGTCAAGGAGGACAACCACGTGGTCAACAGCACCGACTTCCCGCTGCCGGTGGTGCCGGCCACGAGGGCGTGCGGACCGTCACGGACCAGGGACACGGTCAGTGCGGCGCCGACGGTTGACTCATCGTCGTGATGGCCAAGGACGGCGTCGAGGTCGTCGGGGACCGGTCCACTGTCTGAAGGGCGGGGTCGTGAAAAACCTCTGGGCAGGGCGGTGTCCGTGCCGAGGTCAGCCGTCGAGGGCAGCGAACTCACGGCGATCAGGGCGCCGTGCAGGCTGAGCTGATCAGGAACGAAGCGCACGCTGCTGCCGGAGGCAGAGGGGAGCGTGCCATGGTCCAGTCGGATGACCACGTCGTTGTCGCCAGCGTGCCCTCCCACCATGATCCGATTCGTGGCTCCGGACGCGGTGGTGCGCGTCAGGACCGCGGGATCCGATGGGAGGGCCCTGCTCACGCCGGGGAGTGCGAGGATGCGGGCGGGCAGGCTTTCGGTAGCTGCCACCCTCAGGGTGACGCCTGGCCCTGAGGGCTCGTGTGCGTCGGTGGAGGTTCCGGGGATCCAGGCCAGCGCGATGGCTCGCACTGCGGCGGCAACCACGTCGGGCGGTCCGAGCAAGCGAACATCCTGACCGACGCCTGGAGCACACAGGGCCGGAAGCTGCGCGACCGAGACCTTGCGCCGGGGGCGGCTATCCCTCCCGCCCATGACTCGTATCCGGGGGTCCACGCATTCCCCGAGCCGAACCGGCGGTGGTGCTTCCGTGTCGATCCGGCGTCCTGGACTCCGGAGGGAGGCCACACAGGTGCCCGGTGGCGGGTGACGACGGACGGCGAGGACGGCCGCGTTGCGCGCAGCCCGGGACTCCTCACGGGCCTGCCTGCGGCGGCGGTGCAGGATATCCGCCACCGTCATCCCGCCGGTCAGTAGGCCGATGCAGCCGAAAAGGAGCATGAGCCAGTTCCCGGTCACCGCGACCAGAATCCCCCCGACAGCCAAGGGCGCCACAGCGCCCACGGCTGCGACGACGGGCGGTGAGTGCGGCGCAGGGGTATCGACCCTGATGGCGTCCCATTCGGTTTCCTCGGTGCTACCGGCAGGGGGGCGTTCGGGGATGCGGGCGAGGATGCGCAAACGGTCCCGCCCCATGCCGATAAGACAGCTCTCGTCCACGCGGCGGTGGCTGCTGCGGCGACCGTTCACCTCAACCCGCCCCAGGGCGTCGAGCAGGATCCCGTCTGCCGACACGTGGATCCGTGCATGATGGCGGTGCACGGAGGGATCCGTGAGCCGGATCCGGCAGTCCCCTCTGCCCACGGTGGTGGTTCCACGGGGTAGGGGGACCACCAGACCGGCATCCGGTCCGGATTCGATCACCAACACCACACCGTCCGCTCTGCTGCGATGATCGGCCCCGCCCCCATGGTCCGGGCGGTCGGGCTGCTGCCAGCGAGGCAGGTCGTCGGGGAAGGCCCGGCTGAGATGGGTGAGATCGTCCCCCGCAGGGATGAAGACCCGGGGATCGCCTTGGCGCACATGGATCACTGCTCAGACTCCTCTCTCGTGCTGGCGTGGCTAGGTTCAAGGAGGCTACCGGCGCCGGGCGCGAGCGTCGGAGGTGACGAGGGGTTTCCAACGGGCTGCTGTGGAGGACACGCCGGAACCACGCGTCGTCTCCGTGCGGCTGAGTTATCCACAGTTGCCGAGAAACCACTTGAACCCGAATCATCACGGGATTACGCTGCGTATCCACGACTTCCCCGAACATCCCACCGGCCAAGGCAGTGACCGGTTACCGCGCTCAAGCGCCCGGCAACCCACACCCGCCCCGGGCCGGTACATCCCCGGGCGCCCGGAACCCACCCACGGGTGCTGGCGGCCAGGTTCTCGAAGGAGGGGAACGGTGTCGCAAGCCGCGCGGTACATCGAGACGCAGGTCAGGGCCGCCCTGCTACGGGAGTCCGTGGACCCGGTGGCCGACCGAGCCATGGTTGAACGAATGGTGGACCACGCGGTGCAGGACTATGACCTACGATCCCTGCGCGAGGGATTGCCAGACATCGGCGATCTGGCCCAGGCAGGACGCGCGGTCCTGCATGCCCTGACCGGATTCGGTCGGCTGCAACCCTTCCTCGACGACCCCGAGATCGAGGAGATCTGGCTCAACGGCTGCGACAAGGTATTCGTGGCCCGCAGCGGCGTCGCCGAACTCACCTCACTCCGGCTCACCCAGGATGAACTGCGGCAACTCATCGAACGCATGTTGGCTCCCACCAACCGTCACCTGGATCTGTCCTCACCGTTCGTGGACGCGACGCTTCCGGACGGCTCTCGCCTCCACGTCGCGATCCCGGACGTCACCCCCGGTCCTTGGTACGTGAACATCCGTAAATTCGTGTCCCGCGCTCGCCGGCTTTCAGACCTCGTGGAACGCGGCAGCCTGACCGGCCACGCAGCCGGGTACCTCGAAGCCGCCGTCTCCGCAGGGCTGAACATCCTGGTCTCCGGCCCCACCCAGGCGGGGAAGACCACCCTTCTTGGATGTCTGGCCGCCTCCATCCCACCGCGACAACGCATCGTCGTTGCGGAGGAAGTCAGGGAACTGAACGTCCCCCTGCGAGACGTCGTGACGCTGCAATGCCGTCCACCCAATCTGGACGGGGCCGGGGAGATCACGCTGCGCAGGCTCGTGAAGGAGGCGCTGCGCATGCGACCGGACCGCATCACCATCGGAGAGGTCCGGGAGGCGGAGAGCCTGGATCTCCTGCTGGCCCTCAACGCGGGCTTGCCAGGCAGCGCCACCATCCACGCGAACTCGGCGAGGGAAGCCCTCACGAAACTCTGCGCCCTACCGCTCCTGGCCGGCCCGAACATCTCCGCGGCCTTCGTGACGGCGACTGTCTCCACGACCATCGACCTGGTGGTCCACTGCTCCCGCAGGGCGGACGGCGGGCGCTACATCAGCGAGATCGCCTCGGTGGGGCCGGTGACCGAGGACGGCGTCATCGAACTCTCCCGGATCTTCACCGATCACGGGAGCGGGCTGAGACGCCACCCAGAGGCGGATCCCGAACACCCCAAATTGCGCAGAGCGGGTATCGACGCCCACCGACTCCTGGCCGGTGCGCCATGAGCGTGCTGCTTGGTTGTCTTCTGGGCTGCGGGCTCGCCCTGGTCTGGTATTCAGGTTTCGGTGAACCCGCACGCCGACGCACGAGCCGGCTGCGAACCCGCCTCGACCGCGCAGGACGCGCGGGCACCGGGGTCCTCCCCTTCCTCCTGTTCTCCGTAGCGCTGGGGCTTGGGACTGGATTGCTGGTCCTGGCGCTGACCTCCACCGTCTCCCTCTCCGTCCTGGCTGCCCTGGCAGCCGGGGCCATCCCCACCTGGGCGCTGGGCCCCGCGGCGCAGAAGCGGTCCCGCGCCCGACGAGCCCGGTGGCCAGATGCCGTGGACCACCTCCGTTCGGGCGTCCGCGCTGGTGTCCCCCTCTCCGAGGCCCTGGCCGAACTCGGTCGCACCGGTCCGGAACCACTGCGCGCGCCGTTCCGGACCTACGCGGCCGACCTCCGGGTGGGACGCAACGTCGACGACGCACTAAGCCGCCTCAAACAGGAGATCGCTGACCCGGTGGGGGACCGGCTGGTCGCAGCCGTCCGGCTCACCAGAGAGGTCGGCGGGGCCGACGTCGGCGCCACCTTGGCGACCCTGTCCACCTTCTTGCGCGCCGACATCGCCACCCGCGGAGAACTCGAGGCCAGACAATCCTGGACGGTGAACGCGGCCAGACTGGCTGTGGTGGCCCCGTGGCTGCTCCTGATCATCCTGTGCCTGGAACCACGGGTCGCTGACGTCTACGACTCCGTGGCAGGGGCAGTGGTGTTAGTGCTGGGGGTCGGGATCGCAGCGCTGTCCTACGCACTGATGATCAGGGCCTCCGCACTCCCGAACACCGGGAGGAATGCCCCATGAACACCATCAACTGGGCCATCAGCTCCCGCCTACTCCTGGTCGCCCTCACCTTGAGCCTGGGAGGCTGGCTGATCGCGGACGCCCTGATCTTCTCCAAGACCCGCAGGCTAGGGGACCGGATCGCCGCCCAACTCGGCCCCACGCCGCACTCCGCAGCGGGCCCCTGGGCACTCGTGGATCGACTCCTCCCGCTCTCGGCCACCAGACGACTGAGCCTGGAAACCAAACTCAGACTGGCAGGACGCACCACGGACCCGTTACGTCACAGGGCAACCACCGTCCTCAGCTGCACAGCGGTCGCCGCAGCCATGACCGTGATCTTCACGATCGCAGCCACCGCTGGAACACTCAAACCGCTCCCGGCACTCATAGCCTTCGTGGGCGCACTGGTGGGCGTCGTGATGTGGCGATCCACGTCCCTCACCCGAGCCGCCACCCGCAAACGTGCCGTCATCGTTAGCCAATTCCCTCTCCTGGCCGACCTCCTCGCACTCGGCGTTGCCGCAGGAGAGGCCGTAGCCCCCGCACTGAAGAGGGCGGCGGAAGAGACCTCAGGACCACTGGGCGAGATCGTCACCCGTGCCGTCGCGAGAACGAGCACCGGGGTACCCCTCTCCACAGCGCTCCGCGACCTGGCGGCAGAGGCCCAGGCGCCCGCCTTGACCGACTGTGTCGAAACCATCCTGCTTGCAGGAGAACGCGGGACGCCGCTGTCCACCGTGCTGCGCGACCAAGCCGCAGACGCACGAGACCTGGAACGCCGCAACCTGCTGGAAGCGGGAGGCAAAGCAGAGATCAGAATGCTCGTCCCCGTGGTCTTCGGCATCCTGCCCCTCTCCGTCCTCTTCGCGGTCTTCCCCTCCATCGACCTCATCACGCTCTCCCTCTGACCCCGAACCCATCCCACCCCTCACAGAAGGACCACACCATGAACCGGACCCCAGTTCCGCACAGGCCACCCCGCCAGCAGACATCACGACCACTGACCGCCCTGCACCTCACTCTGCTCGGCCTGGTCCTCACCCTCTGTGCAGCCCACCCCACCACCGGCCCACGACCAACCCGATCAACACGGCCAACCCAGTGGTTCAATGGAAGCTCCCAGCGCCTCAACGGAAGCCCACAACGCCTCAAGGGAAGCGGAGGTGACGTGCCGGGCTGGGTCATGGTCACGTTGATGTCGGCACTGCTCGTGGCCGGGATCTACGCCGTGGCCGGGCCAGCGCTCATCAACATGTTCACCAACGCCATCGACAAGGTCGGTGGCCTCAGATGAACCACCGCCGCCCCGGACAGCGGCGGACACCAAAACCCACCCTCCGCCCACCGCCGCCCGCAGCAACGCATCGACCACTGAGAACCTCCCACGGAGCCGCCACGGCCGAATTCGTCCTGGTCAGCTTCCTCCTCCTGCTGCTCTTCACCGGAGCCCTCCACCTGGGCCTGGCCCTCCACGTCCGCAACCTGGCCCAGGACGCCGCAGTCCACGCGGCCAGATACGGTGCGCTCGCCGACCGTGGTCCGGCGGACGGCAAGCAGCGGGCGCACGAGTTGCTGCACGGGAGCCTCAACGGCGGGTTGGCGCCCAAGGTGGAGGCCCGCAGCACAGGGATCGGAGAGGCCGGCGGCATCACCGTGGAGGTCACTACTGCGCTGCCCCTCTTCGGAATCCTCCCGGGTCCTCACCTGATCAAGGTCGAGGCCTCTGCGAGCAGGGGAGCGCCATGAGAGCAGCAGCATCGCGTGGAAGCGTTGTCGTGGAGTTCTTGGGCCTTGGTCTGCTCCTGGCCGTACCGCTGGTCTATCTGTTAGTGACGATGAGCCAAGTGGAACGGGCCTCGCTGGCGGTCGTAACCCTCGCCGAGGAGTCCTCCAGGGCGCATGCCACCGCGGCGAGCCCGTGGTCTGCACATGAGTGGCAGCAGCGAGCGGAGCGAGAGATCGCACGAGACTACGGTGTCGACACCAACGCCATCGACGTGACGATCACCTGTAGCGGCTCGTGCCCCGGACCGGGGTCGCGGGTCACGGCGCAGGCCTCGGTCAAGGTGGCGCTTCCGCTGGTGCCCGTCACTGCGGCACGGGTGGGCACCGTGACCTCCACGTCGGTGACCCTTGCCCCTCGCTACGGATGATCGGTACGGATGAGCGCCATGCACCGCACACAGCCCCGGCTGAGGGGAGAATCCGGCCGCATCACCATCCTGGTCTGTGGCCTGCTCGTGGTGCTGGTGGCGGTGATCGGCGTGACTGCTTCGGCCGCCTACGTCACCGCCCAGCAGCGCAAGCTGCTGGGCGTCACGGATGCCGCGGCCGCAGCGGCGGCTGACCGCGTCGTCGGGCAGGAGATGGGGCAGGAGAGCGGGCCGTCACGGCCCGGACCGGAGTCGGCCGTGGGGCTGAGGGTGGACGAGCGGGCGGTGAGGGGCGCCGTTGTGGACTATCTGAGGGACTTGGGCACTGTGGACGGGCTCGAGAACGTGAAGGTGGCTGATGTCAGGGTGGAGGCTGACGGCACCACCGCCCGAGTGCGCCTGCAGGCCAGGATCGGGGCGCCGTGGGCGGCGGCGCTGGTGGGCGGCAGCAGTGACGTGATCGCCACCTCGTGGGTCCGGATCAGCGTGGAGAGATGACGTGAATACCTGCGGCCGTCAGCGCCGGGAAGGCGAGTGGGTAGACTAGACCTACTATGGCTTCCACTGATTTCGCCGCGGAGATCCGCGACCTGCGCTCTACTCTGGCCGATGTCGAGGAGGTCTCCGACATGGAGGCCATCAGGGCCGACATCGCCCGCCTCTCCGAGGAGGCCGGTGCGCCGAACCTCTGGGATGACCCCGAGTCCGCCCAGAAGGTCACCTCGGCACTGTCCCACAAGCAGTCCGAGCTCGAACGCATCACCAAGCTCGGATCCCGCATCGACGACCTCGAGGTGCTCGTCGAACTGGCCGGGGAAGAGGGCGACCCTGACACGCTCGCCGAGGCAGACTCCGAACTGACCTCCATCAAGAAGACGCTCTCTGACCTCGAGGTCGTGACGCTGCTCAACGGCGAGTACGACTCGCGTGAGGCTGTGATCACCATCCGGTCCGGCGCCGGTGGCGTCGATGCCGCCGACTTCGCCGAGATGCTGCTGCGCATGTACCTGCGCTACGCGGAGCGTCGCGGTTGGAAGACCAAGGTCGGGGACACGTCCTACGCGGAAGAGGCCGGCCTGAAGTCCGCCACCTTCGAGGTCAACGAGCCCTACGCCTTCGGCACGCTGTCGGTGGAGGCCGGTACGCACCGCCTGGTGCGCATCTCCCCGTTCGACAACCAGGGTCGCCGTCAGACGTCCTTCGCCGCGGTGGAGGTGGTTCCCCTGATCGAGACCACCGACCACATCGACATCCCGGACAACGAGATCCGCGTCGACGTCTTCCGCTCCTCCGGGCCCGGCGGCCAGTCCGTGAACACGACCGACTCCGCCGTGCGCCTGACCCACATCCCCACCGGGATCGTGGTCTCTATGCAGAACGAGAAGTCGCAGATCCAGAACCGAGCGGCGGCCATGCGCGTGCTGCAGTCCCGACTGCTCCTGCAGAAGAAGGAGGAGGAAGACGCGCAGAAGAAGGCGCTGGCCGGCGACGTGAAGGCCTCCTGGGGCGATCAGATGCGCTCCTACGTGCTGCACCCGTACCAGATGGTCAAGGACCTGCGCACCAACCATGAGGTCGGTAACGCGGGCTCCGTGCTGGACGGCGACATCGACGGCTTCGTCGACGCCGGCATCCGCTGGCGCGCTTCGCAGCGCCACGACGCCCTCTAAGCACCGACGCCTTGTAAGCACCGAGGCCCTGTAGGGCCCACCGGGCTCCAATGCGCGACGGCGGGTGGTCACCTTTCGGTGACCACCCGCCGTCGCGCAGTGTGTGGCGTTGCCGCCCGCTCAGCCGTGGAAGCGGGCGCCGTTCACGCGCTCGGAAGCTCCGGTCTGGTCCAGGTACGGGGTCAGACCGCCGATGAACATTGGCCAGCCCGCGCCCAGGATCATGCACAGGTCCAGGTCTTCAGGACCGGCGACGACGCCCTCATCCAACATCAACTTGGCCTCACGTGCCAGCGCGTCTTGGGTTCTCACCAAAAGCTGTTCCTTGGTCAGCGGCGCGTGGCCGAACTCGAGGACGTCCAGCGTGGACTGCGGAATACTGACGGATCCGTCCTCGTCCTTGACCCACAGACCCTTGATGCCGTGATCGATCATGGACTGCACGTTCTTGGAGAGCGGGAAACGTTCCGGGAACGCGTGGTGCAGGGTCGAGGAGACGTGCTGCGCCACGGGTAGCCCCACCATGGCGGCCAGCGTGAACGGGGACATGGGTAGCCCCATGGGTGCCAACGCGGTGTCGGCATCTTCAGCGCTCATCCCCTGGTCGTAGGCCTCCTGAACCTGAGCCATCAGCAGCAGCAGCAGGCGGTTGACCACGAAGGCCGGGGCATCCTTGACCAGGACAGCGGTCTTGCGTAGACCCTTGGCCGTGACGAAGGCCGTGGAGAGCACCTCGTCCGTGGTGGCGGGGCCGCGCACGATCTCCACCAGCGGCATGTGCGCCACGGGGTTGAAGAAGTGGAAGCCGAGCAGCCGTTCCGGGTGCTTGAGGTCCTCTGCCATCTCGGTCACGGAGAGGGAGGAAGTGTTGGTCGCGAGGATGCACTCCTCGGAGACGATTTCCTCGAGTTCGGCGAAGACGGCCTTCTTCACACCGATCTCCTCGAAGACCGCCTCGATGACCCAGTCGGCATCGGCGTAGACGGACTTGTCCACGCTGCCGGTGATGAGGGCCTTGGCGCGGTTGGCTGCATCCTGGGAGATGCGACCGCGGGAGAGCTGCTTGTCGATGTCTGCATGGGCGTGGGCCACGCCGCGATCCACGCGCTCCTGGTCCATGTCAGTCATGACGACGGGCACCTTGAGCTTCTGCGCAAACACCAGGGATAGCTGAGCGGCCATCAGGCCGGCGCCGACCACGCCCACCTTGGTGACCTTGCGGGCCAGGGCCTTGTCAGGGGCACCGGCCGGACGCTTACCGCGTTTCTGCACCAGGTCCAGGAACGCGTACACGGTGTTCTGGAACTGAGGGGTCTTCATGAGCCCGGTCAGCGCCTCGATCTCCAGATCAGCGGACTCCGGCTGAGTCAGGGATGCACCCGCCTCGAAGATGTCCAGCACCTTGGTCGGGGCCGGTGCCGCACCGGAGGTCTTCGCCTGGACCAAGGCCCGGCCCTTGGCCACGGCGGCCTGCCAGCGCTGAGTCACCTCGGGGTCGCTCGGGTCCACGGAGAACGGACGCTGCACGGTCGTCTCACCGGTCAGGACGGAGTCCGCCCAGGCCAGGGACTGCTCCACGAAGTCGGCCGGCTCAAACAGGGCGTCTGCTCCACCGAACTTGGCGAAGAGTTTGCCGTTGATAGAGCGGTTGTTGTTCAACGGGTTCTCGATCATGACGGTCAGCGCCGCCTCGGGGCCCACGAGCCGCGGGAGCCGGTAGACGCCACCCCAGCCGGGGACCAAACCGATGAACGCCTCAGGCAGGCCAATGCCGTTGGCGCCCGAGGACACCGTGCGGTACGTGCAAGCCAGGGCGATCTCGAGGCCTCCACCCAGGGCGGTGCCGTTGATGAACGCGAACGTCGGAACGCCGAGATCCGCCAAGAGGTCGTAGGCCGCGTGGCCCATGCCGGCCATGGCGCGGCCCTGGGCGTCCTCAGTCAGTGAGGAGACCGAGGACAGGTCTGCGCCAGCGACGAGGACGTAGTCGCAGCCGGTCAGGGCCACGGCGTCGATCTCACCCGCAGCGGCACGATCCTTGAGGGTCAACAACGTGCGGCCAAACTCGATCATGGTGGCCGGACCCAGAGTCGCGGGGCGGCGAGGCCCCTGCCCGTTGTCCAGGGTGATCAGGGCCAGCGTCTTACCGGAGGCCAGAGTCACGTCCTGCACCTGGGTGTGCGTGATGACCTCGTTGGGCAGCACCTCGCGAAGGAGTTCGAAGGGGGTGAAGATGTCCTGGCTCATCAGGCGTCCTTTCCGTTGGATGCGGCGTCGAAGTGCGGGTTCTCCCAGATGACTGTGCCGCCCATGCCGAGCCCGATGCACATGGTGGTGAGGCCGTAGCGCACCTCGGGGTGCTGCTCGAACTCGCGAGCGAGCTGATTCATCAAACGGACACCGGAGGAGGCCAAGGGGTGGCCAAAGGCGATGGCTCCGCCGTAGGGGTTGACGCGGGGGTCGTCCTCCGCGATGCCGAAGTGGTCAAGGAACGCCAGCACCTGCACGGCGAAGGCCTCATTGACCTCGAACAGGCCGATGTCGTCGATGGTGAGTCCGGCCTGGGCCAGAGCCTTCTCGGTGGCTGGGACGGGCCCAATGCCCATGACCTGCGGTTCCACGCCTGCGAAGGCGAAGGACACCAGCCGCATACGCACGGGCAGGCCGAGCCGTTCAGCGGCCTCGGAGGAGGCCAGGAGGGCCGCGGTGGCGCCGTCATTCAGGCCGGAGGCATTCCCGGCGGTCACCCTGCCGTGCGCGCGGAACGGGGTCTTGAGGGAGGCAAGGCCCTCCAATGTGGTCTCGGGGCGCAGTGACTCGTCGCGGGTGTTGAGCTGGTAGCCCTGTTGCTCGCCGTCCACGGCTGGGCGGGCGGCGACCGGGATCAGGTTGGCCTGGATGTCGCCGGAGGCGTAGGCGGCTGCAGCCTTGCGCTGGGAGGCCAAAGCGTAGCGGTCGGCGCGCTCCTTGGTGACGGCGGGGTAGCGGTCGTGAAGATTCTCCGCGGTGTTGCCCATGTTCAGTGCAGCGGGATCGACCAGGCGCTCGGTCACGAAGCGCGGGTTCGGGTCCGCATTGGAGCCGATGGGGTGCTTGCCCATATGCTCCACGCCGCCGGCGATGGCGACGTCGGCGGAACCGAAGGCGATGGCTCCGGCCAGGGAGGTCACCGAGGTCATGGCTCCGGCACACATGCGGTCGATGGCGTAGCCGGGCACGGTGTTGGGCAGCCCAGCGAGCAGCGCGATGGACCGGCCCAGGGTCAGCCCCTGATCTCCGGTCTGGCTCGTGGCGGCGAAGGCGACGTCGTCGACGAGGGCCGGATCGAGTTCGGGGTTACGGCGCAGCAGGCCTCGCACGGCCTTGACGGCGAGGTCGTCGGCGCGCTCGTTGGCGTAGATACCCTTGGCTCCGGCCTTGCCGAAGGGGGTGCGGACGCCGTCCACGAAGACGACGTCGCGGACCTGGCGGTGCCGGTGGTTGGTGGGTTCAGGGGACACGGTGCCTCCGAGGAAAGTGGTTTCGCTTGTGGAGTGGAAAAGCCTGTCCAGGCGTGATCCACACCATACGTTACTCACGAGTAACCAGGAGGGCAAACTACCTCAGCGCGACGGTAGCGGATCCGGGTCAAGGAAGGCCACGGTGAGCACCGCGGCACAGCTCTGTACCTGCCACGGGCGCAGACCAAGTCGGGTCAGCTCCTCGCTGACACCGGTCAGATCCACGGTGGCAGGCGGCTGCCAACACACCTGCTTGAGGACGGCAGGCGTGATGAGGTTCTCCCGCGGCATCCCCAGACCGGCTGCGACTCGATCGAGCCGCGTTCGCGCGGTCTCATAGCGTGCGGCAGCTTCGGGATGACGATCCGGCCAGGAACGTGGGGGAGGGGGTGTGGAACTCTTCACGTGCAGCGGAGGCAATTCCTTGGTCGTCCTGGCCCGCTGCAAGGCCGCCACCCAGCGCGGGGCCTCCCGCGTGGCCGCCCTGCCCACAAAGCCGGAGACCTTGAGCAGTTGAGGCACCGTGCGCGGCAGCGCCTTGGCCGCGGCGATGAGCGCGGAATCTGGAAGCAACCGCCCCGGTGCCCGATCCTGGTGCTTGGCCACCTGCTCGCGTTCCGTCCACAGCTCCTTGACCGCAGCGAGCTGCACCGGCTGACGCAGTTGATGCAGCCCATGCGTACGCCGCCAGCGATCCTGTTTGGGCGCGGGATCCGGAGCAAGACGCTCGGCCTCGAACTCCTGCCGGGCGATCTCGGTCTTGCCCTGCCCCTCCAATAACGTGGCCATGAGTTCACGCAAGGGGATGAGCAGCTCCACGTCCAACGCCGCATAGTTCAGCCACGACTCCGGCAACGGCCTGGAGGACCAATCCGCAGCGGAATGCTCCTTGGCCAGTTTCAGCCCCATCATGGTCTCCACCACCGGCCCGAGCCCCACGCGGGGCAGGCCGGCCAGGCGGGCAGCTAGCTCGGTGTCGAACAGGGCCCGCGGAGACATCGAGAGTTCATGCAGGCAGGGCAGATCTTGATGGGCGGCGTGAAGGATCCACTCTGCCTCGGACAGAGCCTGGTCGATGATGGAGAGATCCTCGAAGGGTTCGGGATCAATCAGGATGGTGCCGGCCCCCTCGCGCCGCAATTGCACCAGGAAGGCCCGCTGCCCGTAACGGAACCCGGAGGCACGCTCCGCGTCGACAGCCACGGGGCCGGTGCCGGCGGCCAGCGCCTCGGCAGCCCGTCGAAGCGACCACTCCTGGTCCACGATGTCGGGGATCCCCTCAGCAGGGGTGTCGAGCCGGGTCAGGGCGTCGGGGTCGGCAACCGGGACCACTCCTGCCTTGAGCGTCTGGAGCATTTCCGGTGAGGGCTGGTGGAACGTGGGGGTCATGATGACTGAGATTCTAGTCGCCGGTCTGGGCTGGCTGGATGCCGGGGCGGTGTCAGCGCTGCCGCGGGAGGGGTAGGGGGATCACGCCGTCCACGACCGGCGGCAGCCCCGCGAAGGAGGCTACCATGTCTGCCCAGGCCTGCAGATGCGCCGTCAGATCGCAGCCGTGAGGTGTCCAGGAGGCGCGGACTTCCACATGATTGCTCGGGATCTGCTCCGGATCGGTGGCCAACGCACCGAAGTTCTCGCTCAAGACGCGGGTCGCGGTTCCCCCTGCGTGATGGTGTTGGGCGTCGTGTTCGTCGAGGGCTTCCGTGAGCCAGGTCCACGCGACTTGCCCCATCAGCGGATCTCCGGCCATCTGGGCGTCCAGGGTGGCGCGCAGATAGGTGACGATGCGGAAGGTCCCCTGCCAGACCTGCCTGCCGGCCGGATCGTGGAGCAGGATGAAACGACCGGTGGCCTCCTCACCGTGAGCCGTAGTGGCGTCAGCAGAAAGCGCCACCGCGTAGGGCGCCTGGCGTTTCGGGGCTGGAATCTCCTCCAGCAGCACCTCTGCGCGGACGTCGGCATTGCGCAACGACTCGAGCGCCGTTGCGAAGTCGTGGGGGAGCCGTGGGGCCTGCCGTGTCACCGTCACGGGAACCAGAGTAGGTCGGCGTGCGGGAAGGTGGTGGGAACCACGCCGCGTGGTGCCCGACGGCGGGTGCCCCCACTCGTCGGACACCGCGCCTCAGGCGCCGGCCGCGGTCGCGGCGGCCGCGACCGCTTCAACGAACCGGTCCACCGCGTCATTGGGCATATCGAAGGAACACACCAACCGGGCCGGGGAGTCCGGTGTTCCCTCACCGTGGAAGTCGAATTCCGCTCGCAGTTGCTCCACCCGGGTCTGGGGCAACGGAGTGAAGAGCAGGTTGGCACCCACCTGCTGCACCGGGACTAGCCCCGCTGACCGCAGACCGGCGGCAAGCCTGGCGGTGGCGGCATTGGCGTGTTCCGCGTTGCGGAGCCAGAGGTCGGTACCGAACATGGCCTGCAGCTGCGCAGACACGAAGCGGGTCTTGGATACCAATTGGGTCTGGCCCTTGCGGGACATATGCACCGCGTGGGAAAGCTGCGCCGGCGCGCCCGGCAAGACGAGAACGGCCTCCGCGAGCATCGCGCCGTTCTTGGTGGCACCCAGGCTGAGGATGTCCACGCCGACATCGGTGGTGAGGGCGCGCAAGTCCACCGAGAGCGCTGCCGCCGCATTGGACAGCCTGGAGCCGTCCAGGTGCACCAGCATTCCGTGGGCATGCGCCTCGGCGGTCAGCGCAGCGATCTCCTCCGGCGAGTACAGCGTGCCAAGTTCGGTGACGTTCGCGATCGACACCGTGGTTGGCTGGGCATGGTGCTGGTTGCCGAGATCGGCGGCAGCGCGGCGCACATCCGCGACGGTGAGCTTCCCGTCGGGTGCGGGGACCTGGATGAGTTTGAGGTTCGCACTGCGTTCTGGGGCGCCCGCCTCGTCGGTCACCAGGTGCGAGCTCGCCGGGGTGAGGATGCCACCCCACCGGGGAGTGGCGGCCGCCAGGGCCAGCACGTTGGCCCCGGTGCCGTTGAGTACCGGGTAGGCGCTAGTTCCGGTCCCGAACAAGGAGACTGCAAGGTCATCGAAGGCCGCGGTGTATTCGTCCTCTCCGTAGCCAGCAACGTGACCCGAGTTCGCGTCGGCCAGAGCCTGGAGGATCTCAGGGTGGATGCCGGCGAGGTTGTCGGAGGCGAAAGAGATGCGGTGGGAGTCGTGGAGTCGTTGCACGTCACCCAACGTTAGTCCTCCTGGAGCATCCTTAGTCCTCCTGAGAACACCGTTCAGCGCTGCGCGCGCCGGGTCAGGCAGATCGAATTGATGCAGTAGCGCTGGTCGGTGGGCGTGTCATAACCCTCGCCCTCAAAAACGTGACCGAGGTGCGAGTCGCAGCTTCCGCAACGGACCTCGACCCTACGCATGCCAAGGGAGGAATCCACGAGGTAGCGGACCCGGTTTTCCGCCAACGGAGCAAAGAAGGCAGGCCAACCGCAGTGCGCGTCGAACTTCTCCTCGGAGCTAAACAACTCGGCGCCACACGCCTTACACGTGTACACGCCTTCGGTGTGGTCGTCCCAGTACTCGCCGGTGAACTGGGCCTCGGTGCCGCCCTGCCGTAACACCGCGAACTCCTGAGGACTTAGGCGTTGCACCCAGGCCTCGTCACCCACCTGTGCGGGATCGTCGACGAGGGAACGGGCTGCTGGATTCGTGGAGGTCATGCCCATGCCAACGTGTGGCCGCGCCGAGACATTCCTTCAGGCGAAACACTGCGCGGATGCAGGTGCGCTCCACGCGCGGCAAAGCAGCATGGAACCGAGCAGGTGATGACATGATGGGGGTATGGCAAAGACCGCTGAGTTGAACAAGTCGAAGAAGCGTCGGGGACCGGGTCCGGTCGCCTGGACGTTCATGGGTGTGGGCGCCGGTGCGCTGGTCGGATCGGTTACCGCCGGCGTCTTCGGAAGCCTGGCCACCCTCTTCGCCCGCGAAGTCGTTACGCCCGCCACGACACCGGAGGAGAACGTCGAGGTCCTCAAGGTGAGCGAGACCGACACGTCCATGACCATCACCCTGCAGCTGAGCCCGGACACCACGGTTCCCGGCGTGTACTCCTTCTGGTTCGACGCGGATCGTGGGCACGCCAGGCTGGGAGACGTGGTGGATCGGGACACCGCGTCCGTGACCCGCGAGGTCCTCAGCGTGGATCGCGGCGACCTGACTCAGGCACGTCGCGGCCGCATGGGCGGCAGCGTCTACCTCACCCCCAGCGACCTGGGGTTGGAGTACCAGGACGTGGACGTCCCGGTCTCCGCGGGGAAGGCGCCCGCCTGGTTGATTCCGGGCACCACTCGGGCGGACACCTGGGCCATCATGATCCACGGCCGGGGCGCTCGGCGGGTCGAGACCCTCCGCGGTGTCCCCACGGCACACGAGGCCGGTATGACCACCCTCTGTGTCAGCTATCGCAACGACGGTGAGGCCCCTGACGTCAACAACGGCCGTTACGGGCTCGGCGCCACCGAGTGGCGGGACATTGACTCCGCGATTCGCTACGCCATCGAACACGGGGCTCGCGACCTGGTGCTCTTCGGCTGGTCCATGGGCGGGGCGATCGCCCTGCAGGTCGCCAATCTCTCCCAGCACCGCACCCGGGTCCTGGGGCTGGTCCTGGACGGACCCGCGGTCAACTGGTTCGACATCCTGGACCACCAGGCCAAGGTCAACCACGTTCCCTACATCTCTGGTCGGCTCGGTACGTGGCTTTTGACCCACCCCTTGGGCAAGCGCATCACCGGCCTCACGGCTCCCATCGACCTGCGCAGCCTCGACTGGGTCGGTCGAGCCGAGGAGATCCGTGTTCCCACGCTGATTCTGCACTCAGCCGACGACGACTTTGTGCCGCATTCCTCCTCGGCCGAATTGGCGCAGAAGAACCCTGTGGCCGTGACGTTGGAGACCTTCCACACCGCCGGTCACGTGGGGGAGTGGAACATCGATCCGGAACGCTGGGAACGTGTGACCAAAGACTGGCTGGCCGGAGTGCTCTGAGTTGATCCGGTGAGGGCCGGGCTGATCCGGCCCTCACCGGGCTCAGTCCGTGGCGATGTCCGCGGTGGTGGCCTCCAGCAGCCGTACCAGATCGGAGGCTGCGAGTTCCACGTCCAGTCCGCGCTTGCCTGCGGAGACGAAGATCGTGTCGGTGGCCAGTGCGCTCGAATCCACCACGGTGGGCAGGAGCTGGCGTTGCCCCAGAGGGGAGATGCCTCCGGGCACGTAACCGGTGCGTTGGGCGGCGACGTGGCGGTCTGCCATCGCCAGTTTCTTGACGCCCAGGGCGTGCGCGGCTGCCTTCAGGTCCACCTGGCCCGTCACCGGGACCACCACCACGGCCAGGTGCTTCCCGTCTCCGGTCGGATCCACCACCAGGGTCTTGAACACCCGTGTGGGCTCGACGCCCAGTTCTCTGGCGGCCTCCTCGCCGAAGGACGTCTCGGCGTCGTCATGGTGATAGTCATGCACGGTGTGGCTCACGCCAGCCCGCTCCAGCGCCACGAGCGCCGGAGTGCCCCCGGACTGCTTGGCTGCGGACTTCTTCTTCCCCATTTCAGGCCACGGCCTTCGCGACTCTGGTCTTGATGCGGGAAAGCATCGCCGTCATCCCGCGCAACCGCAGGGGTGACACGGCACGGCTGAGGCCCAGCTGCAGCGGGTAGTCGGCAGGCACGGCCAGGACGTCGGCCGCTGGCAGGCCGGAGAGCCCCTCCACGAGGACCCCGGCGAAGCCGCGGGTCGTCGGGGACTCAGGCGGCGCGGTGATGAACACACCCACGGTGCGGTCCGCGTCGTCGGCCACCTCCACCGTCAGGAATACGGGCGACTGGCACTCCTCGACCTGTTCCAGCTCCACACCCTGATAACGCTCAGGCAGGTCCGGCAGGCCGTCACTGAATTCCAGCAGCAGCTCCAGCCGAGAACGTTCCTCCATGGACGTGAAGTCCTCGGCGATCTCTGCCAGCCCGGCTGGCAACGCTGAGGTGTTGCTCATCGGGCCGCCCCGGCGGCCGCCGGCGCCAAACCGGGCTCGGTTCCCACGCTGATGGGCACGTTCACCGCGTTACCCCACTCCGTCCAGGATCCGTCGTAATTGCGCACGTCGGGCAGGCCGAGCAGGTGGGTCAGGACGAACCACGTGTGGGCGGAACGCTCGCCGATGCGGCAATAGGTGATGACGCGTTCGGCGCCACCCAGTCCGGCACCATCCTCGTAGATCGACGAGAGCTCCTCACGGGCGCGGAACGTGCCGTCCTCCGCTACGGCCTTGCCCCACGGCACCGACGCGGCGGTCGGAATGTGGCCACCGCGCAACGCACCCTCCTCCGGGTAGTCGGGCATGTGCGTGCGCTCACCCGAATATTCCTGCGGGGAACGCACGTCGATCAACGGCACGTCACCCAGGACCTCCCGCACCTGCGGCAGGAAGGAACGCAACGTGGCGTCGTCTCGTTGAACGACGGGGTAGTCGCTTTCCGGGCGCTCCGTGCGCTCCCGGGTCAGACCGCGGCCCTCTGCCACCCACTTGTCGCGGCCGCCGTCCATCAGCCGGACGTCCCGGTGGCCAAAGAGGGAGAGCACCCACAGGGCGTAGGCGGCCCACCAATTGTTGCGATCCCCGTAGATCACCAGCGTGTCCTCACGCGAGATGCCCTTGGCGGAGAGCAAGGCGGCCAGCCCTGCCCCGTCCACGTAGTCGCGCGTCACCGGGTCGTTGAGTTCCGTGTGCCAGTCCAACTTGACCGCACCGGGGATGTGGCCGGTCTCGTAGAGGAGGACGTCCTCATCGGATTCCACGATCACCACGCCGTCGTCCTCGGCGTGCTCCGCCACCCACTGCGTCGTCACAATCCGCTCCGGGTGGGCAAACTGTGCGTGCCGGGTCTCCTCGGCTTCTAAGGTGGTCATGGATTCTCTTCCTCACCGTCGGCTGGCTTCGGCTCCCGCGCCGGGTCGATGCCCCTGCCCGCGGGTGCCACACTTGTCTCAAGCCTAGTTCTCCGCACGTCATGGCGGCCATGCCGCTCCGCTCACGGCGTAGGATCTTGCGATAGGTCCGGGGCCCAATGCGGCTCCCGGCACGCCTGTTTGCGTCCGGCAAGCAGGATCACGCCCCCGCACCCGTCCCTCCGAGGAGTCCAGAGGCCCGTGGCCCCCCTTCATCTCACCGACATCACGCCCCAGGTCAGCCCCCAGGATCTCCTGGAAGGCATGCACCCCTCCTACCGCTTCGGTGAGGTCTCCTTCGACACATACATCCCGGATCCCTCGCAGCCGAGCCAATCCGAGGCCGTTGAACGCCTGAGCCGTTTTGCGGGCAGCGTCGGCAGGAGTTCCGGGGGCGGGTTCCTCGGCAAGCTCTTCGGTAAAGGGAAGTCCAAGGAACCCGCAGGCATCTACCTCGACGGTGGATTCGGTGTCGGCAAGACCCACCTGCTGGCGTCCCTGTGGCATGCGGCGGAAGGCAAACGCGCCTTCGGCACCTTCGTGGAGTACACCAACCTCGTCGGCGCGCTCTCCTTCAGGCAGGCCGTGGACGTGCTCAAGGGCTACGACTTGGTCTGCATCGACGAGTTCGAGCTCGACGATCCCGGGGACACCGTGCTGATGTCCCGTCTCATGCGGGAACTGGCCGACGCCGGTGTGAAGCTGGCCGCGACGTCCAACACCCTGCCCGGATCCCTGGGGGAGGGCCGCTTCGCGGCCCAGGACTTCCGCCGTGAGATCCAAGTGCTTTCTGATCAGTTCGAGACGCTCCGGATCGACGGGGAGGACTACCGTCACCGCGGCCTGCCTGACGCACCTCAGCCCTTGGCAGACTCCGACGTTGAGGGCTTGATGGCCGCCCGCTACCCGGACAAGACGCCCGCGGTGGACGACTTCGAGGACCTGGTGGAGCACCTCTCCCGAGTCCACCCTTCCCGCTACCGTCAGATGATCAAGGACGTGGAGGTGCTGGCGCTGCACAACGTGGGAACCATCACCAACCAGGCCACTGCGCTGCGTTTCGTAGTGTTGGCTGACCGGCTCTATGACAAGGACGTGCCGATCCTGGCCTCGGGGGAGCCCTTCGACCGACTTTTCACCGACGAGATGATGAACGGCGGTTACATGAAGAAGTACTACCGTACGGTTTCCCGTATGACGGCGCTGGTCCGTGAGGGGCAGGGCAGCGGAGAAGCCTGAACCGGTGGGCCCCTTCCCGGCACCGGTTGGTCCTGATACTCTCCGGTACCAGGACGCGGGAGGTTTTAGTCTGCCGCGGTGAAAGGAAGGAGGTGGCCTTGTCTTTCCTCGACGATGCCAAGAACAAGATCGGTGATGGCGTTGGTGCTGCGAAGGATTTCGTGGCAGACCACGCCGACTCCGTGAAGGACGGGATCACCAAGGCCGGTGACTTCATCGACGACAAGACTGGAGACAAGTTCTCCGGTGGCGTCGACAAGGCACAGGATGCGGTCAGCGGATTGGTGGACAAGCTCAAGAAGTGACGTCCTTGCGGACTCGTCGCTGAGCAGGTCGCACCCTTAAGGGGTGCACCGTTGGAACGGGGCCGATTTTGACGGCCAACGAGGTGGAGGGGTTCACGACCGTACGGTCGTGAACCCCTCCTTCGTCTTTCGTCACCGCTTTGGGTGTCGCCGCTCCGAGTGCGTCAGCGCAGACGGCAGTGCGATCAGAACCCTGGCATATCCTCGGTGATCTGGTCGGGTGACGGTGCGGTGATCTCCAGGTCCTCGCCCCACTTCGAGAACGTCATCTCCGTGCTTCCGGCTGAGCCCATATCGAAGGCCATCTTCCGGAGAAGGTCGTCGTTGCCGACCCACAACTTGTAGGTCAGTTCGTCTCCGAGCATGTCCATCGCCTGGTCCGCGTCTGCCCCGCCCTGTTCCTGCAGCATCGCGGTGTCCACCGTGATGTCGTAGCGGGTGGTCTCGACGCCGTCGATGGTCTCGGTGCCGCTCTCCTTGAAGTCCTTGAGGTACTTCTTCATGAGTTCTGCCTGGGCCGCCGGGTCGGAACCGTTGGTGGCGTCATTCAGATTCATGCCCTGCAATTGGTCGTCGGAGATCTTCACGTACTTGCCGCCGGTTGCGGAGCCCATCGACATGTAAATGTCCTTGGAACCGAGCATGAGCATCTCGATCTCTCCCGGAACCTCCCCTGCGCTTCCCCCGGCCATGCCTGCGATGGCAGACATATCCATGGTCATGCGCATCTTGATCTTGTCAGGATCGTTGTCGGAGGGCAGGACCATGTCCGCGCTCATGGGCATGCTCATGCCCATGGTTTCGATCTTCATCTCCACATGGACGGAACTGGCCTTCTCTTGCGCCTTGTTCATGCGTTCGGAGAAATTCTCCGCGGTCATCTTCGTGGACACGGGCTTGGTTTGCACCTTGCCACCCTTGCTGCCGGACTGTGCGGAGCCGGAGGGGTCCTTGACGGGCTTGGGGCCACTGTCACAGGCGGTTAGCCCCAAACCTGCGATGGCTGAGACGGCGAGGACAGCGGCGGTACGACGAGCGATTCTCATGTGCGGCAGAGTACACGAGGTACCGGAACATCTGGGTATCAGGGGCGGACAATCAGCGGCGTCGGGGGCCACCCAGTATGGCAACCACCAGGCCGCAGGCGATCCCAGCGATGCTACCGATACCGAAGCCGATCGCGGGCTGCCGAAAACGGTGCCGATAAGAGGTCCGGCACCCATCCCGATCACCATGCAAAGGAGGACCGACCCCGTGCCGGCGCGCTCACTCTGAGGCGAACTGTTGTCGTCATCCATCTGATGCACTCCACGGATATTCTGCACGGCAGGATAAATCTACTGTCGGGTGATTCTAGGGCGGTCGATTTACGCCGCTCAGGGAAACTGGTGATGCCCTACCTCGCGGGACTCGTGGAGAACTCGGGAAATGTGCACTACGTCGTCTGTAACGCGGTAGAACACGATGTGGCGTGGAGTAATGATGCGTCGCACATCTGCGGGCACACGATCCCTACTTGACCTCAAATGGATGCCGCGAACTTCGCGGCCGACCTCGGGCCGATCATGCGATCCGGCTCGCCGTGGGTCGGTCTGGATATCGTGCCAACAGGCATTGATGAGTTCCTCGTATCCATCACGAACCGCATCGCCGAAGCAGTCGAGCGACCATTCCAGAAGTTCAACGACGTCCACACGCGCAAGGGGCGAGAGAACAAGTCGGTAGGTCACGCGTTCCTTCCGGCAACGCGTTCAGATGCTTCCCGTCCGAGACCTCTGATGTAATCGCGAATCTCGTGCTCTTCTAACTCGATGCCGTCGCCACGATCGATCTGCTCGAACCCTACTGCCACATCCTTCCGGAGTGACTCCAACCGAGCCGCATCCTGAGTACCCGCCGACCGTAACAGCTCCGTCGCAAGCGCAACGCGCTCATCAGGGCTGAGCGCCATCGCGCTCTGCAACACCTGGGCGGTCGTCGGAGTCATGCCGGGAGTCTACCGCGTGACACTGACACCTGGCGGACGGGGGTTAAGTCCCAGAATGTGTGTCTGGGGTAGACGCGAGAAAGGCCCTGGTGAACCAGGGCCTTTCTGTTTGTGCGCGATACTGGGATCGAACCAGTGACCTCTTCCGTGTCAGGGAAGCGCGCTA
>JBQDZM010000008.1:77052-86152 GCA_052108535.1 Galactobacter sp. | reverse complement strand
ACTAGATCATCAGGCGCGTAGCTGCCGCTTCGAGGAGATCACTCCAGTGTCGAAGCCGGCCAGGTGCAAACCGCCGTGGAAGCGGGCGTGCTCAATCTTGACGCAGCGGTCCATGACCACCTCGAGGCCAGCGGCCTCCGCCAGGTGAGCGGCCTCCTCGTTCCAGGAACCGAGCTGGAACCAGACCGTCTTGGCTCCGATGTCGATGGCTTCCTGCGCCACACCGGGGAGGTCGGAGTCCTTGCGGAAGACCTCCACGAGATCCGGGACCTCAGGCAGATCCGCGAGCGACTTGTACACCGGCTGGCCCAGGATCTCCTTGGCCGTGGGGTTGATGAAGTAGACCGTGTACGGCGAGGAGGAAAGCAGGTAGGTCGCCACGAAGTAGGAGGCGCGCTCCGGCTTCGGGGACGCCCCCACGATCGCGATGGACTTGGTTCGGCGCAGAATGTCCAGCCGCTCACCGGCTGAAGGGCCCACCCAGGTGCGCTCGGGCGTTGCAGTGCTCATCACTTGCCTCCGAAATCGATGGTGCAGGCGTCATACGTGGGCGCCGCGAACTCGGGTTCTGCATCGTCTGCGGACTGAGCGGCATCCAGGGCCTGATCCAGGTCCCAGATGATGTCATCCACGTCCTCCAGACCCACGGACAGGCGAATCAGATCGTCCGGGATGCCAGCCGCGACCAGCTGCTCAGCGGAGAGCTGCTGATGCGTCGTGGAACCGGGATGCAGCACCAGCGTGCGGGCGTCGCCGATGTTCGCCAGGTGAGAGGCCAACTGGAGCGCCTCGATGAAGCGAGCGCCGGCCTCGCGGCCGCCGGCCACACCGAAACTGAACACGCTGGGTGCGCCGTTGGGTAGCAACTCCTTGGCGCGCTCGTGCTGCGGGTGCGATTCCAGCGAAGGATGCGAAACCCAGGACACGCGCGGGTCGGCGTCGAGCCAGGCCGCGACCTTCTCGGCGTTGGCCACGTGCTCATCCATGCGCTGCGGCAGCGTCTCGATGCCCTGCAACAGCTGGAAGGCGGCCTGAGCGGACAGGGACGGACCCACGTCTCGCAACTGCTCATTGCGCAGCTTGGTGAGGAAACCGTACTCGCCGAAGTTCCCCTGCCAGGTCACCCCGCCGTAGCTGGGGACCGGCTCGGTCATCTGCGGGAACTTGCCGTTGGCCCAGTTGAAACGGCCGGACTCGATGACCACGCCGCCCAGCGTGGTGCCGTGCCCGCCCAAGAACTTGGTGGCCGAATGAATGACGATGTCCGCGCCGTGCTCCAGGGGCCGCAGCAGGTACGGGGGAGTCAGGGTGGAATCCACAACCAGCGGCAGGCCGTGCTTGTGAGCCACCTCCGCCAGACCTTCCAGGTCCACGATGGAGGTGGACGGGTTGGCCACGATCTCCGTGTAAACGGCCTTGGTGTTCTCCTGGATGGCGGCCTCGAAATCGGCGGCCTCGGAGGAATCCACGAACGTGGTCTCGACGCCGAGCCGCCTCAGGGTGACATCGAGCTGCGTGACCGTGCCGCCGTAGAGCCGGGACGACGCCACGATGTGATCGCCCTGCCCGGCCAAGGCCAGGAACGTCACGAACTCTGCTGCCATGCCCGACGCCGTGGCGACGGCCCCGATCCCACCCTCCAAGGACGCCATGCGTTCTTCGAACGCGGCGACCGTCGGGTTGGCAATGCGGGAGTAGATGTTGCCGTACTTCTGCAGTGCGAACAGGTTCGCGGCGTCGTCCGTGTTCTGGAAGACGAAGGACGTGGACTGGTAGATCGGCACCGCGCGGGCGCCATGCTCTGCATCGGGGGTGCCCCCGGCGTGAAGTGCCCGGGTGCGGAACCCGAAACGGTGGTCGCTCTGGCCTTGAGCCATGAGGTGAATTCCTTTCCATCGACTCCCGGCTGGAGCACCTGCCTGGTCCATGGAAGGGCGGGCGGTTGCTGCGGTGTCACGGGGCCGGGTCCCTGGTACCGCTCGAGATGGTCCTCTTGTCTCCAGGTTCCCACGTTCATCAGGGCAGGGGAAAACACGTGTCGTCATGTGATGTTTGGGTAGGGTTCTGAGGCATGACTACTGCAGCGTCGTCGCCCGCCATCTTCTTCGTTCGGCATGGGCAAACCGACTGGAACAAGGCAGGAAGACTGCAGGGGCAGGTCGACATCCCGCTCAACGAGACCGGGAAAGCGCAGGCGCAGACCGCCGCTGAAGGTCTGGAGGGTCGCGGCATCACGCGAGTGATCACGTCCACCCTCGGACGCGCCATGGAGACGGGCGGAATCATCGCTGCGCACCTGGGACTGGCGGCCCCGACCCAGGACGAGGGCCTGCTGGAACGCGCCTACGGTGAATTCGAAGGCATCCGGGACGGCGACCTGCCTGCGGATGTTCGCGCAACACTGCACCCTGGACACGAGCGTGACCCGCGTGAGGCGGAGGAAGCTGGATTTACTGCCGGGATCATGCCTGGGGTGGAGCGTTCCTACGACTGTGGTGAGCGGGGTGCAGCTACCGTGAAGCGGCTGCGAGCCCAGTATCCCGAGGACACGTTGCTGTTGGTTTCCCACGGCACCCTGATCCGGTTGGCGCAGAATGCGTTGGACGGCTGGAAGCGCTATCACCCCGGGCTGGACAACCTTGAGGTCCGGGAATTGACCCCAACCCAGCTGGCGGCGATCAGCGGCTGAGGTGCTCCCGGATCTCCCGGGAATCGTTGTGGAGGGCGTGGGTCCACACTTCCGGATCCGGTGAAGTGGCGACTGGTGGCTGACGCCCACGGGTGCTCGTTGGCCGTTTTTGCAAGCTGTCGAGTCATAGACCGACCTCAACGCCGGTGGCATGGTTGGGGCATGAGTCGAACACGTTTGAGTATCACCGTGGACAAGGACTTGCTGGAAGCCGCTCGGGCAGCGAACGAGGGGCGCAATGATGCCTCGCTCATCGACAGTGCGTTGACGGCCCTTGTGGCTCAGCAACGAGCGATGGAGATCGACGAAGGGTACGCGCGGGCCTACGAGGAGCATCCCATCGATGAAGCGGGCGACTGGGGCACTCTCGCCTCATTCCGGGAAGCGGCGGCATCCTCGTGAGCTCGCCGTTACCCCGCCGCGGCGAGGTGTGATGGTGTGAACTCCCCGGGATCGGCGCACGGCCCGTGGTGATTTTGTCCCGCGATGTAGCGATTCCACGGCTCCGGCGAGTTCTCATCGCGCCGTGCACCACGACGATTCGCGGGTTTGCAAGTGAAGTTGTTCTGCAACCGGGGGATGACCCGATCCCGAAACCGTGTGCGATCAATCTGGACTCCGTGGAGACGGTTTCTGTTGGTGTGCTCACGCGGAGAGTCGGTTCGCTCTCCGGTACCAGGATGCGGGAGATCTGCGCCGCGCTCAGTGTTGCCGTCGATTGTCGGTGACAGTAGGAACAGTGGCTGAACTCGCCGTCGATCCAGTCGATCAGCCGGCCCGGCGTCTCGGGGCGGTGTTCGTGTGCCGTTCGCAGAGCCGGGGATTCACCGTGGAGCTGGCGAAAAGGCGGCTCTGTGGTGACAACCCGGCTCTGCGCGGAGCGGCGCGGACCCAACGCCGCTCGAACCGGCAGCGACCAGGAAAGGCCTCAGCGCAGGTGCGAGCCGCCATCCACGTTCAGTACCTGACCCGTGATGAACCCTGCCTGCTCGGAGAGCAAGAACGCGACCACGCCCGCCACCTCTGACGGGTCAGCGAGCCTGCGCAGCGGCACCTCCGTGGCGTAGTCCGCCTGCTCGCGCTCGTTCATGTCCAGCACCCCTCCGGTGAGGGTTGCGGTGGTGGCCACGGTGTTGACGCGGACACCGCGTGGTGCGGCCTCCAGCGCGGCGGACGCACCGAGGCCGACCACTGCCTGCGTGGCAGCGGCGTAGGCAGCCAGCCCGGGGGCGGGACGCAGCCCCGCTGCATTCGTGACATTCACGATGGCGCCGGCACCGGAGCGAATCATCGAGGCCAGTTCCGCGCGCAAGAACCCGAACACCTCGTCCAGGTTGGTGGAGAGCGTGAGGCGGTACGCGCCGTCGAGCATTCTGTGCAGCGGCGCCGGCCGCGACGAACCGGCCAGGTTCACCGCGACGTCCACGTCGCCGGCGGCGCGAAGCACCGCTGAGTAGTCGTCGGAAGTGCCCGACGACGGCCAGTCCAGGACCGCCGCCGACTCGCCGCCGCAGGCGTCGGCCGTCGCCCGGGCGGCGTCCGCGTCAGGGTCCAACAGGACCACGAACGCCCCATCTGCGGCCAGGCGCGTGGCGACGGCCCGGCCCAGATCGGAACCCGCGTGGGTGACGAGCGCGCGCTGGATGCTCATGCCTTACGCAGTTTGATGGCGGCGATGATGGAGGCGATGCCGAAGACCACGCCGTAGATGCCGCCGACCCACACCAGCCCAAGCAACGTGCCGCCCGGGTTCAACAGGGTCATGACGGCGAGGAAGACGCCGAAGACCAGGTTGATGATGCCCAGCGCGATGCTCCAACCGCCCAGGCGGGTGTCGCCCAGTTCCAGAACGCCACGGACCATCATGCCGATCGCCATGAACCAAAGCACCATGAGACCGCCCAGGGATCCCAGAACCGCAGGGAAGATGAGGGCGAGGGCGCCGGAGACGATGGCTGCGATGCCACCGATCAGCGTCCAACCCCATTTGGAACCGGCCTTTTTCTCGCGGAAGGCCAGCGCGCAGGAGGAACCCCCGTCCAGGACCAACCAGAAACCGATAATCAGACCGACGGCGGTCGCGATCCCGGCGCCGGAGGCCAGCGGGAAGAGGAACAGCAACAAGCCGAGCAGGACGCCCAGGATTCCTCGGGTCAGCAACCAGGTGAAGGCACCCTTGCGCAGGTGATCGCGAAACTCATCAAGGTCTGCGAACAGTGGAGATGAAGTCATGCAGTCGAGTCTATTGCCCTTTTTGAGCAGAGTGATGCGTGAGCCGCGCAGGGACCGTCCGCGACGGGTGCTGGATATCCTTGAACGGACCGTGTTTTCCCTTGCCTGAAGGAGCCTGCGTGCCCATCCCCTCCGCCCTCGCCGCTGACGTCATTGAGTTCCGTCGCGAACTGCACACTCATCCCGAGGTGGACTTGAGGTTGCCCCAGACGCAGGCGGCCGTCCTGGCTCGGCTGGCTCGCGTGCAGGAATCGCTGCCGGAGGGCGCCATGGAGATCACCACGGGATCCGCGCTGGATTCGGTGGTGGTGGTGTTGCGTGGTGCGGCGCCGGTTCCGGACGGGCATGAGCGGCCGGTGGTTCTGCTGCGTGGCGACATGGACGCACTGCCTGTGGTGGAGGAGACCGGGCTGCCTTTCGCCTCGACGAACGGGGCGATGCACGCCTGCGGCCACGACCTGCACACGGCAGGTCTCTACGGCGCTCTGGCGTACCTGGCCACGCGGCGTGACGAGCTGGTCGCGGACGTGGTGGGCATGTTCCAGCCCGCCGAGGAGACCGACGGTGGTGCGCACCTGATGATTCAGGAGGGCCTCTTGGAGGTCGCTGGCCGACGGGTGGACCACGCCTATGCTTTGCACGTGGCCTCCTCGCGCTTGCCCGGAGGGGTGTTCGAGTCCCGTGCAGGGACTCACTCCGCGGGGTGTGACGACTTCATCGTCACGGTCCAGGGTCGTGGCGGGCACGGCTCCCGCCCGCAGGACGCGGCCGACCCGGTGCCCGTCGCGGCGGAGATGGTCCTGGCACTGCAGACCTTCGTGACCCGGAACTTCGCCGTGCGCGAGGATCCCGTGGTGGTGACGGTGGGTCGTATCACCGCAGGAACCGCGGCAAACATCATCCCCGACACCGCGGAAATTGCCATCACTATGCGTTCCTTCTCGCGCGCCGCCCGGTCAAGGCTGGTGCCGGGCGTGGAACAACTGGTGAGAGGTATCGCGTCCGCTCACGGCATGGACGTGTCCATCAAACATGATTGCCAGTTCCCGGTGACCGTCAACGAGGCTTCGGAGGTCGGCTTCGTCGAATCTGTGGTGAAGGACCTGTTCGGGGATACGGCCTGGCAGGAGATGGCGGGCCCGGGTGCAGGTAGCGAGGACTTCTCTTGTGTGCTGGATGAGGTCTCTGGTGCCTACTTCGACCTGGGCGCGGTGCCTGTTGGCGTCGATCCTGCGACGGCACCTAGCGGTCACAGCGCCAACGCAGTGTTCGACGACGCGGTGATCCCGCGCGGCGTGGAGGTCTTCGCGGAGCTGGCCCTGCGGACGCCGGCCGTGAAGGCCTGACCGGTAGCCACAGGCTCCGGTACCCAGACCTCAGTTCAGGTACTCGGGCTTGCCTGCATCCGTCCAACGCTTGAACGCGGAGGCGATGAATGGCGCGACCGCAGCGTAGGACTCCCAGGTATCCGGAACCCCGTAGATGGATTCGGTGTCCTCGAACTGGTCAACGTAGTCGTCGAGGTAGAGGGACTGGTCATCGCGACCGCTGTAATAGGCGGTGGCGAAGGCACGGCCGTCGTCGCTCAGGTCGTCGTCAGTGAGGGCCTCGTCCAGGGCCGACATCACGAACACAGCCGGGGTGATCTCTTGCCGCCGTAATGCCAGCTTGCGTCGTCGAACTTGGTCATGCTCGGAAGCCTAGTGCTTCAGATTACGGTGGATGCTTCAGATTACGGTGCTAGGTGGGCACTGAGCACCGCAATGTGGAGGATCCACCGTACGGTGAAGCGTGGTCAGGCCCGCACGCCCTCGCGGCAGATGGTGTCGATGCCCGGGATGCAGGGTTCGTTCTGCAGGGAAGTAGTGTCGCCCAATGTGGTTCCCTCAAACAATTGCGTCAGCAGGCGGCGCATGATCTTCCCCGACCGGGTCTTGGGTACGTCCTCCACGAACACGATGTCGCGAGGTTTGGCGATGGGCCCGATGTGCTGCCGGATACCCGCCCGCAACTGCGCGGCATAGGCGTCGCGCCGCAGCGTCCACTCCTCCAAGGATTCCTCGAGGGAGCCCTCCAGTCCGCCCGCGTACCGGATCAGCGACTTGTCCAGTGGCACCACGAACGCCACGGCGGCATGGCCGGTCTTAGCGTCGTACGACGGGCACACGCCAGCCTCCACCACACCCGGGTCCACCACCAGGGCCGATTCGATCTCGATGGTGGAGAGGCGGTGACCGGAAATATTGATGACGTCATCGGTGCGGCCCAGGATCCACACGTCGCCGTCCGCATCGAAGCGGGCGCCGTCGCCGGCCAGGAACCAACCCTGATCCACGTACTTCTCCCAGTACGACGTGTAGAAGCGCTCGGGATTACCCCACACGGTCCGGGCCTGCCCCGGCCCGATCTTGGTGACCACGATGTTGCCCTGGACGTTCGCTGGGACGCGAGTCCCATCGTCGGACACAATGTCCACGGCCAGCCCAGGGAACGCGCGGGTGGCGCAGCCCGGCTTGAACGACGGGTCGGTCTGCCGCGGGGAGAGCACTGTGGCGCCGGTCTCCGACTGCCACCAGGTATCCACCATGGGGATGCCGCCGGGGGTATCGCGCCCCACCTGGTTGCGCAGCCAGTTCCAGGCCTCCGGGTTCACGGCCTCGCCCACGGTTCCGCCCAGGCGGATGGAGGACAGATCGTAGGAGGCAGGGACACCGTCGGGGAACCAGCCCATCAGCGAACGCACCAGCGTGGGGGCCGTGTAGTAGGACGTGACGCCGTAGCGCTGGATGATCTCGAAGTGACGGCCCGGATGCGGGGCGTTGGGCACGCCCTCGTACAGCACCTGCGTCACGCCATTGGAGAGCGGACCGTACATCTCATAGGTGTGCGCGGTGACCCAGGCCAGGTCAGCCGTGCACCAGTGGACGTCGGAGTCCCGCAAGGATTCGTCAGGATTGGCGTAGAGGAACTCGTAGCTCCAGCACGCCTGCGTGAGGTAGCCGCCGGTGGTGTGCACCAGCCCCTTGGGCTTACCGGTGGTGCCGGACGTGTACATGATGAACAGCGGGGTCTCGGCGTCGAACGCCTCCGCGGCATGTGTCAGCGGCTGGGAATGCACGACGTCGTGCCACCAGACGTCGCGCCCCGGCGTCCAGTCGATCTCGTCGCCGGTGCGCTTGAGCACCAGCACGTGCTCGATCTCGTTATCCCCGGAGACCGCCTGGTCGGCATTGGCCTTCACCGGCACCGAGGTGCCGCGGCGGAACTGCCCGTCCGTGGTGACCAGCAGCTTGGCGCGCGTGTCCTCCACCCGGAATTGCAGCGCCTCCGCGGAAAAACCACCAAACACCAGCGAGTGCACCGCTCCGATGCGGGCGCAGGCCAGCGTGATGACAATGGTCTCCACGAGCACGGGCAGGTAGATGACCACGCGGTCGCCCTTGCCCACACCCAGGGACTCGAGCGCGTTGGCAGCCTGGCAGATGCGCTCGGTGAGGTCGCGGTAAGTCACGGCCTCGCGATCCCCGGGCTCGCCCTCAAAGTAGATCGCGACCTTGTCACCGTTGCCCGCCGCCACATGGCGATCGGCGCAGTTCACCGCAGCGTTCAGCGTGCCACCGGCGTACCAGGTGAATTCGGGTCCGCGACGGGTTTCCTTGTTCGGCGGGGTCCAGGTGTGCACGGTGTCCCACTCGCGCTCCCAAGTGAGCTTCCGCGCGGCCTGGTCCCAGAACGCCAGGCGCTTATCTTCGGTCCAGAGGCGTTCCTCGCGCTCGGCCTCGGAACGGGCCACGGTGAGGTTCACGCCGTCCACGAAGTCCTGACCGGCTGAGGGCAGTTGGGTGTTGCTCAAGAGAGTGCTCCTCCATCGACTCCTGGCGTGAGCACCGTCCTGCTGCCCCGGGGTCGGGGTGGTGAGGCGGTTGCTGCGGCGTCGTCGAGCCAGGTCTCTCAAGCCGCTCTGGATGGTTACCACCTCCATTGAGCACCGCGGGCCCGGGCGGGACCAAATTGTGTTGCGCGCCTATTGCGACTTCTCCGCCGGTCGCGGGCCGTGCTCCTTCCGTCCTACCGCGATCCACACACAGGCCGCCTTTCCGCATAGGAGAAGGTGGCCTGACCGTGGAAAGCCGGCCCTGAGCTGACGCCTGTGTCGGGAGGGCGGCCTGACCGTGGAAA
>JBQDZM010000008.1:60918-76952 GCA_052108535.1 Galactobacter sp. | reverse complement strand
GGCCTGACCGTGGAAAGCAGGCCTGGAAGGGCGCGGCTGGCCGAAGAGCGCCATGCTCGGCGGGTGCCCCACGTCACGCTTCGTCACATTTCGCGACGTATGACGCCGAGGCCGACACACTGGTGACGTCGGGTTCGGATGTACCGAGCCAGACACCCATCAAGAGCGACCGAGAGACCTGGCTCGTAGACGTCGCAGCAACCATCAGCCCCGTGACACGGGCAGAGGGTGCTTCCGCCAGGACCGATGGAAGACATCAGTCACCTCCTCTCGGTCCGTGCAGCGCATGGTGCTGCAACGTGTCCTTAGGAGTGTCACGATCCCCCTTCCACCGGTACGAATCGGTAGGCCGCACGGCCGCCAAGCGGAAGGAGGGAGAGCGCATGACCACCCTGAAATACGTCGGGTCTCGCCTGATCCAGGCCATCGTGGTGATCTGGCTGGCCTACACCCTGGTGTTTTTCGCCATCCAACTCTTGCCGAGTGATCCGGTCACGATTTTCCTCTCCCAGGATTCCACCCCGGACCCGGCCACGGTGGCGGCCATGCAGAAGCAGTACGGCTACGATCTGCCGTTGCTGACCCAGTACTTCCATCACCTGGGCGGCCTGTTTACCGGAGACGTGGGCTACTCCTTGGCCTCCGGGCAGCCGGCCACGCAGCGGATCGGTTCCGTCATAGGATCCACACTGCAGCTGGCCTCCGGCGCCTTCGTCCTGGCGGTGGTGTTCGCGCTCGCCGTGAGCATCGCAGCGACCCTGGCCCCCACTGACCGCGGTGGATTCCTGCGGCGGCTGAAGGCCTTCCTGGTTGGTCTGCCCCCGTTCTTCGCGGCGGTCCCGGTCTTCTGGCTCGGCCTGATCATCTTGCAGCTGTTGGCCGTGCAGTTGGGCGTCATGTCCCTCTTCCCGGACGGCACCTTGCTGGCGCTGCTTGTCCCCATGGTGGTGCTGGCCCTGCACGTCTCCGCGCCGCTGGCGCAGGTGCTGCTGAAGTCCCTGGATACGGTCTACGCGCAGCCCTACGTCGAGGCGCTGCGAGCCCGCGGGGTCGGGGAAGCGCGCATCCTCTTCTCTCACGCGCTGAAGAACGCCGCGGCACCTGCCCTCACGGTTGCCGGCGTCACGGTCGGCACGCTGCTGGCCGGCTCCATCATCACGGAGACCGTGTTCGCTCGCGCAGGCCTTGGCCAGTTGGTGCTGCAGGCGGTCACCAACCAGGACGTCCCGCTGATTCAGGGTCTGGTCCTGCTGACGTCCGTGGTCTTCGTCGTCGTGAACCTCATCGTTGACCTGATCCATCCCCTGCTGGACCCGCGGGTGCTGAAGACCAGCAGTGCCCGACGGCGTGGCGGCGCCTCCGGCACCCCCGGCACCACCGCCGCAACCGCGCTTGATTCCGTGGCGACCAGCGAACCGAAGGCGGCGACGGCATGACTTCCACATTGACTCGTCCGGCATCCACCACCGAGAACGCCGCGCAGCCCGAGACCCCGGGTGGGCGTTCCGGGTTCCGGTCCAGCCTGAGCTTCCTGGCCCGGCACTGGGGCCCCACGCTGAGCGTCGTGATCCTGGTGCTGGTCCTGGGCTGGGCCCTGCTCCCCGGGGTCTTCGCGAGTCAGGACCCGCTGACCGGCGTCCCCGCCGACAAGTTGCAGTCACCGTCTGGCGCGCACCTCTTCGGCACCGATCACCTGGGCCGCGACGTCTTTGCGCGCACGGTCCACGGCACGGCAAGAACCCTGATCACGGCCGGTCTCGCCGTGGGGCTCGGCGTGGTGGTCGGCACCCTCCTGGGCCTGGCCGCGGGAACCTGCGGGCGCATCGTGGATGCCATCGCCATGCGACTGGCCGACGTCCTGCTGGCCATCCCCGCCGTGCTGATCGCCCTCGTGATCGTCTCCGCGTACGAACCCGGACCGATCTCGCTCGGCATCGGTGTGGGCCTGGCCTCCATCGCCACGTTCGCCCGCCTGACCCGCGCCGAAGTCGCCCGCGTCCGCTCCACCGAATACGTCGAGGCGGCCCGGCTGTCCGGCGCCAACGGGATCTCCGTGGTCTTCTCCCACATCTTGCCGCACGTCCTCGGCCCCGTCCTGGCGCTGCTGGTCGTTGAACTCGGTGCGGCCATCCTGGCGATTTCCGGCCTGGGTTTCCTGGGCTTCGGGACGCCGCCGCCCACCCCGGAATGGGGGCTGCTGGTGTCGGAAGGCCGCCAGTACCTGGGCCCCGCCTGGTGGATGTCCACTCTGCCCGGCCTCGTCATCGTCGCCACCGTCCTGTCCCTGGCCTCAGCCGGCCGCGCCCTGCAGAAGAAGGTGAGGATCTGATGTCTACCGTCTTAGATGTCACCGATCTCAAGGTCCACCACGGCAGCGTCCGCGCCGTGGCTGGCGTGAGCTTGAGTCTGGAACGCGGCGAGATCCTGGCCGTGGTCGGAGAATCCGGGTCCGGCAAGTCCACCCTGACCCGCGCGCTGCTCGGTCTCACGCCACCTACGGCGACGGTTTCGGGTGAGGTAGTGCTCGACGGCGTGGAGGTCACCTCCCGCTCGGCCCGCGCCCTGCGCGGCGAGACCATTTCCCTGGTCCCGCAGGACCCGGGAGCATCGCTGGACCCGGTGCGCACCATCGGCGCCCAGCTCTTCGAGACCCTAAAATTGCACCGGGCGTCGGGCATAGTGGCCGAGCAGCCGCAGGCGAGCCTGCGACAGCGTGCTGTCGATCTGCTGGACAGCGTCGGGATCGACCGCCCGGCCGAGCGGCTAAAACAGTATCCGCACGAGCTCTCCGGCGGGCTCAAGCAGCGCGTCCTGATCGCGCTCGCCTTCTCCCGCGAGCCCACCGTGCTGGTGGCGGACGAACCCACGTCGGCGCTAGACGTCACCGTGCAGAAGAAGGTGCTCAGCACCTTCACGACGCTCGCGCGGACCCATGGAACCTCCGTGGTGTTCGTGACCCACGACATCGCCGTCGCCACCGATCTGGCAGATCGCGTGGTCGTGTTGAAGCAGGGCAAGATCGTGGAGACCGGCTCCGTGAAACAGCTCGCCACGGACGCCCAGGCGGAGTACACGCGCGCCCTGCTGGGACAGGCCCTTCCCTCTGCGTCCAATGCGGATTCCAGGCGCCTGCCGCAGACGGACGACGCGGCGCTGGAGGTTCGCGACCTCGTGAAAAGCTCTGGCGATCGCACCGTGGTGCATTCGGTGAACCTCACCGTGCCGCGCGGAACCACGTTTGCGCTGGTGGGGGAGTCCGGATCGGGTAAGTCCACCACGGCTCGCATGATCTTAGGCCTGGAGCATCCGGACTCCGGGTCAGTGAAGGTGCTTGGACAGGAGACCGTGGGCCTCGGGGGCGCGGCGCGCCGGGAACTGTGGAGCACCTTGCAGCTGGTCCACCAGAACCCGGACACCTCGCTTGATCCACGCTGGAGCGTCGCCAAGATCATCGCGGAGCCCCTACGGCACCACGCTGATCCGCAGACCAAGAAGCTGGGTCGCGCCGAACGCGAACTGCGGGTACGGGAGGCCCTGGACCACGTCCACCTGCCCCAGACCCTGTTCAACTCGCGGCCGGGCGAACTCTCCGGAGGGCAGCGCCAGCGAGTCGCGATCGCCCGCACCCTGGCCGTCGGAGCGCAGGTGCTGGTGCTGGACGAGGCCCTCTCCGCCCTGGACGTCGTCACCCAGGAACGGGTCCTTGACTTGCTTGAAGAACTCCAGACAGACCTGGGCCTGACCTACCTCTTCATCTCCCACGACCTCGCCGTCGTGGAACGCTTCAGCCACAACGTTGGCGTACTCAGCGGCGGCCGACTCGTGGAGACCGGACCCACCGCCACCGTCTTCACCTCACCTCAGGCTGCGGCCACCCGAATGCTGCTGGACGCCCGGCCTGGGGAGCGCCTGCGCACCCTCGTCGCCGCGTCCTGACCTTTACAGCCTTCACCCTCTTCACCTTAAGGACCCCGTCATGGATAACTACCCCATCATCGACCACCGCGCAGCCGCCGACCCCGGACCCCCCTCCAACCGACGCAAGCCGATCCGGAACCGCACCAAACTGGGTCTGCGACTGGCAGCCCTGGCCGGTGCCGCCAGCCTGGCCCTGACCGCCTGCGGAGGGGGCTCCGACGCGTCCACTGGGGGGAATAACGCGGGCGGAGATCCGGTCAAGGGCGGCAACTTCGTGTTCGCCGAGGTCACGCCCATCAACCAGTGGCAGACCCAGAACGCGCGTTTCTACGAGAAAGCCAACGTCCTCAACTCCGTGCTGGACCGGCTCACCTACTTTGACCCAGAGACTAAGGAACTGGTCGGCTGGATCGCCTCGGAATTCGAGTCCAACGAGGACCGCACCGAGTACACCTTCACCATCCGCGACGGCGTGACCTTCTCCGACGGGGAGGCTCTGGACGCGGAAGCCGTGAAGGCCAACCTGGACGCCTTCGGCAAGGGCATCGAATCCGCCCAGATCCAGCCCAACGTTGACTTCGCCAACTACGACTCCGCGAGCGTTGACGGCAACAAGGTCACGGTCAAGCTCAAGCAAGCCGACGCCAACTTCCTGCGCGCTACCTCCTCCGTCACCGCCGGCCTGGTCTCCCCGAAGACCTTGGAACTGGACACCGCCGGGCAGTCAGACATCGCCAAGATCGTGGGCTCCGGGCCCTTCGTCTACGAGTCCCAGGTGGCTGACCAAGAGGTCAAGTTCAAGGCCCGTAGCGACTACGCCTGGGCGCCGAAGACCGCAAAGAACCAGGGCGCGCCCTATCTGGACTCCTTCACTGTGAAGTACCTGGCGGAGGTCGGCAATCGCGCCGGTGCCGTGCAGACCGGTCAGGTGGACCTGGCCCGCGGCCTGCAGCCCGTTGACGAGGAAGCAGTGAAGGGCGCGGGCCATCAGGTGCTCGCCGTTCCCGGCCTGGACCTCACCGCCAACGTCGCCGCCCTGCGAATCGGCTCCGGCAAGCTCGAGGACGTCAAGGTCCGGCAGGCCCTCAACGCCGCGACTGACCGCCAGACCATCAAGGACACCGTCCTCTCCGATTCCTACACCGTGGCCGGCTCCGTGCTCAACCACGACGCCCCCGGCTTCGTTGACCTCTCCAAGGACTTTGCCTACGACCCGGACAAGGCCAACGACCTGCTCGACGAGGCAGGCTGGAAGAAGGGCTCGGACGGCATCCGCGCCAAGGGCGGCAAGAAGCTGGAGATCACCATCTCCTCCTCCAATAACTCCGTGGTCATCAAGCCTGCCTTCGAACTCATCGAACAGCAGTGGAAGGAAGTGGGCGTCAAGCTGGTCAACCGGGCAGCGGACAACACCTTCGTGACCCAGGCGCAGACCAACGACCAGGTCGAGATCTTCGGCACCCGCCAGTTCGCCTACGGCGGCCTGGGCCCCGTGTTCGGCCCGGCCAACAACACCCAGACACTGCACAACACCGCAGACCGCGACGACCTCTTCGCGCGTGAACAGGCCGCCACCGACGACGCCACCCACGAGGAGCTCGTGGGCCAGGAACAGAAAAAGATCGCCGTTGACGACGCCATCGCCCTGCCCCTCTGGGACGAGGTACAGGTCTACGGTGCCCACTCCGGAGCCCACGTCGAATTCACCACTGGAACCGCACCCATCCTCCAGGGCGCATGGAAGGAGAACTGAGCATGACCACCCAACCCGAGGCAGCGTCGTCGGGCATTGATGCCCCCGCACAGCGGGGCCGCAAACGCCTGCTGCTCTCCGCGTTCCTCATGAACACCCCCGGGCACATCCTGGGAGGCGGGTGGCGCCACCCAGACGGGCGCGCGGCACAGTTCAACGACCTCTCCGTGTGGACCGACCTCGCGCGCCGGCTCGAGGCCGCCAAATTCGACTCGATCTTCCTGGCCGACGTCGTGGGACTCTACGGCGAACACGAGGGCGGCTGGGCCTCCCACGTCCGCCGCGGCCTGCAGATCCCCTCCAACGATCCCCTCGTCCTGGCTTCCGCGCTCGCCGCGGTGACGGAAAAGATCGGGCTCGCGTTCACCTCGTCGATCATCCAAGCCCACCCGTACCAGCTGGCCAGGCAGCTCTCCACGCTCGACCACCTCTCCGGCGGGCGCGCTGCGTGGAACATCGTGACCTCGGTGCTGCCCAACGCCCACCGCAACTTCGGTGCCGTCGGCCTGCCCGAGCATGACGACCGCTACGAGTGGGCCGAGGAATACGTCGATGTGGCCTACCGACTCTGGGAGGGCTCCTGGGACCGGGACGCGCTGCAGGCGGACGCGCACGGAGATTTCGCGGACCCGGCCAAGGTCTCCAAGATCCACTACCAGGGTCAGCGCTACAACGTGGAGGGACCGCACCTGCCCACCCCCTCCCCGCAGGGAACTCCGTATCTCTTCCAGGCCGGATCCTCCGACCGCGGACGACGCTTCGCCGCGACCCACGCCGAATCCACGTTCCTCTTTGCCCCCAGCCCGGCCTATGTGTCAGATCAGGTCGCCAAGCTGAGGTCTTTGGAGGCGTCCGTGGGTCGGACGCCGGGTTCGGTGAAGGTGTTTGCCGGCCTGCACGTGGTGGTGGGTTCCACCGAGGCGGAGGTCTCCCGGAAGCTTGCCGAGTTCGACGAGTACCTGGACCTTGACCACATGATCGCCCACATCGGCGGCGGGATCGGCGTGGACCTCGGCGGGCTGCCGCACGACGCCACGCTGGGGGACCTCGACACCGAGGGTGCGCGCGGAGTGTTGGAGGCGTTGTTCGCCTCCGTGCCCGGCAAGAATCCGACCGTGGGGGGCGTGGCCCGCTACCGGGCACGGAACCAGCTGGTCGCCGGCACGCCGACCCAGGTGGCGGACGAGTTGGAGCGCTGGCAGGACGCAGGCATGGATGGGTTGAACCTCATGAACTTCACCCTGCCGGGGACCTACGTGGACTTCATCGAGGGCGCATTGCCTGAGTTGCAGGCCCGTGGCCTGGTCCAGACCTCCTACGGGCCGGGTGCGACCCTGCGCGAGCGGGTGTCGGACGGTGCATCCGGGCCCACCATTGCCACCGACCACCCTGCCGCGCAGTATCGGGGAGCTTTCCACGAGTACTCGGCTGCCGCGACGGAGAAGCGGCCTGCGGCCGCCGTCTCCTGAGCGCAGGCGAGGCCAGGTAAGCGGAACCGCCCACCCCGCCCCCAACCTCCGTTAGACATTCAAGCGGTGTTCTGGACACGTTTTTGTCCAACGGCCGTTGGACACGAAGTTGTCTAAACGACCGCTCGAATGTCTAACGGAGGTAAGGACTGCAACACGCAGAAGAACCGCACGAACAGTAACCCGCACACGAACCGCACGACGCACAAGCACCCAATGAAGCTTGAGAACCTTAAGAACCGAGGAGACATGACCACCACACTCACCGCCACCAGCACCGATCCCGCATCCTATGAGGCGCTCTCACTGCGCTTTGCCCCTCTGTTCGCTCAGATCGGTGCGGGTGCGCTGAAGCGGGACCTGGAACGTGAACTGCCTTTCGAGGCCGTGTCTGCCCTGGACGAAGCCGGTTTCGGCGCGCTCCTGGTCCCCGCCTCCGCGGGTGGCATCGGCGTGAGCATCGAGACCTTCACGCGGCTGCTGATCGACCTTGCCGAGGCCGATTCCAACGTGGCCCACCTCTACCGCGGCCACGTGGGTTTCGTGACGAGCCTGAAGTACCAGCCCGAGCATATCCAGCGGCGTTGGTACCGCGAAGTGCTGAACGGGCGGACGATCGGCAACGCCTCCACGGAACGCGGAGGTAACGCGTTGGGGTCGCTGAACACGGTGCTCACGCGTGGTGCTGCGGGGTGGGAGATCAACGGCACCAAGTACTACTCCACCGGCACCATTTTCTCCTCCTACACCCGTGTCTCTGCATCCCAGGAAGGCGGCGGGCGCCGTTTCGCTGTGGTGGACCTGTCCGCCCAAGGCGTGCGGATCGAGGACGACTGGGATGGCTTTGGGCAGAAACTCACCGGGACCGGCACCACGGTCTTCGACCGTGTGCATGTGGACGACGACGCGGTGCTGGAGCGGGTGCCGGGGTCCGCTGACGCGATCTTTGAGGCGTCTTTCTTCCAGCTCGTGCTGTTGGCCGTGTTGGCCGGGATCGCCCGCGCCTCCCGCCGTGACGCGGTCTCCACGATCTCGGCCCGCAAGCGCACGTTCAACACCGGTTCAGGGCTGCCCTTCCGGGAGGACCCGCTGATCCAGGAGGCCGTGGGGCGGCTCTCCGCCAAGGCGTTCGCCGCAGAGGCCACCGTGTTGCAGGCAGCGCGCGCGCTGGATGTGGCCGACGAGGCGGCGGCAGACTGCGGCGCCTACTCGCCTGAGTTCGACGGCCAGCCGCCGTATGAGCTCTCACTCGGCGAGATCGCCGTGGAGCAGGCCCAGGTAATTGTCCCTGAACTCGCGCTGGCCGCGGCTCAGCAGCTCTTCGAAACCGTGGGGGCGTCCGCGACTTCCACCTCCAAGGGTTTGGACCGGCACTGGCGCAACGCCCAGACCGTGGCTACGCACAACCCGATCTCCTTCCGGGCGCGCGCCATCGGCGACTTCCACATCAACGGGACGCTGCCGGAGGGCCTCAACGCCATTGGCGACGCCACCAAGGGGTCTGCTGCCAAGTAAGGCCCGGCCCCGCGCCATGTACGGATGAGCCCCTCCTCCCCAATGAGTTCCATGCGATCCATGGTCCTCATCGGGGAGGAGGGGCCTCCCCGTAATTCATCCTGTAGACGGATGTATTCGTTAGGTTTCTTTGATTGAGTGGTGATCATGTTGTCGGCCAGCACTCAACCCACCTCAGCCCAGGGGCCTCGGAACACGAGGTCCAAGACAGCGCTGATCGTTGTGACGTCCTGTGTGCTGGCTGGTCTGTTGCTGGTGGGTGTGGCGGTAGCACTGACGGTCCACAGTGAAGCCATCTGTCATGAGCTCTATGGCCGTTCCATTAGCCAGATCCCGTTTGCGCAGTGGCCTCCCAGCACCTTGATCTACCTGTCCGTTGGGGTGTTGGGCCTCCTGCTCCTCGTGGCCGGCTTGATCTGTGCAGGAGTGCTCCTCGCCCGGCGTCGGCGCAAGTAGCCCCGCAGGACCAGGCCAGCACGGGCACGAACCTACACACGCTTGTCGAGGGCGCGGATCAGGTCCAGCGGCGCTCGGCCCAGCGCTCCACGACACCGAGCAAAGCGTCGGTGATCTTGCCGAGCACGGCCAACAGGATGATCGCGAGGATCAGCCGGTCGGTGCGGCCGTTGTTCTGCGAATCCGTCAAGAGAAATCCGAGTCCCATGGATGCGCCCAGCAGCTCGGCGGCCACGAGGAACAACCACGCCTGAGCCAGCGCCAGTCGTAGCCCGGAGAAGATGGAGGGCACCACGGCGGGCAGCTGCACGGTCCGCAGCAGCCGCAGGCCGGTGTATCCGAAGGCGCGGGCGGCCTCGACCAGGTTCCGGTCGACGTGACGCAGCCCTGAGGCCACGGTGGTGAACACGGGGAAGAAGGCGCCGATGGCCACGAGCGTGACCTTGGAGTTCTCGCCGTAGTGCAGCCAGATCAGCAGCAGCGGAACCCATGCCAGGGACGGCACGGCGCGCAGCGCGCCGATCAGCGGGGAGAACAGCTCCGAGAACACGCGGGAGAGCCCCACCAGGGATCCGATCACCAGGCCGAGCACTCCGCCGATCACGAATCCAAGCAGCACGCGCTGCACGGAGATCCCGATGTGCGTCATCAGGGTGCCGTCGGCAAACAGGTCGGTTCCGGCTGAGAATACGGATTGCGGCGTGGGCAGCTTGGACTGCGCCACCATCCCGGAGTTCGTGACGTAGGCCCAGATGATCAGCAGCACCACGGGGATGACGGCGCCGAGCGCGGCGCGCCGCCAGCGTGAGTTCCCCATGCCCGACGGCGTGTTCTCGCCTCCCGTCGATGCCGCCGCCTCCGCGGCGTCGACGACGGTGTCTGTCTTGCTGCTCATGCTCATTCGCCCTTGATGTTGTCTGCGTCAGCCTTCTCGGCGAAGGTGGGGTCAAGGAGGGAGTCCAGGCCCTTCTTCACGGTGTCGGCATCCGGGACGTCGCCGGAGTCCACCAGGAACTGGCCCACGTTGGAGAGCACCTTGGTCTGGTCCTCACCGGGGATCACGGAGACCTCCAGGTTGATGCGTTCGTCGATGACCTTTTTGGCCACGGCCGGGTCGATGGCGGCGTCTCGGGCCACGATCTCGACGACCTTCTCGGGGTTCTCTGCCGCCCACTGGCGCGCGTACTCGTAGGTGTCCAGGACGGTCTGCGCCGTCTCGGGGGAGTCCTTGATGAAGGATTCGGTGGCGGCGAGGGTGTCGTAGGTGTTGTAGTCCACGTTGCGGATGCGCAGTTCGTCGCCGTCGGCCTCGGCTGCGCCCATGATGGGGTCCAATCCTGCCCAGGCGTCAACGGCCTTGCCGTTCAGGGCCTGGCGGCCGTCGGCGTGCTGCAGGTTTTCCACGGTGACGTCGGAGGGGGCCAGGTCTGCGCTGCCGAGTGCCTGGAGCAGGAAGAAGTAGGGGTCGGTGCCCTTGGTTGCGGCGATCTTCTTGCCCTTCAGATCGGCCGCCGACGTGATGGAGGAATCGGAACGGGTCACGATGGCGGCCCATTCGGGCTGATCGGCGATGCCGATGACCTTGATGGGGGAACCATTGGAGCGGTTGAGCAGGGCAGCAGAGCCCGCGGTGGAACCCACGTCCAGGGCGCCGGCGCGCAGTCCCTCGTTGGCCTTGTTGGAGCCAGCCGACTGCACCCACTCGACCTTGACGCCGTCCTCCTTCAGCTCGTCCTCGAGCCAGCCCTGGTCCTTGATGACCATGGACAGGGGGTTGTAGGTGGCCCAGTCGATGGTGAGGGTGTCGCTGCCACCGCCCTTGGCCTCGTCTCCGCCGGAACCCTCGCCGGCGCAGGAGGCCAGGAGGGAGGTGGCTGCGATGAGGGCTACGCCGGTGGCGGCGAGGCGGGTGGTGGAACGGCGGGTCATGATGCTCCTCGTAAAAGATGCGGATGTGTGTGGGATGAATGCGGTGTCAGGCGTGGACGCCGAGTTGGGCCAGGAGGCGGTGGCGTAGGGCCAGGATCTCCGGATCGTCGTCCTGTCGCGGGCGGTCGCCGGGTACCTCGTGGATGCCGGTCACTGATGCGGGTGCGGTGGGGGAATCCCCGTCGCGGCCCAGCATGACGATGCGGTCGGAGAGTCGGAGCGCCTCATCCACGTCGTGGGTGACCAGGAGGACGGTGGACGGGTGCGCGGCGTGGACGTGCAGCAGTAGTTCCTGCATGTTCAAGCGGGTCAGGGCGTCCAGTGCGCCGAAAGGCTCGTCCAGCAGGAGCACTGAGGGGCGGCGCGCCAAGGCTCTGGCCAGCGAGGCGCGCTGGGCCATGCCGCCCGAGATCTCCCGGGGGCGGTTGTTGGCGTGGGAGGTGAGACCGACGAGGCGCAGTAATTCGGTGACTCGAGTGGCGCCGTCGGACTTGGCGGTGCCCCGCGGCAGCCCCAGCTCGACGTTGGCGCGGACCGTGCGCCAGGGGAGGAGCCGTGGTTCCTGGAAGCCGACGCCGCAGCGCGGATCGAGGCCGGAGACGGGCTGCTCGCCGATGGTCACGTTGCCGTTGGTGGGGGAGTCCAGGCCCGCCACCGCGCGCAGCAGGGTGGACTTGCCGCAGCCGGAGGGCCCCAGGATGGACACGATTTCTCCCGCAGGTACGGTGAGGTCCACATCGGTGAGTACCTGGTGGGTTCCGAAGCGCTGGCCCACACCGCTCAGGTGCACGTCGAGCGCTGATTCGGCGACGGGTCGTGAGCTGGTCAGGGTCATGCGAGGAGGTCCTTTTCGCGAAAAGAGTGGGGGTCGGTCCGGGTGGGCACGGGCGGTGCGGGGAGGGGCCGTCTTCCAGTGTGTGGCAGAGTCACCCGTTCGGCGCAAGCGGCCTTCATCTGCATGGATCTTCGGCGTAACAATGACCGGCGGGCTTCTGAGTGAAGAATCTTCGGCGGAATAATGTACGACGATCGTGTCGTTCGGTATCACCGCGTTGCGGCGCCTTGGCGCCGCGGCCTGCCCTTGGCGGGGCGAGTCGCCTGCGGGAGCCGAGCCCAATTCGTCGGGCATAGGTTGTGGCGAACATGACATCCCGATGTGGTGAACCAGCGAATTCGTGATGCCATGGGACACGTACCCATTCAGAGCGGCACGAGAGACCCGACTCAGCGACGCCGCAGCAACCACCCTTGTCCGGGACGGTGCTAATGCCGGGATTCGATGGAGCGTAAGGAACGCCATGTCTGAAAACACCACCCCTCGCGTCCGCCTCAATGCCTTCGACATGAACTGCGTAGTTCACCAGTCGCCGGGCCTGTGGCGTCACCCCGAGGACCATGCTCGTGACTACAACACGATCGGCTACTGGACGCACCTGGCCAAGGTGCTGGAGAAGGGGCTGTTCGACTCCCTCTTCCTGGCCGACGTGCTCGGCACCTACGACGTGTACGCGGACACTAATGAGACGCCGCTGCGCGCCGGCGCGCAGGTGCCGGTGAACGACCCGTTCCTGCTGGTCTCCGCCATGGCCGCCGTGACCAAGAACTTGGGCTTCGGCGTCACCGCTGGCACCGCCTACGAGCATCCCTATCCGTTTGCCCGCCGCCTGGCCACGCTGGACCACCTCACCGAGGGGCGCGTTGGCTGGAACATCGTGACCGGTTACCTACCCTCCGCCGCGCGCAACATGGGTAACGACGACCAGATGGAGCACGACGAACGCTACGACATGGCAGACGAGTACCTGGAGGTGATCTACAAGCTGCTGGAAGGCTCGTGGGAGGACGACGCCGTCGTGGCAGACAAGGAGTCCGGCCTGTTCGTGGACCCAGAGAAGGTTCACGAGATTGGCCACGAGGGCCGCTGGTTCAAGGTTCCAGGGATCGCGATCACCGAGCCGTCCACGCAGCGCACCCCGCTGCTGTTCCAGGCGGGCGCCTCCAAGCGCGGACTGAAGTTCGCGGGGGAGAACGCCGAGGCCGTGTTCGTGAACTCGCCCACCAAGGAAACCCTTGCGGAGCAGGTCGGCAAGATCCGCGATGCTGCGGAGGCTGCCGGTCGCGACCGCCACGACATCAAGATCTACTCGATGCTCACCCCCATCGTTGCCGAGACCGAGGACGCCGCGCAGGCCAAGTTCGAGGACTACCGCTCCTACGCGGACATCAACGGGGCCCTGGCCCTGCTCTCCGGCTGGACCGGTATCGACATGAGCCAGTACGACCCGGACGACGTTATCGGTACGGACGTGAAGTCCAACGCTATTCAGTCCTCCGTGGAGACCTTCCAGAAGGCCTCCGGCGAGGAGGGCAACCCCTGGACCGTCCGGCAGCTGGCCGAGTGGATCGGCGTGGGCGGCTTCGGCCCCGTGGCTGTGGGCACCGGCAAACAGGTGGCTGACCAGCTCATCGAGTGGGTGCGAGACACCGACGTGGACGGCTTCAACATCGCCTACGCCATCACGCCCGGAACCTTCGAGGACGTTGTGGAGCACATCGTTCCGCAGCTGCAGGCCGCCGGCGCCTACCCCACCTCCTATGAGGAGGGCTCGCTGCGCCAGAAGCTCTTTGGCCGCGGTGACCGCCTGCCGGAGCATCACAAGGGTGCGGGCTTCCGTGTGGGACAGGGCGCGCTGGCCTGATCCTGGGGCGTGAGGGATCCTGGCGTGGGGCCGCGCCCGGGGCGTGAGGGGTTCGTCCCCGATATGACACCGTGAGATTTCGTGACGACATGATCCGACCATGTTGGGTTGAGTCACGTTAGTGTGTCTTATATGCCTCGTCCAGTCACCGTCGCCGACGCCCGCCTCGGCGTGAACCAAGTCCCCCATTTGCTGGGATCCCGCATCCTCACCGTCTCTGCCGTGGAGAAGATCGGGCCGCAGATGGCCCGCGTCCACCTGAGAGGTGAGCCCAAGGACCGTGTGGGTTCCATCCCCTTCCTGCCCTGGGCCGCAGGGGACCACGTCAAGCTCGTGGTCCCCGCGGAGGATGGCGGCCTGGCCGTCCCTACGGTGGTGGCCGAGCGTGCGCGCTGGGAGGAGACCATCGGGTCCACCCGCGATTACACCATCCGCACGGTTGACCAGATCACCGGGACCCTGGTGATCGATGGCGTGCTGCATGACCACGGGCCGGCGGGCGCCTGGTTCATCAACGCCAAAGGGGGCGACCGGATTGGCGTGGTGGGTCCGCGTGGTTCCCACGTGTACCCGCCCGGCTACCGTCACTACATCCTGATCGGCGACGAGACCGCGCTGCCCGCTTTGGGGCGTTGGCTGGATGAACCCGGGCTTAACGCTGCGGTCACCCTGATCACCGTCGCCACCGACGCGGACGCCTACCCGTTCCCGACCCCGGAACTGGCGGATGTGGACGCCCATCACCTGGTGCTGCCGTCCGGTCCGGAACGCGGTCCGGCGCTGGCCGCCGAACTGGGCTCAGCGCTGGACGCCTCCGCCACACCGGAGTCCGTCTTCGTCTTCGCCGCCGGTGAAGCCGTCATGCTCAAGGACGTGCGCAGAACCCTGAAGGCGGCCGGTCACCCGCGTCACGCCCAGCACATCGACGGCTACTGGCGCGCCGGCACGGTCGCGCTGGATCACCACGCCCTCGAGGTCGATGAGGACTGAGACCGCACACCGTGATCGGGGCGGCGGAGGCGTTCAGGCCTTCGCCGCCTCTGCTTCCGGTGTGGGTCTGGCCAGCAGCCAGTACGCCGCGAAGGAGATCACGGCACAGATCAGCACCACGATCCCGAACGGGTGCGGGTCAAGGTCCCCGCCGAGGCCCACTAGTGGGGCCACCAGGGCGGCCGAGAAAAATTGGCAGGCCCCGAGTACCGCGGACCCGGAACCGGAGAGATCACGGGTGTGGGACAACGCCTGGGCGTTGCAATTGGCGATGATCTGACCCATGGACATCGTGAGGACGGCGCACCCCGGCAGCAGCAACCACAACGGCGTCTCCAACAACGTGGAGACGAAGATGGTGACCGCGCCGAGCAGAACGCCGGAGACGCCCCAGGCGATCATCCGGTCGTGAGGCACGCGTCCCGCCCATCGGGCCGCCGCCATGGCGGAGGCCGTCATGCAGAGTGCGCCGACCGCGTACCAGAGCCCGAAGCCCACGGCCGTGAAGCCGTGCTGGACGCGAAGCACGAAAGCTCCAGCAGAGACGTAGGAGAAGAATGCTCCGAAGGCGGCCACGAAGGTCACCAGGTAGACCACGAAACCTCGCCTGGACAACACCGTGGTCAACGACCTCACGGTGGAACGGAACCCGACCGGCTGCCTGCGGGACATCGGGAGGGTCTCCGGGATGATCGCGGTGGCCGCGAGCGTCAGTACGGCCATGATGGCTGCGACCGTCCAGAACACTCCACGCCAGCTGAAGGCCTGCGCAAGCAACGAACCGATCAGGGGTGCCACCACCGGGGCCACGCCCACGATCACCTGCAGCACCCCGAGGAGTTTCGCGGTCCTTGGACCTTGGGTGCAGTCGGCGATCATGGCGCGAGCCAGCACCACCCCGGCGGCACCGGCAAAACCCTGGAGAATCCGCGCCAAGATCAACACGGTCACGTTTGGCGCAGCGGCGCAGGCCACGGTGGCTAGGACGGTCGCGAACCCGCCCAACAACAACAGGCGGCGACGCCCCACGGCGTCTGACACCGTGCCGATGATCAACTGGCCCAGCGCCAGACCGGCCATAAACGTCGTCAAGGTCAACTGGACGGAGCTCGCTGTGGTGGTCAGTTCGCTGGCGACGTCCGGAAGTGACGGCGTGTAGATGTCCGTACACAAAGGGGAGATCGCGGAGAAGGACCCCAACAGCACCAATCCCCAACCGCGGGTGGGGTCACGACGTTGAATGGAGTTCATGCGATATCCCGGTTGCGTTGCCGATAGCCGGGTGGGCACGGTCTGGGTGCGTGC
>JBQDZM010000008.1:0-60818 GCA_052108535.1 Galactobacter sp. | reverse complement strand
TGCGATATCCCGGTTGCGTTGCCGATAGCCGGGTGGGCACGGTCTGGGTGCGTGCACGCCGAGGGGGTGCGGTCCGGATTTGCACGGTCCGAGTGTGGCCGCGGGCTGCACGGACGGTTGGAGTGGGGATAGGGTCGAGTCCATGATCTTCATTGTGGTGAAATACGACGTCAAACCAGAGTTTGTTGACACCTTCATGGACGCCGTGGCGGCCTTCACCAAGGCCACCCGAGCAGAACCGGGCAACAAGTTCTTCGAATGGTCCCGCTCCGTGGACAACGCGAATGAGTACGTGCTCGTGGAGGGCTTCGACGAGGATGCTGCCTCAGCTCACGTGAATTCGCAGCACTTCAAGGACGGCCTGGAGAGCATGCGCCCCTTGTTGGCGCACACCCCGCGCATCATCTCCCGCACCATCGACGGTGACGACTGGGATGCCATGGGGGAATTGCAGATCGACTGATTTGTCCGCAGCTGCTCTCTGCGTCATTCGGGAGTCACGTGTGCTGGGGTGTTCATGTCTGGAGTCGGCGGTGCCGAGTTCTGGGGTGTTCGCCAGGTTCATGTGGCTCCCGAATCGTTTTTGCACGGTAACCGGCCTCGGACTCGGCAGAAGTGGTTCGCGAGCACGGTAACCGGCCCAGGACTCCGCAGAAGTGGTTCGCGAACGCAGAACCGGCCAACAACTCCGCCGAACTGATTCGCGAACACTGTCTGAGAACCGGCTGAGACCCCAGTCAGGATCCCGTCAGGGTCCCCCCGATTCCCTTGATTTCCGTTTCCACCCGCGTTGCCATGGAGATAAGCGGGCCTCGTGTGCCCGTGCAACGAGATACGTAACGGGTAACACAGGAGGTCGAGACGGGTATGGCTGGAACAACGGTGAACAGCACGCGGGCAACAGCGGGCGCCAGCACCGAGTCCGGCAAGCAGCCCGCTCCGCACACGTTGCCTGCACCCAAGAAGCTGCCTCGTTGGGCGCTCCTGGACGGGCTGCGGCTGGCCGCAGCCCTGCTGGTGGTTTTGTACCACTATGTCGGCAGCGCGAAGTCGGACTGGGGTGTGCCCAACGATGAGGCCTGGCCGTTGCTGCACAAGCTCGCGGCGCTGGGTAACCTCGGCGTCCCGCTCTTCTTCATCATCTCCGGTTTGGTGGTCTTCCGCTCCCTTGAGGGGCGTTCCACCGCCCGTTTTGCCGGTTCTAGGATCGGCAGGATTGCCCCTGCCTTTTGGCTCTCCGTGCTGATCGCCGGACCACTTCAGTTGTTCTTCTTTGATTACAAGGACCTGGACTGGGGCGACATTTGGATGAACCTCACCCTGGTGGGTCCCCCGATCTTCGGTGAGATCAGCGGGGACGGCTTCTCCTGGGTGGACACCGTCTACTGGACGCTCTGGATCGAGGCCCGCTTCTACATCATGCTGGTCGTGGCCCGTTGGGTGCTGCGCTCTCTGAAGGTGGATCGCCCGGCGGGGTGGACCGCGATCTGTGGCGCCTGGGTGGCCTTCAGCGCGTGGACCATCCACGAACACGGCGTCCCCGAGCTGCAGTCGTGGGTGTCCTGGCTGGCCTTCCCCACCTATGCCGGTCTGTTCGCGGGCGGCATGCTGATCCACATCATCGCCAAGCACGGGTTCACCTGGGCGCGTGGTGGTGTGCTCGCCGCCGCCGTGCTGCAGGCCGCCTGGGCCACGGCCCTGGATCTGCCGGGCCGTACGGAATCGGTGACCGGCGTCCACGTCCCGGCGTTCGTATTCGCCACCGCGGTACTGGCGTTCTTCGGCATGATTCTAGCGGTAGTCATGACGCCGACCCTGATCCGCATTCGTTGGTCCTGGCTGACCACGGCGGGTGCGCTGACGTTCCCGGTCTACCTCATCCACAGCATCCTGGGGCGCTTCGTGATCGAGAGCCTCGCCCCCTGGATGCCGCGTGAACTGCTGCTGGTGCTGCTGCTCGGTATGGTCCTCGGCGTCGCATGGCTGATCAACAAGTTCATCGAGGAACCGCTGGGCGCCCGCCTCACGGTGTGGGTCGAGCGCGGCCTCGACGTCTTCTCGGATATCGTCACGGCACGACGTTCGCGCCAGCTGGTGCGCCACCTGCACCTGACGTCGTGGGGCCCATGCCCGACGGCGGTGGCCGAGCCCCGCGACACTCTCGCCACCGGCGCCGGCGCCGGCGGCGCCGCGGGGACCGAGGTTGCCGACGCGGGGACGACGCAGAAGGCGACGTCCACCGCGTGAGTGGAGCACGCGTCGTCGGGCATAGGTGGCCGGGAAGCGTGGCCGGCTGAAATGCCTGCGTTATGCGGTTGCAACTGTGACGCGGCACACTTGAGACATGTCGATCAAAGTAGCCCTGGAACATTCCACCCGGTACGACTTCGCGCGGCCGGTGGCGGTGACTCCACACGTGGTGAGGCTGCGCCCGGCTCCGCATACTCGAACCCCCATCGAGGCGTACTCGTTGCAGGTGTCCCCGCCGGAACACTTCATCAACTGGCAGCAGGATCCCTTCGGGAACTGGCTCGCCAGGATCGTGTTCCCAGAAAAGGTGGATCACCTGGAGATCACCGTGGGGCTGGTGGCGGACATGATGGTCATCAACCCGCTGGACTTCTTCATCGAGGACTATGCGGAAAAGTTCCCGTTCGCTTACTCTCCTGATTTGGCGGCAGATCTGGCACCCTATTTGCGCCCGGCGGAGGATGCTGAGGTTGCCGAAGGCTGGCGCCAGAAGCTGCCGCCGTTGCCTCAGGGAGGGGAACCCACGGTGACCTTCCTGGCGGGTCTGAACCAGGCCGTGCATGACGCGGTGGACTACACGGTGCGGATGGAACCGGGCGTGCAGACCCCCGACCAGACGCTGGAACGCGGGATTGGCTCCTGCCGCGACAGCGCCTGGCTGCTCGTGGCGCTTTTGCGGCAGTACGGGCTGGCCGCCCGGTTCGTCTCCGGCTACTTGGTGCAGCTGACCTCGGACCAAAAGTCCTTGGACGGTCCAAGCGGCCCCGAGTCCGATTTCACCGATCTGCACGCCTGGGCGGAGGTCTTCATCCCGGGTGCCGGCTGGATCGGGCTGGACGCCACCAGCGCCCTGTTTGCCGGTGAGGGGCACATCCCGCTTTCGGCGACCCCGCACCCGTCCTCCGCCGCACCGATCACCGGAGCCACGGATCCGGTGGAGGTGGAGTTCAGCTTCCGCAACGAGGTGCGACGGGTGCACGAGGATCCGCGCACCACCAAACCGTTCACCGAGCAGCAGTGGGCGCGGATCGATGCCCTCGGCGAGTCCGTGGATCAACGCCTGGTGGCCGGCGACGTCCGCCTGACCATGGGCGGGGAACCCACCTTCGTGGCGTTGGACGACGCCCGCAGCGCCCAATGGAACACGGATGCGGACGGGCCAGAGAAGCGCGAGCTCGCGGATGACCTAGCCGCGCGCCTGCAAGCGACCTACGCCCGCGGCGGAGCCGTGCATCGCGGGCAGGGAAAGTGGTACCCGGGAGAGCCGCTGCCGCGCTGGAACATCGCGCTGCAGTGGCGCACCGACGGGGTCCCGCTGTGGAAAGACGCGCGGCTCTTCGACGACCCATGGAAAGAACGCCGCACACCGTATGCGGCGCGCAACGCTCAGACCCTGGCCGCCCGCGTTGGGCAGTTGCTCGGACTCCCGGGATCCCAGGTGATCCCTGCCTATGAGGATCCGCTGGCGCAGCGTGCCTCGGACGCCCTTCTGCCAGACGGTGAGCGTCCGGCGCCCGATCCGCTCGACGATCCTGCCACCTCTGAGACGTCCATCCAGGACGCCATCGCCGCACTGGACCGGGACATCACCGTACCCACCGGCTGGGTGATCCCGGTGACGACGGTGGATGAGTGGACCTCGCCGATGTGGCGCTTCCGTCGGGGCCGTCTGGTGCTGACGCCCGGTACCTCTGCCGTGGGGCTGCGCCTGCCGCTGGGCTCCATCTCCTGGACCGACCCGGAGTTCCAGGGGGAGCCGGACATCTTCGAGGCCGGCCCCCCACTGGAACCGGAGGTGCCCTCCGTGAAACTGGTGGATCCGGAAGGGCAGGCCACCACGGCCCTGGCCTTCGAGACTCGAGACGGGCACGTGCATGTGTTCCTGCCACCCACCACCACGTTGGAGGCCTACGTCGCTCTGCTTCACGTGATCGAGCGCGCCGCCTCTGACACCGGAACCCAAGTCGTGTTGGAGGGGTACGGGGCCCCCGTGGATTCCCGGCTGACCCAGTTGATTGTGACCCCAGATCCGGGGGTTATCGAGGTCAATGTGCAGCCCACCTCCTCCTGGGCGGACCAACGAGACCTCACCTTCTCGTTGTACGAGCACGCACGTCAGGCCCGGCTCTCCACCGAGAAATTCGATGTGGATGGCACCCACACCGGGACCGGAGGCGGAAACCACATCACCCTGGGCGGCGTGCAGCCGTCGGACTCGCCGTTGCTGCGACGCCCGGACCTGCTCGGCTCACTGATCACCTACTGGCAGCGCCACCCATCGCTGTCCTACCTCTTCTCCGGCCGCTTCATCGGCCCCACCTCCCAGGCCCCCCGCTTCGACGAGGGGCGCCCGGAAGCGGCGTACGAGATGGAAATCGCCCTCCAGGAGGTGGCCCGCATGTCCGCAGGCGCGGACGCGCCGCGACCCTGGCTCGTGGACCGCGCGTTCCGCCACCTGCTCACGGACCTGACTGGCAACACACACCGCGCAGAGTTCTGCATCGACAAGCTCTACAGTCCCGACTCGAGTCGCGGACGGTTGGGGCTGCTGGAACTACGCGGCTTCGAGATGCCCCCGCACCCGGAACTGTCTCTGGTGCAGGCGCTGCTGGTGCGTTCCTTGGTGGCCATGTTCTGGGAACGGCCCCTGTCCGCGCCGCTGATCCGGTGGGGGACGTCGCTGCACGACGACGCCTTGCTGCCGCAGGGTGCGGTGCGGGACGCCCACGAGATCGTCGCCGACCTGCGGGCCCACGGGATCGAGTTCGAGGAGACCTGGCTGGATTCCTTCGTGGAGTTCCGTTTTCCCCGCATCGGGATCACGCGCATCCCGGTGAAGACGGCGCAGAGTGCGGCCTCTGGCCCTGGGGCCACTCAGGCGCAGGCGCAGGGACAGGTACAGGCGCAGCCGCAGCAGCCGGCGGACGTTCCGGGCGAGGGAGGCTGGACCGGATTCGGTTCGGCCGCCTCCGCGGCCGCCGTGGAGTTGGAGCTGCGCCAGGCCATCGAACCATGGAACGTCCTGGGGGAGGAAGCCACCGGATCCGGCACCGCCCGCTACGTGGATTCCTCCCTGGAGCGAGTCCAGGTCAAGGTCAACGGTCTGGACCCCGACCGGCAAATGGTGACCTGCAACGGCGTGGAGGTGCCGTTGACCTCCACCGGCCGGCTAGGGGAGTACTACGCCGGCGTCCGCTACCGGGCTTGGCAACCCTGGTCGGCTCTGCATCCTTCGATTGATGTTCAGTCACCGCTGACCTTCGAGGTGGTGGATCTGGCCTCCTCCGCTTCCCTCGGTGGCGCCACCTACCATGTGGTGCATCCGGGCGGCCGTGCCTACGAGCACCCGCCCATCAACGCGAATGAGGCGGAGGCTCGGAGGTCGGGTAGATTCGAGCCGCGTGGCCACACGCCCGGAACCTTCGACGTGGCGGCCGCTCGGGCCGCGGGCCGGAGGGGCGTCACCCCGGATTATCCGCACACCCTTGATCTCAGGAGGACTCCCTAACCCGTGAGCATCCTGCGCGACTACGCGGCGACCGTGACCAACCCGTCACCGTCGCAGCCCCGGCTTCCCTTCGGCGTGGAGGGACAGGACGGAACCGGTCCCACCGAGGCCGGGACCGGCAGCGGAGTGCGCTTCGACGAGGTGATCGCTCAGGACGGGAACCTGCGTGAGGCCTGGCGGCCCTTGGCGGAGACCGCACTCGGGCTGACCCGTGAGGATCTCTCGCGGATGGGCGCGGAGATCGGGCGTTTCCTGGCCGACGACGGGGTCACCTACTACCGCCGTGACACCGGCGCGCAGCCGTGGCAGTTGGATCCGTTCCCGCTCATCCTTGACCGGCCCACGTGGGACAAGCTGGAAGTCGGACTGGCGCAGCGGGCCGAACTCCTGGACGCGCTGCTGACCGACCTCTACGGGGAACGCTCCGTGCTGCGCTCCGGGGTGCTGCCGTCCGCGGCGGTCTACGGACACCCCGGCTTCCTGCGGCCACTGTCGCAACCAGGGTCAAGGGAGATGGCTCCGTTGGTGCTCACGGGCACCGACCTGGGCCGGGATAGCCATGGTGAATGGCGGGTCCTGGCGGACCGCGTTCAGGCGCCCTCGGGGCTCGGTTTCGCTGCCGAGAACCGCAGGGTGATCTCTCAGGTGTTGCCGCAGCTGCATTACGAGCACCCGGTGCACAGAATGGGCCCCTACCTCTCCGCCCTGCGTTCAGGGCTGGTGGAGTCCGCCCCGGAGGGCGTGAACTTCCCCCGGATCGTGGTGCTCACGCCCGGACCGCGGTCGGAAACCGCCTTCGATCAGGCCTACCTGGCCTCAGCGTTGGGCTTCCCCATGGTGCAAGGCAACGACCTGGTGGTGCACGAGGGTGCCGTCTGGATCAGGCCCTCCGGCTGGCCGGACCGCGAACCGAAGTTCAAGGTGGACGTGATCCTTCGCCGCGTGGACGCGGACTTCTGCGACCCACTGGAACTGCGAGGCGACTCCCAACTGGGAGTGGCCGGTCTGACCGAATGCATGCGCAGAGGTACGGTGCGGATCGCCAACGGCTTGGGTTCTGGCGTCCTGGAGAACCCGGCGCTGCTTCCGTACTTGCCCGCGGTCAGCGAACACCTCTTGGGCGAGCAGTTGCGACTGGACCAGGTCCCCACCCTCTGGTGCGGGGACCCGGAGTCAAGGCGTCAGGTCGAGGCCCGCGTCATCGCCGGAGACGAGACCCTGGTGGTCCGCAGCGTGGACCGTTCCCGCAAGGCGCTCGCAGAGCGCCCCCGGGAGGAGATCCTGGCAAGGATCGCGGCGGCACCGTACCGATTCGTCGGGCAGGAATTGCTGCCCCTGTCCCAAGCTCCGGTCTGGGACGGCGACCACAGCACCTCGCGTGACCTCCTCTTCCGCGCCTTCACGGTGCGGCTAGGCACCGCGTACCGGCCGCTATCCGGGGGACTCGCGACGGTGCGCGCCAACCCGGACGCGGCGCCGGTGACCAAGGACGTCTGGGTCCTGAAATCAACCGTGAACGAGGCCGATCATGGGCTCGCAGAGGTAACGCGTGGGACCACCGCCCGCACCGAACCGGAGTTCACCCCCCGTGCGCTGGAAGACATGTTCTGGGCGGGACGGTACGCGGAACGGGCAGAGGCCATGCTGCGCCTAGTCTTGGCCACGCAGGAACAGCTCGGCGCCAACGACCGGCACTTCGGCAACTCCACGACGGCAGCGGGCCCCCAGCTCCTCTTGGACGCCATTCACTCCTTGGTCGGCGGCCTCTGGACGGACCCGGATCAAGAGTTCCGGTCGTTGTTGCTGGACGCGGACAGGGTGGGTTCCGTTGCCCATTCGCTGACCATGATGCGCAGCTCGCTCGAAGGCGTCAGGGACCAACTCTCCCTCGACACCTGGCGTGTGTTCTCCTCCGTGGACCGGGCAGCAGATGCACTGCGCGCCTTCAACCACGAGCGCCTCACCGGTGAGAGTAGCGCGCGGATGCTCACCGCCCTGCTCGCCTTCCAGGGAATCGTCACCAACATGATGCGAGACGACGGCTGGCACATGCTGCAGGTGGGCCAGGCCCTGGAACGTGCGCAACAGGTCAGCAGGCTGCTGGCCGCCACGGCAACACGCGCCGAGGCACGCGGTGAGATCGGCAGCGGACTCCTAACGCGCGACGAGCGCAGAGCGCTGGAAGGCATCCTCACCGCAGCCGAATCGGTGGTCACCTACCGGCGCCGCTACCGCGGCGTCATGCGGATCCCAGACGCACTCGACCTGCTGGTCAGCGACCGCGCCAACCCGCGCTCCATCGCGGCGTCCCTGGTCCGAGCCCAGGAGAGTCTGGCCGCCATGCCGACCTCCACCGGATCCACCCGCCCGGAACGGCTCGTGGATGACATGCTGCGCGCCCTGGAACCGTTGGAGCACGACGTGGTCGGCGGCGTCCAGGAGCATCGCGGACAGAGCGTGGCCGAGTTCATCAACGACGGCATCGCGTCCCTGAACGCCTTAGGCCTCGCCATCGACGCTCACTACTTCGAGGCCGGCCCCACCCCACTGCCGTTCAACGCCTTGCTGGGCCCCGTTACGTCGGGCCCTGCCGCGCCGGCCTCCGGGTCGTCGGCCTCCGGGCCGCCATCCTCCGGCCGGCCGGGCCCGGGCCTGCCGGGCAACCCGACGGGTGGGATCAGCGCATGAGATACCGCGTGTGGCACAGCACCGAGTACGGATACAGCGACGTGGTGCAGGACTCGCTGGGAGTGGTGCACCTGGGGCCGCGTCAACTGCCCTGGCAACAGGTGCTCACGTCCACCGTAGACGTGACCCCCACACCCCTGGACCTTGCACCAGGGCTGGACCACTACGGAAACCAGGTCACCTACTTCCACCTGACCAATAATCACGATGACCTCAAGGTGGTCGCCGACGCCGACGTGATCGTGTCCAGGCCGGAGTATTGCGAGGAGGCGCTCGCCGTGGCCTGGGAGGACGCCCGGCCGTTGGAATACCCCGACCTGCCCGGTGCCTGGGAGGCGGCGGAGTTCGCCCTGGAGTCGCCGCGTGTGCAGCAACTGCCTGATGTCGAGGCCTATGCGGTCCCCTCGTTCACGCCGGGGCGCGCCCTGGGTGAGGTCGCAACGGAGATCATGCACCGCATCTTCACCGACTTCAGGTACGACGGTGAGGCCACCAGCGTGACCTCCACTGTGGGCGATGTCCTGCGCAAGCGCGCCGGCGTCTGCCAAGACTTTGCGCATCTGGCGCTGTCCTGCCTGCGCTCGCAGGGGCTCGCGGCCAGATACGTGAGCGGATACCTGGCCACGACACCAGCTCCAGGCCAGAAACGTGTCTTCGGCGCGGACGCCTCCCACGCTTGGGTGGCCGTGTGGGTTCCCGGAAGCGGTGAATGGCTGGCGATCGACCCCACCAATGATCAGTGGGCCAACGACCGCTATATCACCGTAGCGTGGGGACGGGACTACGACGACGTGGCCCCGGTCCGCGGCATCATCACCACCGAAGCCAAGAAGTCCACCCTGGATGTCTCCGTGGACGTGGGTCCGTTGGACCCCGTATCCGGTGAACCTGTTGAGGAGAACGTATGAAGCACTACAGCTGCAGGCAGTGCGGTAACGCGCTGTACTTCGAGAACTCGGTGTGCGTGGAGTGCGGTGTCGGCCTGGGGTACTCGGCGGTGGAACATGAGATCGTTCCCTTGGCGCAGGACGGAACCTACGTGGATGCCGACGGCCTGGTGTGGCATGTCTGTTCCAACCTGAATCTCTCCGGTTGCACGTGGCTGGCACGTTTGGAGGGCGGGCAGTGCTGGGCCTGCGACCTGACCCGCACCAGGCCGGCCGACGAAGACCTGGAGGGCCTGGAGAACTACGCGGTGGCGGAACGCGCCAAGCGGCATCTGCTTGCGGAGCTCGACGCACTCGGGTTCGCCGTGGTCACCAAGGCGGAGGATCCCGTGAACGGCCTATGCTTTGACCTGCTCTCCTCCGTGGGTGAGCAGGTCACCATCGGGCACGCCGAGGGCGTCATCACCATCGACCTCGCGGAGAGCGAGGATTCGCACCGGGAGTACATCAGGGAACAGCTCGACGAGCCCTACCGCACCATGCTGGGTCACTTCCGTCACGAGGTGGGGCACTACTTCGAATGGCAGTTGATGGAACGCCCGGATGCGCCTGGTGGCGCGGCGTTGCTGGAGCGTGCCCGTGATTTGTTCGGGGACGAGCGGGTCGATTACCAGGAGACCATCGACCGGCACTACACCGACGGCCCTCCGGAGGGATGGGAGAGTTCCTACATCTCCTCCTACGCCACCATGCACCCGTATGAGGACTTCGCGGAGACCTGGGCGCACTACCTACACATCTGTGATGCGGTGGAGACCGCGGCCTCCTACGGTCTCGTGTCTGCCGCTGACCTGGTGGGGCGGCAGCGCTTCCGTGACCTGGTCACGTCCGTCTGGGTGCCGTTGTCCACGGCACTGAACCTCATGAACCGGTCCATGGGTCAGGAGGACCTGTACCCGTTCGTGATTGGGGACCGCGTGCTGGAGAAGCTGGATTTCGTGGCCTCCCTGCGCTCCTGAAGCTGGGCCATACACCTCGGTACTGCCCTGGTTCGTACCCTGAACTGACCGGGTTCCGACCTTGTTCAAGACTCCTTTCACGAATGAACTGGACTGTGAGCGTCATCACCGGTGCTCACTCCACTTCGTGGCACCACATGGTGCCGCTGCCTGGGGCAGCTCCCGCAGGAGGAAAAAGTGAACGGTCCAAGCAAGCAACCCAGCAAGTTCAGGAGGAAGGTGCTGGCTGCCGCAGCGGCCGGCGCCGTCCTCGTCACCACAGCCTGGGGGGTGGCTCCCGCAACCGCGGTGCAGTCGGGTGCCCCCAGTTCCCAGTCGAATGCCGCAGTACAGGTCAGTACGGGCAAGGTCAGCAAGGCAGCCGCCGAGGAGAAATTCACGGATCAGGCGAAGGCGGAGCTGACCAAGAACAAGACGGCCGACTACTGGGTGAAGATGAAACCCAAGGCCGACCTGTCCAAGGCCAAGACCATCAAGGACTGGGACGAGCGCGGTGAGTATGTCGTCAAGGAGCTGAAGGCCAAGGCCAACGCCTCGCAGAAGGCCACGATCGCCTCACTCGACAAGGCAGACGCCGACTACACCAGCTTCTGGCTCTCTAACCGGGTGTTGGTCAAGGGCGGCACCATGAAGCAGGCCACGAGCTTGGCCATGGACGCCAACGTCGCGGAGATCCACGAGTCGGTCGTCATGGACAAACCGGATCCCTTGGTCGTGAAGAGCACCAAGTCAGACTCCGGCACCAACGCCGTGGAATGGGGCATCGAGGAGACCGGCGCTCCCGAGGTTTGGGCCCAAGGCATCACCGGTGAGGGCATCACCGTGGCCAGCGTGGACTCTGGGACGCAGTACGACCACCCGGCACTGGTGAATCAGTATCGCGGCAATAACGGCGACGGTACGTTCACCAATGACTACAACTGGTTCGACGCCACGGGGCAATGTGATGGGGCACCGTGCGACACGGCGGGGAACTCCAGCCACGGTACGCACACCATGGGCACCATGGTCGGTTCCGACGGCGGCGAGAACCAGGTGGGTATGGCCCCCGGCGCCAAATGGATCGAGGCCAACGGCTGCGATACCTGCGCGGATGACGCGCTGCTCTCCTCCGGCCAGTGGATGATGGCTCCGACCGACGCTCAGGGAGAGAACCCGGATGCGTCCAAGCGCCCGCAGATCGTCAATAACTCCTGGGGTGCCAGCGACGCAGGAGTCGTTGACGACTGGTACAAGGACATCACCGATGGGTGGGACGCCTCCGGAATCTTCGGGGTGTGGTCCGCCGGTAACGCCGGGGCACAATGCCAAACGACCTCGTCACCGGGCGCCAACACCGCGAACTACTCCGTGGGAAATTACCAGTCCAACGGCAGCATCTCACCACTCTCGTCGCGAGGCACCGGCGAGGATGACGGGATCAAGCCGAATATCGCGGCTCCCGGGACCAATATTCGTTCCACCATCGTCGGGGGGCAGTATGGGAACCTCTCCGGAACCTCCATGGCTGCACCCCACGTCTCCGGCGCTGTGGCGCTGTTGTGGAGCGCTTCCCCGGCCCTGGTCGGAGACATCGAGGGCACCAAGGACATCCTGAACCGGACGGCCATCGACACCGATGACACCTCCTGCGGCGGGACCGTGGAGAACAACAACGTGTTTGGCGAGGGCAAGTTGGACGTTGTCGCGATGCTGGACGCCGCGCCCGGTCAGGACGTCGGGACTCTGGACGGCACCGTCGTCGACGCTGACGGTGAGGCCATCTCTGGCGCGGAGATCACCGTCGTCAACGGTGATTTCTCCCGCACCTTGGCCACCGACGCGGACGGCAAGTACTCCGTCAAGGCACCTGCTGGCGAGACCACGGTCACCGCATCCGCCTTTGGGTATACCGCGGCCTCCGAGACCGTCACGGTGGTGGCTGAGGAATCCGTCACCGCCGACTTCACGCTGGAAGCCGCCGCGACCCACACGGTCAGCGGAACGGTGAAGGACGCGGCGGACGAGCCGGTCGCCGGTGCCGAAGTGAAGATCCACGCTCAGGTGGACCCGGTCACGACGGACGCAGACGGTGCGTTCAGCTTCTCGGATATTTCCGAAGCCGAGTACACGGTGACGGCAAGTGCCGGGCAGTGCTACAGCGGTGCTGAGGAGACCGTGACGGTGGACGGAGACGAGACGGTGGCGCTGACGCTCCAACTCGTCAAGGACGGTTGGGGTTACACCTGTGCAGAATCAACCGGTGAGTACCTTCAGGGTGACACCGAGCTGGACTTAAGCGGAGATGATGCTGCCGAGAAGGTCACACTGCCCTTCGAGTTCCCGCTGTACGAGAAGGAGTTCACCGAGGCTTCGGTGGCCACCAATGGCTTCCTGACCTTCGGTGCTACCTCGACCGAGTTCAGCAACGGTGCCCTGCCCAGCTCTAGCGCACCCAACGCGGCCGTGTACCCGTTCTGGGACGACCTGGTGGTGGACGCTGAGGCTGGCGTCTACACCAAGACGACCGAGATCGACGGCGTGGATGCATTCATTGTCGAGTGGCGTAACGTCCGTGCGGCCTCGCCGACCACCGATCGAGTGAGCTTCTCAGCGACACTGACGGCGGATGGTGGCATCACCTTTGGCTATGGCGACCTGACGGACACGGAGACGGCCAAGGGGTCCTCTGCCACGGTGGGCGTGGAGAACGCCACCGGCACGGTCGGATTCGAGTACTCCTTCAACAGCGCTTTTGCCGCCAAGGATCTCTCGATCTCGTTCTTGACCCCGCCCACGGCCCAGCTGAAGGGCAAGGTCACCGACGCGAACACGAACAAGGTGATCAAGGGCGCCACCGTGACCATCGTCGATGCCGATGGTCAGGAGACGGTGGCCACCACGGGCGAGGACGGGAAGTACTTCCAGACCCTGGTGCTCGGGAAGTACACCTACACCATCGAGTCCAAGGGGTACGAGGCGGTGTCCGGTACCGCCAACCTGAACAAGGACGGTGGCGCCGTCACCAAGCACGGCAAGCTCAAGGCCCCGCGCCTGGAGGTCGACACGGACGAGTTGAAGGCCAACGTCGGCATCGGGAAGTCGGTGGAGCGCAAGGTGAAGGTGACCAACACGGGCACGGCACCGGCAGAGGTCTCCATGACTGCCGGCGGCGCCGGTTACGAAGTGTTGGACGGAACCGGTTCCAAGGGTGCCATCCAGGGTGTGACCGGTGAGGCCACGGTCCTGGACGGGGTCTCGAAGGCCGGGACCAAGTCCAAGGGAACCACCACGGCTGCGAAGGATGAGAAGAACGCCCAGCGTTCCCTGTCCACCGCGAAGCAAAGCGGCAAGGGTGAGTTGGGTACGTCGAAGTCGCCGGTCACGCCGTCGGCCCCTGAGGTCAAGGCGGGGGAGACGGTCCTGACTCACTCCTCGTCGCAGGACATCATCCCGGTGAACTCCGCTGCCTGTAATGGTGGTCCCACCCAAGTGCTGCGAACCTTCACGTTGGAGGACTTCGACATCAAGTCCAGCTTCGACGTCTCAGAGGTGCAGTTCGGGGTCGAGACCAACTCTGAGGCGCAGGAGGTGACCGTGAACCTCTACACGTTGGACGGCGAACTGGCCTACGCCAACATGGAGAAGATCGGTTCCGCGACCACCAACCTGGGGGTCCAGGAAGCCACCATCGTGTCGGTTCCGGTCGAGGGCACCGTGCCTGCTGGCGGGACGCTGGTTGCGGAGATCTCCAACGAAATCGGGGCGACCTTCTACGTGGGTTCCAACGCTGAGGCGGAGACGGCACCGTCCTACATCGCCTCCGAGTTCTGCGGCATTCCGGAGCCGTCCGCTACCGCGGATATCGACTTCCCGGATATGCACGTGGTCATGAACGTGGTCGGTTCCTCCGCCGGTGGCGGGGTGGACTGGCTCGACGTTCAGCCGGCCGAGTTCACGCTGGCTCCCGGTAAGTCGGTGACGGTCACCTCGACGTTCACCGCTGACGTCGACCAGCCCGGTGTCTACACCGCGACGCTGACTCCGTCAGCCGTCACTCCGTATGCTCCCGTTGAGGTCGCGGCAGAGATGACGGTGAAGGCTCCGGCCGGTTGGGGCAAGATCACCGGCGTGGTTTCCGGTGAGGATGGTCCTCTGGAGGATGCAGTGGTGCATCTGGACGGTCGCTCCTACGACGTGACGCTGCGGACCGACAAGGACGGGCGATACGCGTACTGGATGCAGAAGTCCAACGCTCCTCTGACTGTCACGGTCTCCGCCAACGGCTACATTCCGGCCACCAAGAAGGCGCAGATCATCTCCGGTCAGACCAGCGTCTACAACTTCACGCTGAAGAGCTTGAAGTGAGGAGGTGAATCGCTTCGGGAGCCCGTTGGTTCCTAGGAATGAGTGAACAGGGTCGTGGGTTGCGTCGTTAAGACGCGGTCCGCGGCCCTGTTCCTCGTTGTCTGACCGTCGCTGGCGCGGCGGTGGACGTATGACCTTTCGAGACGCGAATTCTGTGAAGATTGGGTTTCCTTGAGAATCCCCTGTGTCAGGAAACACTGTTATATGTAAGACTGAAGCAATTCGTTCAGGTTCCGGCCGGGTTGAGTCGGTTCCTGAACTGGTCTCACACTCCTTTCATCACCGCCAGGAGGTCGCAGTGTCGACCGGAGAGAAAGACACCCCCTACGTCATCTGCGTTGGGTCCACTCCAGAGGATGTCGCGCGGCTGACCCGAGCGCTCAACGGCGCGGCCGTAGTCGTCGCGGCCTCCGATGCCGAGGTGGTCGGAGCCTTGTTGGCCAACGCTGGTTCCCTGTCCGACGGCGCGGGTCACCTCGGTGCCGACGGCACCTCCACGTCGGCGGGCGGAACCGCCACGCCTGACGGTGGAACGTCTACGTCTGAGGGTGGAACCGGGGCGTCGGAGGCACCCAGCCGATATCTGCGTGTGGGGCCCTTGGTGATGGACCGTGGCCTGCGCGAGGTCGCCGTGGACGGCCAGACCGTGGACATGTCAGCCCGCGAGTTCGATCTGCTCCAGCTGCTCGCCGGAGACACCGGGAAGGTGTGGACCTTCGCGGACATCGCCGAGACGGTGTGGAAGGTTGAATATCTGGGGGACACCGACATGCTCTTCTCAGCCGTGAAGCGGTTGCGCAGGCGACTGGCCGCGGTGGGCGGCGTGGTGCAGGTGGTGTCGGTGCGTGGTGTCGGATTCCGCTTGGTGGCGGAGGCCGGAGATCACCCAGCGGTGCTCAAGGTGGTCGGAGCCTCCGCCTGACCGAGACGCAGAAGGTCGCCCGGTCCACGAACAAACCGGGCGACCATCTTTGAGCAGTGAGGATCAGCCCTCAGGCGTGATCTTCAGTTCCTTGGACTCCGGCGGCTCCTCGTTACCATCGGAATCCTTCAGGCCCAGGCGCGAGTACTCCATAGTGAGGTTGTCCTTGGTGGGGTCCTCCAAGTAGTAGCCGCACCATCCCTCGCCGCTCTCTCCGCTGCGGATGCGCTCGAAGGGAGTCAGGCCCAGCTCCTCCAGGCGCTCTTCGAGTTGGCTGGTGGACCCACGGGCCTGGCTGGCCCTTTCATCCTTCAGCTTGAAGGAGGTGCAGTTCAGGCCGTTGGCGTACTTGGTGCCGGCGGTGGCTTTGACCTTGATGGCCACGTACTTGTTGTTTCCGGGCGGGTCCACGCGGTCCCCGGAGCCCTTGAAGCCCAACGCGATTCCGGTGGCCTCGAAGCTGTGCTCCAGGACGGAGTCGGTGCCCTTCTCCGAGCTGGCCTTGATCTCGGTCAGCTCGCCGTCGGCAGAGCCGCCGTCGGCGCTGTCCGAGGTCTCGCCGTCTTCGCCCTCGGCCTCGTCAGTGGTGGTCGCCTCGTCGGTGTCGTCCGGAGCCGGGGCCTCGGTGGTCTCTTCCTCGGCGGCAGAGGAACTGGCCGGTTCCGGAGCCGGTTCCTTGTCGTCTGAGCCGCTGCAGGCGGTCAGTGCCAGCAGGGCGGCGATGCCGACCGATGCGCTATGTATCGACTTAGAGCATACTTGACTCAACGCGTCATAACGCGCTAAGCTCGATGCAAGCTCGGCCGGCCGGTCGGGCGGACGCAAACAGCGAACCCTTCGACCCGCGGTTCCAGCACGCGGGTCGTCCAAAGCGAACGCGACCTGGATAGGCCCCGACGAGCTCAATCACCCGTGAGTGTCTGAGTCGGAAGCTGAAGCATCAGGCGGGTGGTGGCAGAGAGCGGCCAAATGAGCGCTCTGTGCGGGATGCATGGCAGTAGCGAGCCCCCGCGAGACGGCAAGGTTGGCTAATACCTAGACAGCTCCAGGGATACTGGAGACGTTGCGGTATTAGCGCCGCTGTCAGACCGAAAGGACTGGCAAGCCGATGCCTCGCTACGATCACCCGCAGCTCGACGCCGAGCTGACGCTCCCCGAAGCCGCCGCTACTCGTCGGTACGGCTCGTACTCCACTCTCCGCAATCGCATCCACTGTGGTCAGCTGCCGTACATACGCAAGGATGGCCGCAGCTACCTCGTACGCGTCGCCGATCTCGAAGCCCTCCGCGCACCCGAGTCGAAGGCCGCAGTTGACGCCGCTATCGAGCGGATCGTCGCGGCTGCGCCTCACCTGACCGCGAAGCAGCTCTCTCGCCTGGCGCCCGCCTTCGTCCCCGCGGAGGTGGCGCAGCGATGAACGCAAGGAAAAACCCCGGGCGGGCACCCGGGGTTCCAAAGAACAAGGCAAGCTCTGCCGACAGGTCTACCGCACGCGCCAGTTTGGACGAGATCTCCCAGGGGGTCGACGACTACGTCGATGTGCGCGGCGCGGTGGGCGCGGCGAGGATTACCGATCTGTTGTATCCCGATCTCCTTGACAGGCTGGTCCGCGCGTTCTTCGCTCCCGGCGGTCCTTGGGGAGGTTTGCGGGGTCAGCTCGTCGAGCATCGCTACGCCGTCGCACCGCCTCCGCCTCAGGGCGCGAAGCCTTCGCGTGAACTCATCGAGAAGTCGTATAAGAACACCACGTTCTCGGGCTGCGAGGTCGCCATCGGGCGCGCCCTGTCCCGCTTCGTGAACGCCAACATCGCGCAGTTCCGCAAGCTCTTTATCAAGGAGTTCGACGAGGACGGCACAGAGATGAAGGCCTCAGACGCGCTGCGGCCTTTCAGGCGGCTCACGACCCTGCCGCCCTTGGCAGTGGCGCGCATCATCACCGAGATCCACCACGTGGTCAACATCTACGCCCCCGGCCAGACCGCCGAGCGCGACATGCTCTCGGTCTACTGCACGACCGGGGAGAACGCCGGGCTCTACGAGCTCAACGTCGACCACATCGCCACGCTGGCCCGGGCCTACGCCCCCGACCTCAACGACAGTGCCGTCAAGGAAGTCGAGAACCGCGTGCGCTCCCTGGCCCCGCGCCGTCAGCGCACGATCGACCCCGACCTGCTGCCGCTGGGCAACGGTCTGTTCGACTACCGCACCAAGCTGCTCATGCCGTTCTCACCGGAGTACGTCATCACCGGCAAGGCGGCCGTCAACTACAACTCGGACGCCCGCGACGTCGCCATCGACGAACCCCACGTCGACGGCTGCATCCGCGCCGACTGCGTGGAAGGTTCCGTGTGCGGGGGCCAGACCTGGTCGGTCGAGTCCTGGATGCGCTCGCTGTCCGACGACCCCGAGATCGTCGACCTGCTCTGGCAGATCGTCGGCGCGACCCTGCGCCCCTACGTCTCCTGGAACAAGTCGGCGTGGTTCTACTCCACCCGCGGCAACAACGGCAAGGGCACGCTGGTGGCGATGATGCGCAACCTCATCGGGCTGCGCTCGTGCGTATCCCTGCCGCTGGCGAAGATGGGTGAGCAGTTCTCCCTGCAGCAGCTGGCCGGGGCCACAGCCATCCTCACCGACGAGAACGACGTGGGCACCTACGTCGACAAGGCGGCGAATCTCAAGGCGATCACCACCCACGACTACCTCATGGTCGACCGCAAGCACAAGGACCCGATCAGCTTCCAGTTCTGGGGCTTCATGGTCCAGTGTCTCAACGAGAAGCCCCTGGTCTCCGACCGCTCGGAGTCGTTCTACCGCAGGCAGGTGTTCATCCCCTTCGAGAAGTGCTTCACCGGCATCGAGAAGCGCTACATCAAGGACGAGTTCCTCCAGCGCGAGGACGTGCTCCAGTACGTCCTCGTCCGCGTCCTCGGCACGCCGGAGCGGACGTTCATGGACGACTACTACGCACTCGACGTGCCGGCCTCCAGCCAGAAGATGCTCGATGACTACAAGGCTTTCAACGACCCGGTGCGCGCGTTCTGGTTCGAGTTCCGCGAGTCCTTCCAGTGGGACCTGCTGCCGTTCACGTTCCTCTACGACCTGTTCAAGGGCTGGTTCAAGGAGCAGCACCCTTCCGGGCGTCCGATCTCGAACCGACAGTTCATCGAGCACATCGCGAGCGTGATCGAAGCGGATGAGGAGTGGCACGTCGATCCGGATACCAGGCGGCGGTGGCGCACCATGACGAAGTGCCACAGGTGGGAGCCCCTGACGCAGGAGTTCGGCCTCAAAGGTTGGCCCGGGCAGGTGGGACAGCAGCTGCCGCTTGGGGTCCGGTCGAAGCTGGCCGACCAGCCTACAGGAGTCATTCGCATGTCGGCCCTTCATGCGGACGCCGACGACGCAGCTTCGGCCCCGCCGAGCAGCACAGCCGAAGAGTCGGCCGAGGCCCGCGCAGAGCAGTTCGCCGAGGGGCAGGCGACGCTTGCGGCGATCCAGACGCACATCGCCCGGCAGGAGCATCACGTACCTCCGGCGACCGAGCGCGTCTCGTAGTCGTCGGATCACCTAACAGGACCTAATAGCTCTCGGAAGGAGCAGGTTATGGCACAGAACAGCGACGCTCTCGCGAACCAGATCGCGGAGCTGAAGCGTAAGCAGCGCGCGCAGACGAAGCGCGAGTACGAGGCGTTCGGCCGGGAGGTCGCCGACCTCCTCGCCCCGGACGTCACGGGCACCGCGGCGCGTATCGACGCGGCACGGGCCTCACTGCCGAGCAGCGACGCCGCGGGCCACGGAGACACCGAGCTGGTGGCCCACGAGAACGACGAATCCGTGGCCCACAGCCTCGGAGATTCGACGGTCCACGCGGGTCAGGATCATGACGGCGGAGGCCGCCTGTGATCCGCAGGTTGCACGGGCGGCTCAGCCGCCCGTCGGGGCCCCGCTCGCGGGGCGGAGGGTCTCGGGAGGCAGCGCCTCCTGAGCGAGCTGATCGCGTGTGTAACGAGGGGGGACTTTATAAGCCCCCCGCGTTACGCACGTGACTGCTCGCCGTGAGGCCTTATAAGCCGCCACCGGCCACCAGGCCGGGGGTGGTTTATAAGGCCGAGCCGCGACGGGGTCGATGAGCCGGTGCCCGCACCGGAGTCGGCGGCCGTGGAGCATGCGGAGGAGGGCGGATGGACGACGGAGTAGCAGGGCCGTGCGCGTGAGCGCGCTGGCCCGCACGGAGTGCAGAAACGAGCGCGCCGGAGGGTGCGAGAAGGGAGGGCAGAGCGATGCCGAGGAAGGGGCATTCGATGCCCGATGAGGAGCGCGCGAAGCGGTGCAAGAGCGCGGAAGAGAAGCGCTCGAAAAACGTCATGCTGCGGCTCACGCAGGAGGAGGCGGCCAAGCTCGACGAGCGGCGGGCCGCGAGCGGCCGGCGGCGCACGGAGCAGATCGTCCACGACCTGTTCAGCCGGGCCGATCCTCAGACGACCGACCTCACACCTGAGCAACGCCGGGCGGGCAGCGAGCTGGCCCGGGAGGTCGCTGAGGTGCTGGGCGCGCTCACGCCTGAGGTCGGTCGTGTCGGGGCCAACGTGAACCAGATTTCGAGGCGCACGAACCTTGCGGCGGCGGCTCTCAAAGAAGATCCGCGGACGCGCTCGGACCAGGCACGGGCCGCGCTCGCGAACCTGGCGAAGCACGGCCCCGTCGTGGCCGACGCGGTGCACGAGCTCGGGGCGCTGCGCGACCAGATCGAGAGGCTCGATAAGCAGCTCTCGACGCTCCTCATCCGATTGGGTGCGCGGTGGTAGCGCTCATCCAGTCCACGTCGACGAACGCGAGCAGGCTGTGCACGTACATGCGCGATGAACCGGCCCACGACGACAGCGGTCAGCGCTACCTCTACGACGCCGGGGTCGAGTGCACGCCGGGCGGCTGGCGGCGCGCGGTCAGCCTCGCGCGCTCGGAACACGGCAAGCGGCTCAAGGTCGAAGCGCTGCATACGATCCTGTCGTACAGCCGCGACGAGGCAGACCCCGACGATCCCGACGCAGGACGCATGGTGCTCGACGACGCGCGGGCCTTCGCCGAGCGCGCCTACAGCGGTCATGCCTCGCTCGTCGTCGTGCAGCAGGACGGCCGCGCCGGGCTCTGGCACGCCCACGTCGCCACAGCGAACGTCGGGCATGGCCCCTCGCGGCTGTACGACGGCACGGTGCGGCCCGCCGGCTACGCGCTGCACGAGTCCCAACGGCACGTATTCACGTCGCGCAACATGCTTGACGAGGTGCTGCTCGACCGCCGCGGCTTCGACAACGAAGCGCACATGAAGGCGCACGCCGGCTCGGACCACATGATCCCGAGCGACGAGCGCCGGCGGGACGAGGGTAGGTACGTCTGGCGGGATGACCTCAAGGAGCGGATTGACGAGCACGCGGCGGCGGCCTCAGACTTCGAGGATTTCAAGGAGCGCATGGCCGCCGACGGCGTCGTCGTCACGGAAAAGCACGCCCAGAAGCGCGGGCTCGCCTACGAGTTCGCCGGGCAGGACGGTAAGCCCCACCGTGCCCGTGCGGGCGGCCGTCAGGGCCTCGGCACCGCGTACGGCTACGAGGAGATCGTCGCGCGCCTCGGCCGCCCCGTGGCGGCTCCGCAGAGCGACGAGGAGCAGGATCCGCCGCAGCAGGCGGCTCCCGAGCCCGAGGCAGAGCAGGAGGAGGTGCCCCGGCCCGCTCCGGCGTTTCGCGCACTGGCACCGGAGCCCGAGCCCGTGGTCGAGGAGCCGGCCGCGGTGCCGGAGCCCGACCTCGACGCCGAGGAGCTGGCACGTCGGCAGCGGGTGGTGCGGGGGCACGAGCGTGCGCTGCGCGAGCACAAGGAGCAGCTCGCGCAGTACGATCGCATCGCAACGCGCCGGGAACGCGAGCAGCGCAGGCTGAAGTACCTGCAGCAGCAGCGGCAGTTCATCCTGCACAGGCTGTTCCTCGAATCATTGCGGCCGGCCGCGGCGGACCTGGCTCTGCCGTGGCCGGAGCAGCCGAGCCGGGAGCAGATGAAGGAGGCCGACGACATCGCCGGCCAGCTCGTGCAGAAGTGGGCCGAGTACCTGCTTGAGCCTGCATCGTCGGTCAAGCGCCCCTCTGCCGGGCGCAAGGACTGGCAGGCGCCGAAACCGCCGCAGTGACGGGAAAAGCACAACCCTCGCGCCGTTCTGAGAACAGCGCGAGGGTCGTTGGCGTAGTTCGGGTTACCGCATCTGCACACCCACGACGGAGCTGCCCTCTTCGGTGTAGACCTGGAAGACAGCGATCCCGCCATCCATGATCCCCAGCGGAGCGGCGCCATCATAGAGAACGCCCTCGACACCCGGTGCACCGAAGTCGATCATGACCGCCGACTCCTTGGCATCGGAGTCACCCTCGACCTTGCCGAAGGCGAGGCCCGAGTCATCGACAGCACTGAGCTTCGGGGTCCGCTCACCGAAGGATCGGTCGCCGTAGCAATGACCCTCATCGGCCGAGACGACGACGTTGCCGTAGACCGCGTACTCACCGTTGGGACTGCGTGTTCCGAAGCTTCCGTCACCACCACCGGTGAACTGGTCCATGCACTCGAACGTATAGCGGACCTCGCCCGTATCCACGTCCGCGGCCGTGATCGGTTCCGGGCTGTTGATCGAATGCGACAGGAAGGCGAGCCCGAGACTCGGCACACGCATGTGATAGGACAGATCCCTCAGCTTGCCATCCGGATTCGGCACACCAGCGACGGGAAGCGGATCATCCGGTGTACCACCAGGCGGCTTAGACATCCCGTAGGGGCTCTTCTCACCAGTGTTCTCATCGTAGAAGGCCGACATGTCGTCATCACCGCCGGAGCCATCATCCTTTCTCGACATGAGCCAGCCCTTCGAGACGCGCACGTCGTCGAACTCATCGGTGACGCTGCCGTCGTCGTAGGACAGCAGCTCCACCGTGTCGGTCTCCTCGGTCTGGGTGAGCCCCTCGGACTCGGAGCCTCCCTCGTTGGAGACGGCGAAGTGATTACCCAGGAAGTGACCTGAGTCCTCGGCGAAGTCCGTCGTCCAGGCCTCCTGGCCGTCCGCGTCGAGGGCCACGAGGACCTTCTCGCCGGCAGCGTCGCCGTTGCGGACCACGAAGGTGCGGTCGCCCTGGACGAATCCGACCTCACCGGCCATGAGACCGAGGTCGTGGGCCCAGACGACGTCGCCGAAGACGTCCTCGGGCAGATCCCCGAGGTCATCGCGGTCGAACGCGAGCTGTTCCTCGGCGGGCTCCTGCTCCTGGGACTGCTGCTGCTCGTCGGACTCGAGCGCGGGCCCGTCCGCCGCGCCCGAGCATCCGGCGAGGCCGAGTGCGCCGATGGTCAGAAGCGAGGTGAGTGCCAGTGCTCTGCGTGAGGCTCTGTGTGAGGTCAATAGGGTGGTCCTTAATCTTCGATGTGCTATTTCGGTTCGACGGAGTTAGGCTTCCGATTACCAACCTTCGTCGAAGAGGAAATCGCCTGCGCAGCCGTAGTCCGTGCACCAGTAGTACGTGATCACGATGTTGGAATCGGCGTCTGCGGCTTCGCCCGCTTCGAACGTCGACATGCCGTCTAGGGTGATTGCCTCGACGGTGTTCTCGGTGTGGTTGAGGTTGTTGAACCAGAGCTCGGTGCCCTGCTCCAGGTAGATGTTCTCGAACCCGGCCTCCTGTAGCTCTTCGATGACCGCGTTGGCGTCCTGTTCGAGGTAGTCGGACGACGCACGGGGCATCTCGATGGTGCTGCTGCACCCGGCCATCGCCAGCATGAGGGCGGCACCGGAGAGCGCCGCCGCGGCTCGACGGATCATCGGGCGACCTGCTGGGCTGCCCCGCGGCGCTTCGACACCGCGCGGCCGACGAGCCAGGTCAGCACCGCGCCGCCCACGACGGCTCCACCAGCGAGCCAGGGGCCAGCGGGGGCGTTCGGCGTGATCGCCAGGCCGAGGAGGAAGCCGACGAGCAAGCCGCCGATGCCGCCTGCGAGCCCGAGGAGGAGCACGAGACCGACGCCCGGCTTCGGCGCCGGCAGCAGCGTGCGGACGAGGAGTGCGGCGACGAACGGGCCGACGATGGCGATGGCTAGAAGCAGGATCATCATCAGGGGTTATTGCCTCTCATTCGCGGCCGGATGCGCTCCGACCGGGGGTTTGCATGGGTCACAAGTCACAGAACCATATTGGCACATTAACGTGCCACCTAGCACGTCATTGTGCCTGGTACACTGACGTGCCGTTCGCCACGCTTGAATTGTGGGTGATCTCAGGCGGCGGCTAGGCGCGAATCTCAGGCGTCAGCGACGGCACTGGAGCCTCTCCCAGGAGGCGCTCGCCCATCGCGTCGGACTCTCCCCTCGGTACGTTGCGGGCATCGAGCGGGGCGAGCGGAATCTGACTCTCGATACGCTCGACGAAGTCGCGGGGCACCTTGGCCTCGATCCCGTTGAGCTGATCAGCGGCACGTTGCGCGACGAACTGCCGGAGGAGCAGGACGGGCCGGTCATGCGCAAGCCGGTCGGCCGTCGGGTAGTGCCTCGGCCCTACCCCGAGTAGCCACCAGCCGCCGCTTGGACTGGCGACCGTGGTGTAGTCGTAGCCGAGGTCACGAGCGCACGACGCCCAGTTGGAAAGCCAGGGCTTGCCGTCGGCGCTCGTTGAGCAGCAGGCAATCGGGGGCCCTCGCCCGCGGCCCGCTGAGTGCTCCCTGCGGTACGTCGCGGGTATCGAGTAGGGCCTCGACCACGGCCCGCCAGGTACCACGAAGGGGCCAGCAAAGGGCCATGATCTGGGTCTGCGAACGGCCATGAAAGAACGATGATTGCGTACTATCTCCGGGGCATGACTCGATCGCGTGCTGCTCCACGAGGGCCACGACAACCGTGGCACCGCTGTGCAGCGGGCACGGGTCGAGCGCTCAACCGTGGCGTGCGGTCGTGACACCGCCGTGTCGATCAAGGGCCACTCAAGGGCCTCGATCACGGCCCGCCAGGTACCACGAAGGGGCCAGGAAAGGGTCATGATCTGGGTCCGCGAACGGCCATGAAAGAACGATGATTGCGTACTATCTCCGGGGCGTGACTCGATCGCGTGCTGCTCCACGAGGGCCACGACAACCGTGGCACCGCTGTGCAGTGGCACGGGTCGAAGCGCACCGCTGTGGCGTGCGGTCGTGCGCAACGAGTCATTGCACGGTTGCACAGATTTCAGACTCGTTGCACAGGTGGTTGCACAGCGTTTTGCCGTGTGATCTCAACGATCTTGACCTCGAAGAGACAGTACTGTGCAACTGTGCAACGACCCTTCAAGAAAAAATGTAGGGCGATTGAACGTGCTTCACTCTGCGTCTATGTTGATAACTTTCGCGCCTCTGGTTGCACAGTCGCACAAGCCCTCAGCAACACCCCGGAGAACGTTGCAATCACGCGGAAGAGCGCCGTGCAACCACCGGTGCAACGAGCCGATCTGACGTTGCACGGTCGCTGCAGGGTTGCACGACTCGATCGCCTGGGGCTCCACGACGGCCACGACAACGGTGGCACCGCTGTGCAGTGGCACAGGTCGAAGCGCGCAACCGTGGCGCCTCCGGGCGCACGACTCGATCGCGTGGGGCTCCACGACGGCCACGACAACGGTGGCACCGCTGTGCAGTGCCGGCGCAGGTACGTGTCGCCATGTCTGCCCGTTGAAGATCCGCGACTTGTCCGGCATTACTGGTTACGGAAGACGAACACGCCCCCACTGGGGCTGTCGGCGGTGGTGTAGTCGTAGCCGAGGTCACGAGTCCACGAATCCCAGTTGAAGTAGCGCACTACCTCTTCAGGCACGTCGTGCAGTAGTCCGATGCCCTCGGCGAGTTCATGGGCGTAGAACGTGAAGGTCTCGTGCTCGCCGCAGTACCGCTCCTCGAAGTCGGGGATGCTGGGGAGGTCGGAGAAGCCCTCAGCGACGTAGGCGCCGGTCTCGACCCAGGCGCACAGCGCTGGCCGCAGGTGCTCGTCGACGGCGGCCAGGGCTTCAGCCCACTGGGCAGCGTCGTAGGGACTCATCTCGCCGCGGACTGGGATGTTCTCGTGGTCCATGACCCACATCTCCTCGCAGTCGGAGCGGAAGTGCGCAGCGCCTCCGTGCACGTCGGCCAGGGTGATCTCGTCCGCGCCCTCGGCGTCGAACCATTCGCCGACGAGCCGACCGTCGTTGTAGCAGTGCAGGCAGCCGATCCAGGCGCGGGGCGTCGTGTCGATGGTGGTCTCAGCGGTCATGGCAGCTCCTTCTCTCGTGTGACCGGTTCATCGCGGTCCTCGCGAGCGGCTCCGCCGATCGAATGCGTTCCGTTCAATAAACGGTAGGTTGCCGAACGTCGGGACGATCCGCCGACGCAAGAGGTGTGGATCTGATCGCTAGTTGGCGGTTTTCTGTGATCGCTTGGCGGCGTTAGTTGCCGATGACGAGGATGCTGGCGGCCGCTTCGATGACGTCGTCGGTGATGGTCTCGAGTTGGTTGATTTTGAGCACCCGTGTGATTTGAGGGAAGAGGCGTTCGAGAAGCCGGAAGTTGCCGCGCGTGATGCGCTCGATCGCGGCGATGGCTTGTGCGTCGGTGAAGTCATCGGGGTCGAGGGTGCGCCCGAGGCGTTTCCAGTGTCGGTCGAGGACGAACAGCAGTTCTTCGCGGCCCAGTGCCCGGTAGCGGTGTGAGAACCCGAGTCGGGAGTACAGCTGGGGGTAGTGACGGAAGCGCTGGTCAATGCCGGGCATGCCGATCAGGATGATCGCCAACTGGTGGCGGTCGTGGTGATCGCGGAGCAGTTCGAGCGCGGTCGGGGTCAGGCGCTCGGCCTCGTCGATGATCAGCAGCTCGACCCACCTGGTGATGTCGCCAACGTGGGCGCCGGCGACTTTGCCGATACTGCGCTGGTGTTCGTCGACGCAGCTCCCGAGCCTGATTTGGAAGTGCTCGATCTCGCGCATGAGTTGTCTGTGCCGAGGCAGGACCTCCGGGGTGTAGAACACGGTGCGGGTGCGATTGGCGGCGGCGTAGTGTTTTGCGTCGTCGTCGGTGCGGGGACCCCATTCGGTAATGAAGGGCTCCAGAGTGTCCCAGTGGGCGTAGCGGCGGGCCGATAGGGTCTTGCCGACTCCGGCGTCGCCGTGACAGATGCCGATCGTGTGTTCTTTGCGCACGGCGGTGGCGAATTCGATGAAGCGGCGGTGTTCCTTGGTGACGATGAAGTCCTTGGTCATCATTCATCCTCTTCGTAGGTGCGCAGCTTCGACCGCCGGATGGCAGGTGCGGTGGTGCGGGGTTTCTCGCGGTCGGCGATGCGGGGGATGCGGTCGTTGAGGTCCTTGCGCAGTTGCCGGCGGCGGGCCCGGCGTGCGGTCTCGATCTCGCGCAGGCTCAGCCGCTGGTTCGGGTGTGCCTCGTCGATGGCGACGCAGACGAAGGTGTCGTGGTCGTAGACGCGGATCTCGGAGACATCGCGCGGGTCGTAGCGGATCGTGACCGGTCGGCCGACGAACGGCGCCAGGGTCGGTGAGAGGTAGCGCTGGCCTTGGAAGTGGATGCCGTCGCGCTGGACCGTGCGATGTTTGGGCACCGTCAGCAGCAGTCCGTCGAGTTCGTCGAGAGTCTCGGGCATGCGCGGCAGCCACCCGTCTGCGATCCAGGCCGTTTTCGGGCTCGTCCCGATCTCTCGATGGGTTCGCTCGTTGTATACCGTGATGAACCCGCCGATCGCCTGATCAAGAGCAGCAAGATCCAGCGATGGTTTCGGCTTCGTCCCGGCTGCGAGGTAGCCGGGCAGGGTGGAGAGGAGCTCGGTGTTCAGTGTGCCGAAGAAGCGTTCGATCTTCCCCCGGCCCTGCGGGCGGCCGATGGTGGAGAAGATCATCCGGATCTTCAGGGCGGCGGCGGCGTATTCGAGATGGTGGCTGGTGAAGTCGCTGCCGTGGTCGATGTGGAGGACATCGGGGATGCCGCACATCGCCCACGCGGGCTCTTCCTTGCGCCAGATCGCCTGCCGCAGCGCCAGTGCCGTGTTCATCGCCGAGGGAGCGCCGGTGAAGACCATGTACCCGCAGATCGCGCGGGAGTAGTCGTCGATCACGGTGGTCAACCAGGGCCGCTCCGGTGTGCTGTTCGCGCCGGTGATGAGGATGTCGAGTTCGGTGTGGTCGGCCTGCCAGGTCGCGTTCGGTCGCTCGGCGCGGTGACGGAACACGAGTTCGTGGCGATCGCGGTAGGCAGTCGGCCCGTCCAGCGCGAGTGTCACCAGCGCTGGATCCAGCGCGCCGACGATGTTGCGCACTGTCGCGTAACTCGGGGCTGGATGGTCCAAGCGTTCAGCTTCGGCGACCGTGAGCCGGTGCAGCGCGGCGATGCTCGGACGGGGGCGGGTCAGCGCGAGGCGCTCGACGAATGCGACGAGTTCGGTCGGTGTACGCCGGGTGCCGGCGTCTGTCCGACGCTGTGGTTCGAGGGCGGCGATACCACCGGACTTGTAGAGGTGGTGCCAGCGTTCCAGGGTGCGCAGGGCGGTGCCGGTCTCCCTGGCCAGGGCTGTCAGCGGGATGTCGTCCTCGACGTGCAGTCGAAGGATCCTCCACCGGTCCAGCCCGTCCATCTCACACCTGTTCGGACACCGCGTCGCGAACGCGGGCGGCCTGCTGGTGGCGATAGAGCGTCGCGCGGGACCAGCCGACCAAGCGGGCGGCGGCTTCGGCGGTCCGTCCTTTCGCACGAGCGTCTTCGGCGATCACGAGTTTCTCCGCGATCACGTCCGGGTCGACCGGAGGTCGACCGAAACGGGTGCCGTTCTGCTTCGCCGCGGCGATACCGGCATTGACTCTTTCGGTGATCAGCTCGCGCTCGTACTCGGCCAGGGTGGCGAGCATCCCGAGCATCATCCTGCCCGACGAGGTCTCCGGATCGATGCTGTCCGAGATCGACCGGATCTTCACCCCTCGCTCGCGCAGCAGGTTGACGGTGTTGAGGACATCGATCAGGGACCGACCGAGCCGGTCGATCCGCCAGACCACCACGGTGTCACCGTCCTGGGCGTAGTCGAGGAGGCGCTTCATGCCGGGACGCTCCGCTGCGGTCCTGCTGCCCGAGGTCACATCGGAGAACACGTCCCGCTTCTGCACTCCGGCACCGACCAGCGCATCCACTTGCAACTGTGCGTCCTGACCGGCGGTGCTCACACGTGTGTATCCCAGAAGCCTCATACCTCAAGCATGACTCACAAACCCATAGAAGGCACGGTCCTGAGGCAGTCTCCGATAAGACGACTTCACGAGACACACGCGAGGGCCTTCCCGCGCAGGAAGAGCACATCGATCGGACCACTCTTCTGACGTCTCATAAAGCTGTACTTTTCTGAGGCGCGCTACCCAACCGATTCGATGGGTTAGCGTGAGTCGTTGGTTCTCGCGCCGGTCTGCACGAGTGCTCAAAGCCGCTTGCACGGGCACGTACCTCCATTGGCCGAACGTCGTGTGTGCTGCGTCGCTGATCACCGCTATTCACGAGCCCCCGACGCCGGGCGTTGGCGCTCGTGCTCACGCGTTGCGTGGCAGGTGATTGGCGTGTCATTCACTCCCGGCGAAGTACTGAGGCGAGGTAGCGTCCTGTGACGCTCTCGGGGTTCTCCGCGATCTCGTCCGGGCGGCCGGTGGCGACGATGCGGCCGCCGGACGTACCGCCGCCCGGGCCCAGGTCGATCACGTAGTCGGCGTTGGCGATCATGTCGAGGTCGTGCTCGATGATGATCACGGTCGCACCGGTTTTCAGGAGCTGGTCGAGAACGCCAAGGAGCACTCGGATATCCAGCGGGTGCAGGCCGACGGAGGGCTCGTCGAGGATGAAAAGGGTCCCGGCGTGCTTTCGGCCGAGTTCGGTTGCGAGTTTGAGCCGCTGCGCCTCGCCGCCGGACAGCGCCGGAGTGTCTTCGCCGAGGGTCAAGTAGCCGAGACCGAGCGTGACGAGAGTTTGGAGCTTCTTCTTCACGCGGGGGCGGTCGGCAAGCATGTCGGCAGCGTCCGCGACGGGGGTGGAGAGGAACGCGGGCAGGCTCCGGTCGCCCTGCGCGGTGGAGATTCGGATGGCGTCGGCGTCGGGTCGGTAGCGGGTGCCGTTGCAGTCTGGGCAGGGGATGCCGACATCCGGGAGGAATTGGACATCGAGCATGATCTGCCCGGTGCCTTCGCATCGCGGGCACCTGAGCGAGCCGGTGTTGTAGGAGAAGTCGGCAGGTGCCAGGCCGTTCCCACGCGCGGCCGGGGTGTCTGCGAAAGCGCGACGAAGTTCGTCAAGGACGCCGCTGTAGGTTGCCACGGTGGAGCGCACATTGGTGCCGATCGGGGTGGCATCGACAACGTTGGCGGTTTCCAGGCCGGCAGCGTCCAGGCTGCGGACGTGCGAGGGCATCGGATCGCCGCCGTGGGCTGCGGCGATGGCGGGGACGAGGCTGTCGAGTACCAGCGTGGTCTTGCCCGACCCCGACATGCCGGTCACTGCGGTGAGCCGCCCCTTCGGGATGCGGACGTCGAGGGCGTGGACGGTGTGCACTGCAGATGTTTCGAGTCGCACCGTTCCCTCGGCGAACACCTCCGACTCGCTGGCGCGGTTCCTCATGATGATGTCCGCGCGTCCGGCGAGGTAGTCGCCGATCAGGGAGGCGGGATCGGCACTGATCTGTGGAATGGTTCCCTGTGCGAGGACCGTTCCTCCCGTTGCACCGGAGCCTGGTCCGATCTCGATCATCCAGTCCGCTTCACGCAGCACCTGGACATCGTGGTCGACCAGGACGACAGAGTTTCCGTCGTCGAGGAGGTCGCGCATTACTCCGATGAGGCCGTCGATGTTCGCCGGATGCAGGCCGATCGACGGTTCATCGAGGACGTAGAGGACCCCGGTGGTTTCGTTGCGCACGGCCCGGGAGAGTTGTACCCGCTGACGTTCCCCGGTGGATAGTGTTGAACTGGCGCGGTCGAGGGTGAGGTACCCGAGGCCCAATTGCACCAGGCGCCGGCCCATCGCGGCGAACTGGTCGGCGATGAGTGACGCCATCGGCTGCAGGTCGGAGTCGACTGTGCTCGGGATGGTCAATACCCAGGAGAGAACCTCGTCAAGGTCCTTCTGTGTCGCGTGAGCGAGGTTGATGCCGTCGACCTCGCTTCCGAGCGCCTGGTTTGACAGTCGGGTGCCGTGGCACGACGGGCAGGTGTGTGTGGTGATGAACCGGTTGACGCGGACGAGTCCCGCTTCGCTGGTCGCATTGTCGATGGCCTCGCGCACGGCCTGCCTGGCGTTGCGGTAGGTGAAGTTCAGGTCGAAAAGCTTTCCCGTTTTCGACGGAACTCGGATCTCCCGCTTCACGGCGGGGCCATCCATGACGATGAGCCGTTCCTTCTCGGTCAACTCGCTGTAGGGCACGTCGATGCGCACACCGAGCTCGGCGGCGACCTGTGGCATCACGGAAAGCCCGAACATGCCCCACGGAGCCACCGCTCCACCGTCGATCGTCTTCGAGGGATCGGGGACAAGGGTGTCATCGTCGATGTCGCGCACCGTGCCCGTTCCCGTGCAGACAGGGCAGGCGCCGTCCGAGTTGAAGGCGAGCGATTCGGCGCCGGGCGGGTAGAAGATGGCGCCGCACACGGGGCAGACCAGGTCCTTGTTGGCGGCGACGTCGATAGTCGGAGCAAGGCGATGCCCGTTCGGACACAGGTGAGAACCCAGGCGGGAGAACATCACACGCAGCACATTCAGCAACTCGGTCGATGTCCCGAACGTGGACCGAACGCTCGGCACGCCGAGCCGTTGCCGCAGCGCCAGGGCAGCGGGTACATGCTGGACGGAGTCCACCGTCGCGCGGGTGGCATGCGACATCCGTCGACGCGTGTACGTCGATAGCGCTTCGATGTAGCGTCGTGACCCCTCCGCGTACAGAACGCCGAGCGCAAGCGATGACTTGCCCGAACCGGACACACCGGCGATTGCGACGAGGCGGCCGATCGGAACATCGACATCGATGTTCTTGAGATTGTGGACTCGAGCGCCGCGCACTGTGATCGACGTTGGCTGGCTGCTGGTCATGTGTGCGTCTCCTGGTGCCGTGAATCGGCCTGGTTTTCGTTCCGTTCTTCAAGCAAGGATGGAACACGATGAATCAGAAGTACTCGCCCGAGATGCGTGAGCGTGCGCTGCGGATGCTCGATGAGGCAAAGCCGGATCATCCGAACCTGATGACCGCCGTTCGACATGTCGCTGGCCTGCTGGGCATGAGCGCGGAGACGTTGCGGGTGTGGCATCGCCGCCGCGAGGTCGACGCGGGCCAGCGGCCCGGGGTGTCCAGCGACGTTGCCGAGGAAAACGCGCGGCTGCGTCGCGAGGTCGCCGAGTTGAGGCGCGCCAACGAGATCCTCAAGGCGGCGAGTGTGTTTTTCGCCAAGGAACTCGACCGCCCCACGACGAGATGATCCGCTTCATCGACAAGCATCGGGATCACTTCGGGGTCGAGGCCATCTGCCGTGTGCTGCGCGCGGCAGTTCGTGGGTTCATCACCTCGCGCGGATATCGCGCCGCGAAACGACGTCTGCCATCGGTCAGACGCCTCCGAGACGAGTTGCTCGTCCCGGAGGTCGCCAGGCTGCATGCGGAGAACTACGGTGTCTACGGGCGACGGAAGATGCATGCGCTGATGCGTCGACAAGGGTGGGAGATCGGCCGTGATCAGACCGAACGGCTCATGCGTCTGGCCGGGGTCCGTGGCGCGAAGAAGTCGAAGAGAGTGTTCACCACACGCTCCGACAAGACCGCGACGCTGCCGAGCGATCTCGTCAACCGACGCTTCACCGCGCCAGCACCTCGCCGCCTCTGGGTCTGCGACGTGACCTACGTCGCCACCTGGTCCGGGTTCGCTTACGTCGCGTTCGTCACCGACGTCTACTCCAGGCGCATCGTCGGGTGGAACGTCGCCTCCACGCTGCGGTCGGAGATCCTGCCGATGCAGGCACTCGACATGGCCGCATGGCACGCCGGAGGCCGCCTCGACGGGCTGATCCATCATGCAGATCACGGGTCGAACTACACCGCGATGGTCTACACCGACCGGATCGTCGAACTCGGTGCCGTCCCCTCGACGGGAACCGTCGGCGACAGCTTCGACTGTCAGTCTGTTTCTGCCGAATCCCGCAAGGATGAGGTAGTCCTGGCCGGAGCGTTCTGACCCTTGCTTACGATTGGCCCGCAGGGTGCCTTGGCGTTGATCTGTCGATCCTCCGGCCGGGCGCGCAGTAACCGCTGCCGCCGGATCGGGCGTGACCTGATAGGAGCCTGGAGCAACATCGTCAAAGCGTCCCCGTGACAGTCCTGTCCACCCGCCGGCGACAGCGTGTTGACCACGTTAACCGGTGAAGGAGACAGTACACATGACTGAGATCGCGCCTGCCCGTTCGGGGCATGTCGTCATCGGCGTCGACACGCACAAGCACATTCACGTCGCCGCGGTAATGGACTCGGTCGGAGGGATTCTCGCGACCCTCACAATCGCGACCGACACGGCCGGGTTCCGGCAGTTATTGGAGTGGGCGAGCGGGTTCGGGAAGATCATTGCGTTCGGTGTCGAGGGCACCGGCTCCTACGGGGCCGCGCTGACGTCGTTCGTCCGCCGCCACGGACACAAGGTCATCGAAGTCTCACGCCCTGACCGCCGGCTACGCAGGCTCAATGGGAAGTCCGACACCCTCGATGCGGAGAACGCCGCTCGGGCCGTGCTCGCTGGGTTCGCGACCGCGGTTCCGAAGACCGCTGACGGGGTCGTGGAGATGATCCGGCAGTTGAAAGTCGCGCACGATACCGCGGTGAAAGATCGCACTGGCGCGATGGTCACCCTCAAGGCAATGCTCGTCCACGCCACTGAGGATCTCCGACGCGAGACGGCCAGGAAGACGCAGAAGATGATCGCCCGGCACTGCGCCGTACTCCGCCCCCGCGGGCTCAACACACCGGAGGACGCGAACCGCCACGCGCTCAGGTCGATCGCGAAGCGGTGGATCGTCCTCAACGAAGAGATCAAAGAGCTCGAGGCGCAGATCGAGCAGCTTGTCGTGCAGCGCGCCCCGCATCTGCTGGACGAGTTCGGGATCGGCGTCGATACCGCAGCGGAGATCCTCATCGTCGCCGGAGACAATCCCGAACGCATCAGAAGCGAGGCAGCGTTCGCGAAACTCGCCGGCATTAGCCCCGTCCCGACCGGCTCGGGAATGACCAGTGGGAAGCACCGCATCAACCACGGCGGGCACCGGCAGCTCAACGCCGCGATCTACCGAACCGTGATCGTCAGGATGCGATTCCACGAGCCCACGCTTGCTTACGTCGCCCGACGCACCGCCGAGGGCAAGAGCAAACGCGACATCATCCGCTGCCTCAAACGCTACGTGATCCGCGAGGTCTACCACCTGGTTAAGACCGACCCGAGAACGGGTGAAATCGTGAGTTGACAACTATAGGAGCATCAACGCCCTGATGGAGAGTGTCAACGGCCTGTACAAGACCGAGTGCATCCGCACCACCGTCTTCCACGGCGGGCCGTTCAAGACGCTATCGGACGTTGAGTTCGCGACCGCCGGCTGGGTCGACTGGTACAACAACAGGCGCCTCCACGGGACCCTCGGGATGCTCACCCCGGTAGAGTTCGAGACGCTCCACTACGAGGCCCTCACCCGAGAGCCCGCACCCACAAAGTAGCGGCAGAGAACCCGGGCCGATTCAGCAGGTCGGTGGCGCGATCTTCCGAAACTGGGTCGGTGAGACTCCGTACCGGTGATGAAACCATGCGGCGGCGACACGTCGATCCTGCCACCCCACTCGCCGCGCCGCAGCGTCGATCGTCAGTGTCGTTTCCTCGATCAGTCGCGCGAACTCGGTGAGCCGGATCTCGATCAGCCATCGCTTGGGAGGGAGCCCGAACCGGGCAGTAAACAATCGTGAAAGCTGCGACCTCGATAACGCGACCGCCCGCGCTACCTCGTCCGTCGTCCACGGCCGCGCCAGGTCGGCCCGCATCAGATTCGCCGCATCCGACACCGCAGAACGTGCCGGGAGCACCGAGAGCCGTCCAACCATCCCGTTCGCGGTTCGCACTGGGGGATCTTGATCGGTCACCAATGCCGGAACGATCTGCTCCGCGGTCTGCGCGAATAGCGTGATCAGCCGTGCGATCGATTCCGAGCCGCCCTGATGCGGGATGACGCTCATCCGCCGCAGCACAGGTTCCAACCGTGCCAGCCGTTCCCGCCCGGCATGAAACACCATCGCTTCACCGTTCCACTGCGCCGGGTGCAGGCCGGGCAGTACCCGCTCGGGGCCGGGCAGCACCCAGATCATGTGCCAGCGCAGGAACTCCTGATCGAGGTAGATAGTCCAGCACCGCACCTGCGGTTCCGGGTTCGCTTGACACCATGCCCGAGACCCCAGCACGAACACATCGCCTGCGCTGAGCAGCCATTGGCCCGTGGAGGTCGTGACGCGGCTGGTACCTGCCATGACGTGGATGATCTTCGCGTGCGCGAACGCGACGGGTTCCACCGGTTCCGTGCGCACGGACTCGACCACTGCAAGCGGCCCCAAGAGCGGTGCGAGTTCACGAAACCGCCCCGGTTGCGGAGGATCACCGACCTTGCTCATGGGGTGCTCCCGCGGGCGCTGATGATTGAGTCGTCCGCGACATGCGCGGACGACTCAAGACAGATGGTGAGAGCGCACGTCAAACGGCCCCCTCATCACGTTCTGTTCCGCTGCTCCAAGCAGCCCACAGTGTTGCGTATGGGCCGTTGGTCAGCAGCAAGGCGTCGTGGTTGCCCTGCTCAATGATGCGGCCGTGTTCCATGACGATGATGCGGTCGCAGCTGGCTGCCTGGGAGAGTCGGTGTGCGATGACGAGCGCGGTGCGCCCTTTGGTGAGGGCGCGAGTGGCGTGGTCGAGGGCGGTGGTGTCTGCGGTGTCGGCATCCGCGGTGGCTTCGTCGAGGACGACGAGGGCAGGGTTCGCGAGGAGGGCACGGGCGAGAGCAAGATGGCTGGCGGCGGACCCGGTGAGTGGGTGCCCGCCGTGTCCGACGAGTGTGCTGAGTCCGTCGGGCAGTTGCGCCGGGATCTGGTTTGCGCCGACGACGGTGAGGGCGTCTCGCAGGAGGTCATGGTCAGCAGTGGGCTCAGCGAGGCTGAGGTTTTCGGCGAGGGTGCCGGTGAAGACGTGGGATTCCTGCGTGACGGTCACGATCTGCTCAGCGGGCACGGACCGATCGATGCGTCCGGCCGTTGGTGGGTGAATGCCCGCGATGAGGGCTGCGAGGGTAGATTTCCCCGATCCGGTGGCTCCGACGAGCGCAACGGACTCTCCCGGAGCGATAGCGAGAGAGATGTTCTGCAACACAGGGGTGCTGCCGTCGTAGCTGAACGAGACATCGTGGAGTGTGACGTTGCCATCGCTGCTACCCGTAGACCTGGGGGCGGCTTCTTCGACGGGCTGTTCGATGACGCCGATGATGCGGCCGAGGGCGGCGAGCGCGGACTGCAGTTCGTCCATCACGAAGAGCAGTGCGGCGATGGGTGCGACGGTGCGGAGGAACAGGAGGGCTGCGGCGGTGACATCGCCGGGGGTTGCTGAGTCCGTGTAGGCGAGCCAGATACCGACGGCGAGCACGGCAAACAGGCCGATGGCTTCGGTGAGGTTGACGCGGCCGAAGAGGCGGTTCTGAATGATGCGCGTTCGCATCGCCCACCGCACGGTCTGCCAGGCCGCGTCGCGGATGCGGGTGAGCTGGCGGTGTTCGAGGCGGTGGGCGGTGACGGTGGGGAGTTCGGTGAGGGTGCCGAGGATGTGCTGTCCGCGCACGGATTCCGCGGCCCGGTCGGCGGCGTACACGGCCGGTGCGGTGCGCAGGTACCAGCGCAGGGTGAGTGCGTAGAGCGGCAGGGTGAGGGCGAAGCCGATGAGGTAGCGGGGGTCGAGGGCGGTGAGGCTGACCCCGACGATGACGATGGTGAACGCGGAGATCGCCACGCGTGGCAGGGCGTTCGGGAGGGTCTCGGCAGCTTGGGCGATGTCGTCGGAGGCGCGAGTGACGACATCCCCGGTGCCCGCGGTCTCGATCACCCGGCGCGGCAGGCCCAGGGCGGCGGCGACGTAGTTTTCGCGCAGTTCCGCGATGACGGTCTCGGCGAGCCTCGCCAGGGCGATCGCGCCGGCCCAAGCGAGGATCCCGGCGGCGATCGCGGCGCCAGCGAGCGCGGCGAGCTGCCACCAGAACGATGCGGGCACACTCCCGCTGGTGTGAGCAACGGCATCGACGAGGCTTCCGACGATGAGCGGGAACACCACCGCGGTCGCGGCCTCCAGCAAGAAGAGCAGCAGCAGCCCTACCAGGCGCAGGCGTCGCCCGGCGAGCATCCGCCAGAGGGTGCGTGCGACAGTGCGGCCGGTCGCGATCGGCAACGGGCCGTCGAAGGCGGTCTCAGCTGAACCTGTCACGAGGGCTCACCGCCTTCGTATGGCGCAATCAGGCGATCGGCGACGGCACGGAACGCGGGCGAGGAGGTGAGGACGATTGTGGTGCGCCCGACCCGGTGAGTGCGGAGGGCGGCGGCGATGTGCTGCTCGGTGACGGCGTCGACCGAACTGGTGGGATCGGTGAGCACGAGCAGGTCAGGGTCGGCGGTGATCGCGCGGGCCAGGGCAATTCGCTGCCGCTGACCACCAGAAAGTTCACGGCCACCGTCGCCGACCCGGGTGGCGTCGTAGCCCGAGGGCAGTTCCGTCTCCGTCAGCGCGGCGACCCTGAGCGCCGTCCGCGCGATGGCCTCGTCGAGCGGCTTGTCACCGGTGGCCCGCGCGTTCTCGAGCACGGTTCCGGCGAACAAGCCTGCTGTGTGCGGCACGGCTAGGACGCGCTCGCGCAGGGTGGTCGGATCCCAGGCCTCCACGGCCACCCCATCGAGGAGCACCTGCCCGGTCACGGGTACGGCCTGTGCGGAGAGCACGTCGGTGAGGAGGCGTTGCCCGGCCTGGGGGAGGTCGATCACGACGAACTCCCCGGACGACACGGTGGTATTCAGCAGCGATCCGTCCGGGAGTGCGAGCCGATCCACTCGCAGCAGGTCTTCGGCAGTGCCGACCCGCTGGGTGGTGTCGCCGGTGTGTTCTCCGAGCCCGGCAGGATTCGCGGGCTCCGAGAGTAGGTCGAGCACGCGGCGGGCGGAGGCCTGCGAGATCGCCCAGAAGGTGCCGAGGGTGCCGACGAGTCCGTCGAGCGGTCCGATCAGGCTGACCGCGACCCCGGCGACGGTCACAAGTTGCCCGATCGTGAGCTGCCCGGTGAACGCGAGTATCGCTGCAGCGACTACCACAGCCGCGGCGAAGAGTTGCGCGGTCGCGGTGCTGATGCCGTCGAATCCGGCTCGGGCGAATTGTGCCGCGAGGGTGCCGCGCAGCGCTTCCCGGCTGACCGTACGGTAGCGGCCGGCTGCGGTGGCCTGGGCGTTGATCCCGCGGATCACCCGATACCCCGCCACCAGGTCGGCCGCGACGGCGGCCGCATCCGCGAGTCCCGCCTGTTCGCGGATGCTCCGTCGTCGCAGCGGGATCGCGGCGAGTTGCATGAGCACGACCACGATCGGCAACGCCACCACGACCCCGAGACCCAGCCACGGGTGGATCGCGAACAGGATCACGGCGGCGGTGAGCAGCCCGACGATCTCACCCGGCGGGTACACCGTGACGTAGAGCACGAGACACGCGCGGTGCACGTCACCGGTCGCGACCGCGAGCAGCCCACCCGGCGCACGCGCCGCTCCCACCATCCCGCGCGGGTCAAGCACACGCGAGAGCACCGCCTGGGAGAGCTCGAACTGCGAGCGCTGCACCCCGAACCAGCCAAGCCTGCCCCCGAACCGATACGACAGATTTACCACCAGGTAGACGCCGACGAGTGCGAGCCCCCACCACACAAGCGGGCCGGTCACCGAAGCGAACCCCACCCCCGCAGCCGACGGTGCGACGACCTTGTCGACGAGCATGCCGATCACGACCGGCAGCAGCATCCCCGCGATCCCGTGCACGATCAGCAACACTGACCCTGCTGCTATCCACGGCCATACCCCGCGGATGATCGACCCGCTCAGGCGTGCGGCCGACCAGGAGGGGTCTATTCGCAGCCGGTCGGTGGTGGGTGGCGCTACGGGTGGTTCGAAGAATCCCGCCCGCGTTCCTGCGCCCCGCCCGCCCATCGATGACCTCAGCCGATTGCGGTCGCGGCATAGAGGGTGTTGCCCCAGCCGATGGTGGAGCGTGCGGGTTCGCCGAGTCCGGCGGCGGCGAACAGTGCCAGGTGTTCGTCGTGGGTGCGAGCACCGCCGCCGGTCAGGGCGAACTCGATGAGGTCGTCTTCGTACTCGTGCTCGTCGGCGAGTACCGGGTCGAGCACCTCGCCGAACACGAGCACTCTTCCTCCCGGTTGCACGCTCGCGGCGGCCTCGCGCAGCGCGTGGGCGGCATCCGCATCCGGCAGACTGCTCAGCGCGCCCACAAGCAGGACGGCATCGACGGGCTCAGGAAGCCGAGACAGCAGCGTGCCGGGGGTGTGGCTGACGCGGGCGTGCTCGCCGTGCAGGGCGCGCAGCGCGTCCAGCTCCGAGGGGGCAGCCACCACGAGTGCCTGCACATCCTCGCGAGCAGTGACGAGGGCCTCCGCAAACGCGCCGGGAGCACGCCCCACGACCACGACCGTGCTGAGTCCATCGAATACGGGGGCGGCTGCGACAGCGCCTGCCTCGTACTCGGCAATACCGGCCTCCTCCTCGACCCGAGCGGTCAACAGCGTCGCATCGCTCACGGTGCGGTCGGCCCATTCCGCACCGAACCAGCGGTCGTGATCCCCTCGGCCGGTGCGCACCGCGGCTAGCAGGGAGAGTAGGCCGCCGAGTTCGCGTTGCGCATACAGCCCGGTAAGGCTCAGCGCCTCGGACACATAATCGTTCTCCAGACTCCGCCCGAGGCTCGTGAGCCGGTAGCCTCCGTCGGTCTGTTCGGTGATCCGGATGGCGGTGAGGTAGCGCAGCAGCTTCTCCACTCCGGCAGGGGCGGTATCGGTCGCCTCCGCAACCTCCACGACCGTGCGGGCCTGGTCGCCGAGCGCACCAGCGAGTCCGATCGTCGCGGCGACCCGTAGCACGAAACCGGGGGCGAGTTCACTCAACTCGTGGAACGCTTCACCGTCGTCCTCGGTGGCATCGAGATCCAGCGCACCCGATTCATCCACGACAACTTCCTGTCGCCGCCAGTACCCGGTCACCTCGACCTGCTCCTTCGGCAGGCCCTTCTCGTTCCGCAGCCACCGGCGGATCGGGGTGAGGGTGAGGGTCTCTCCGGCGACCCACGCGAACACCGTGCCCTCCCACCAGTGGGCGGCCCGGATCGCGTCGAACAGCAGTGTCGTGGTGCCCGGCTCGGCACCGTCGCGGGTCAGCCAGGTGATCTCGACCCCATCGGGAACCGGCAGGTCGAGTTGCCGGTGCGAGGCCTCGGCGACCTCGATGAACACCTGCCCACGCGCACCCTCGGGCCATTCCTCCAACCAGCGCCCGATCGCGGGCAGCGCGGTCTCGTCGCCAGCGACAAGGGTCCAATCCGCCCCGACCGGATGCGGGGCGGAGGATTTCGGACCGGCCCAGGTGACCCGCTCACCGGGCTGTACCGAGTAGGCCCACGATGTCGCGGGTCCGACGCCGTGCTTGACGAAGTCCAGATCGACCTCGCCGGCGGCCGGGTCCCAGCGGCGGATCGTGTAGGTGCGGAACAGCAGGTGCGGGTTGTCGCGGGGCCAGTTCAGCACCCCGTCGGCCTGCGTCGGTGCCACGGGAACCTCCGCGTCCGGATGCTGAAGGATGAGCTTGCCCTCGTCGTCGAACCCGTCGGAGCGGAACGCTGCTACCGGGTACCCGTTCGCTGCGGTGTGCGCGGCGAGCTCCGCACCGCCGAGGGTGACGCGACGCATACCCGGGGTGACGTCGGCGACGCGGAGCACGTCGAGGGTGCGGACGGTGATCGGATAGACGTCCAGGGGGCGAAGACTGCGAGCCATACGGTTATTCCTGTTCCACGGGGGCCTGGGTGGGGGTCTGGGCGTCTTGTCCGGTGAACTCCACCGGCGCGAGTGTGGCGGTGCGGGGATCCAGTGGAACGACGTTCGGGGTGCCGGTGACCGGATCGGGCACGATCAGCGCGCGTAGCCCGAAGACTTCCTCGATCAGCTCCACGGTCATCACCTCTGCGGGGGAACCGGTGGTGACGACCTGTCCGTGCTTCATGACGATGAGGTGGTCGGCGTAGCGGGCGGCCTGGTTCAGGTCGTGCAGCACGGCGACGAGGGTCTTGCCGTCGTCGTGGAACCCGCGGAACAGTTCCATCAGCTCGTACTGGTGCGCGATGTCGAGGAAGGTGGTGGGCTCGTCGAGCAGCATGATCGGGGTGTCCTGTGCGAGCAGCATCGCCACCCATACCCGCTGGCGCTGGCCGCCGGAGAGCTCATCCACCAACCGTGAGGACAGCTCGGTCAGGCGCGTTGCCGTGAGCGCCCGCGCGACCGCTGCCTCGTCCGATTCGCGCCATTGCTGGATGAGGTTCTGGTATGGCGCCCGGCCCCGAGCCACCAGATCAGCGACCCGGATGCCGTCGGGCGAGAGCGAGGTCTGCGGCAAGAGCCCGAGCTGCCGGGCGACCTCCTTCGACTTGTACGAGGCGATCGCACGACCATCCAGCAACACTCGCCCCGAGACCGGGTTCAGCACGCGCGCGAAGGCCCGCAGCAGGGTCGATTTGCCGCAGCCGTTCGGTCCGATGATCGCGGTGAACGACCCGTCCGGGATCTGCACCGACAAGTCGCGGGAGATGATCCGCTTGTCGTAGCCGATGGTCGCGTTCTCAATCACGACGCGGGCAACAGCGTTTTCAAGGGTCATTGTGTCCTCAGGGGGAGAAGCTGGTGACGTCATCGTGGAGTTCCGTAGTGTGCGCGGGTTTCTCGGATGAGCAGGAAGATCAGATACAGCCCGCCGATGCACACCGTGATCAGTCCGACCGGGATCGCCCGGTAGAACTGTGCGATCACGAGCGAGAGCAGGTGCGCGAGGGAGAGGAGTGCCGCACCCATCGCCCCCGCAGCGAGCAGATTCACCCCGGGCGAACTGGTGATCCGGCGGGCGAGTTGCGGCGCGGCGAGCGCGATGAACCCAATGGGGCCTGCGGCGGCGGTCACGAGTGCACCGGTGGCGACACCGATAACCATGAGTCCGAGGCGGGCACGCCCGACCCGGGTGCCGAGGGTCACGGCCGCGTCGTCGCCGAGTTCCAGACGCCTCAGGGCGGGAGCGAGGATGGCGGCTGCGAGGAGGATCACCGCGGCGATGATCAGTGAGGGAGTCATGGATGACCAGGAGACGCGGTTGAGGGATCCGGCGCCCCAGAAGCCGACGCTCATCGCGTCGTCGATGTCGGCGCGGGTGATGAGGTAGGCGTTGATGGAGCCGAGCATTGCGGAGACACCGATGCCGACGATGATGAGCCGGAATCCGTGCATGCCGCGCCGGTATGCGAGCACATAGACGAGGAACGCGGTGACCAAGCCGCCGATGATCGATGCCGAGGCGATCGTCCAATAGTTGGAGGTGCCGACGACGAGCATGGTGATGACGACCGCTGTATACGACCCGGCGTCGAAGCCGATGATGTCGGGCGAGCCGAGCGGGTTGCGGGTCAGGGATTGGAAGATCGCGCCACCGACGCCGAGAAGGAGCCCGAACACGACGGCCGCGAGCGCGACGGGGAGGCGCCACTCCCGCACGATCGTTTGGTGGAACTCTTCACCCGCACCGGTGATCGCCTGCCACACTTGCAGTAAGTTCAACGGGTAATCCCCGAACGTGATCGCGACTCCCACCGCGATGACCGCGAGCACGAGTAGGAGCACCGATACGACGGCAATGCGCACCGGCAGCAGGAGCGAGAACCAGCGTGTGCGTGTCCGCTTCAGCGAGTAGCCAAAGTCGACACGGGAGAAATATGCACCGTGCGAACGTTGTTCCTCTGTTGTGTTCACAGCCCGCTCGCTTTCCGGCGGCGTACCAGGGCGATGAGCACGGGGGCGCCGATGACCGCGGTGACGATGCCTACCTCGATCTCGCCGGGCCGGGCGACCACCCGGCCGAGCACGTCGGCGGCTAGCACGAGCGTGGGTGCGGCCAGTGCGGAGTAAAGGATGATCCACCGTTGGTCTGGGCCGACGAACCAGCGCACGATATGCGGCACCATGAGCCCCACGAACCCGATCCCGCCGGTGAGTGCGGTCGCCCCACCTGCGAGCAGGGTGACGGCGATGATGCCGAGTACGCGGGTGCGGCCGACTTTCGTGCCGAGGGAGGCTGCGAGGTCGTCGCCTAGGGCGATGGAGTTCAGTGAGCCGGAGAGGATCACCGCGAGGATCAGTCCGACCACAAGGAACGGCAGCACGCTCATGGTGTCCTCCAACGAGGTGCGGGCGATCGATCCGAGGCCCCAGTTGCGGATCGACCGGAACGTGTCCTTATCGATCAGGGTCAGGAAGGTCGAGAACCCGCCGAGCACAGCGCTCAGCGCGACACCGGCGAGCACGAGCGTGACCGGGGATGCGGTGCCGCGCCCAGCCGAGCCGATTAGGTACACCAGGGTCGTCGCGAAGGCCGCGCCGATGAACGCGAACCAGATGTACCCGGTCACCCCTGACAGACCGAACAGCCCCACCCCGAGAGTGACGGCGAAGCCGGCACCCGCGTTGACTCCGAGGATCCCGGGGTCGGCGAGCGGGTTCCGGGTCAACGCCTGGATCAGCGCACCCGAGGCTCCGAACGCTGCTCCGGTTATAAGGCCGACGATCGTCCGGGGGATACGCAGCGTCCATACGATGGTCGACGCGTCCGAGTCGTCCGGCTGCCACAGCCCCCGCCACACGGCGTCCAGCGAGAGCGGATTCGCTCCGAATGCGAAACTTGCCAGCACCGCCACCACCAGTGCGGCGAGGATCAGTAGAAGGCCCGCACTGCGCCGCCTGTACAGTGACCTTCGTGAGACGAGAGCTTCCGCAGACCGCCGTGGGATCGCCGTCACAGTCATCGCGCTATTCCGTTCATGCCCCGGCCTCGGTGTGTTGTGTGAGCGTGTGGTTCTTCGTCTCGACCGCGGGTGGCGACAAGGGTGGTTGAAGGCCGAGGTGTTCGCGCAGGGTGGCTCCGGTGTAGGCGGTGCGGTGCAGGGCGCGGCGTTGGAGTTCGGGCACGAGGGTATCGACAAGGTTCTCGGCCTCGGCGAGGTTCAATGGGGTGCTGAGCACGAACCCGTCGATGCCACCGTCGACCAGATACGACTCCAGCTTGTCGGCCACCACCTCCGGCGGGCCGTATGCGACAGTCGTCTCCTTCTCCGTTAGCTGCCGGAGGGTGGGGGCGGTGGCGTGGATCTCGTCGAGCAATCGCTGCGCCCATCCGGCCATGCCCTGCTCCGATGTTTTGCGTGGGAAGTCGCTCGACCTCAGCGGGATGTCGAGGCCTTCGGGCACGGCGCCCGTACCGCCGAGTGAGGCGAGCTGTGCCCTCAGGCCGTCTAGACGCTGCTCTGGCGACACCGTGCCGAGCAGGGCAGCAGCTTCGTCGGCATCGTCGCGCACGGCGACCGTCTGACTGGCCATCACCCGAATGTCGCCCGGAGCACGCCCGAGTGCCACGGCCTGTGTCTTGATGTCGCGGGCGATGGCGTTCACCTCGGCGGGGGTACCGTGTCCGATGTAGACGGCATCGGCGAAACGGGCAGCGAAAGCGCGACCCGGCACCGAGACACCGGCCGAGAACCGCACCGGTCTCCCCTGTGGGGTGCGCGGAATGTTGAGCGCCCCATCGACATCAACGTGCGCGCCGTGGTAACGGACGGCATCGATCCGGTTGCCGCCGTCCCACGAGTCCCAGAGCTGTTCCACCACCTCAGCGAACTCCGTCGCCCGGGCATAGCGTTCGTCGTGGGGCATCGGCGCCCGACCATACAAGCCCGCGGTCGCCTCGAAGGGCGAGGTGACCATGTTCCATCCAGCGCGACCATTGGAAAGGTGATCCAGCGAGGCGATCGCCCGGGCGACGGCATAGGGCTCGTTATAGGTGGTCGACAGTGACCCAACCAACCCCAACCGACTCGTGCTCCCCGCCAAACCCGACAACAACGTCACCGGCTCTGGCAGGAAACCCCCAACGGGTTGCGGCTGTGCGAGGAAGTCCGCGGCGAACAGGCCGTCGAACAACCCTGCCTCCAGAATCGACACTAGTTCCCGGTGATAACCGAGGTCGCCGCGTCGCGAGGCCTCACGCTCGTTCCCAGAGTGGTCGAGCATCAGGCTCGTCGGGTACAACACCATCGAGGCGATCGGCCCTTGGGTGCGGGCAGAGGCTGTCATTGCGTTTCCTTATTCCTGCCGGGCGACGCGTGCATGGGCCCGTTGTGCTCTTCGGACTCGCTCAGCGGGAACGCTCGAACAATCGGTGGGCTTCCTCTGCATCACTTACCAGGTTTTCTGAAGTCGTCGTTCGTGAGCTGCCGCAAGGACGCAACCTTTCGAGCTTCTAGTCTCTACTGGCGCTTCGATAAGCGGTTCGCTTCTCGCTCCTAGGATCGGTCTCGGCCTCCGTGCCAAATGGACCCGTGGGGTGCTGCACGAGAAGACCTGTCGGCTTATCTCCCTATGAGCGTTCCATCGCCCCGCACCGGCTGTCACGTTTCAGTTTCGAGAGCAGGGCTGTTCGTGCCCAAAGGTGACAGCCGACGGGGATAGGAAGTCATCAATCGACGAGGCCTGCGGCGTGCAGGCGTTCGGCGAGTTGGGCGCCGAAGGTGTCGACGAAATGCTGGGCTCCGAGTGGCGTCAGCGGATTGCTCGTCGAGGTCTCCAGCTCAGGATCTCCTTGATAGAAAACAAGATCATTCTTGACGGCAGGTAGATCCGCCCAACGAGGATCCGCTTCGAGAACCGCGCGAGTTTCGTCCGGGACAATACTCGCGATGAGGAAGATGTCGGCTTGCGCCAGATCACCGAAGTTCTCCCATGAGAGTGTCTGGGATTCCCCGGTGCTTTTCACCTTGGCCGTCAGCGGTCCGCGCTCCAGACCTGTTTCGAAGTAGATTTTCGAGCCGAAGTTGGGTGAGCCGAGGTCTTCTTCGTCGGCGCGGAAGTAGTCAAGGACCAGCTTGGTGCTACCGAAGGTGGATTCGCCATAATTGTGCAGAATGTCCACGGCCGCGTCATGAAATGCTGCAGCGTCTTTCTTGGTCTTTCCCAGCGCCAGGAAGGTGTTTTCGACGATCTCCTGGTCATCATCGTTCCCGGAGGCCGTCGTCACGAGCGGCGCAATGGCATTGAGTTTTTCGATGTCGCTCTCGTCGAGGTAGTCGGGGCCGATGATGAGATCCGGATCGAGCGCGGCAACCGCTTCGGGCGAGATCGTTCCCGGGTTGGCCGGGATCAATCCATCATTGAATTTCTCCCCGCCGCGAAGAAATTCCGCCGGTAAGTAGGGTCGGTCGACGACTGCCTCGGGCTGGGCGTAGGCGATCACGTGGTCAGTGTAACCCAGAAGATCGATGACCTCGATGGCCTGGTCCTGCTCCAGGACCAGGATGCGTTCGGGGGCCTTGTCGATCGTCACACCGCCATCGAAATTCTCGACCGTGATCGGATAGGGTCCCGATGGGGTGGAACTGTCGCCAGGCGTCGAGTTGTCGTCTGCGGCGGTGCAACCAGAGGTGAGTAGAACCAGCATCGTCGTGGTGGCCACGACGAAGCGCTTCCAGGGGGCGCGGGTATCGGCGGAGGGGGAAACGGACATGTGGAACTGGACCCTGCTTTCTTCGGAGCAATGGCGTGGGCGGGTGGGTGTTGTCGCATTTGGCTACGGCCCGTAAGGGCCGATTCAGTCGCCGCAGGCATGCGTGGAATGGCTCGTACAGTCAATGATCGTACCGAAATTAGGTTAGGCTAAACTAGGTGACGGAACGGTGCTCGATTCGACAGGTATCTAGCCGAACACGACAACATCGACACGCGGAGAGGCAACGGTGAAGATCGACCAGGCTGTGGACACTGATTTCTCATTGAGGATCCCCAGCGTCGACGTCATCGATCGTCAACACGTAGATGAAGGCGTGGCCTTCTGGCAGGTCGCCGGCTCTTCGCGCTTCTTTCTGTCAAATCAACAGATCGAACTGTCGGCTAATGACGTCCTGTGGCTTCCAATGGGGACTCGACACTCGGTACGGGTGCAGGCCGATTCGATCCTGCTTCCTTTCTGGTTCGAGTATCGGCTCACCGCAACGGTGCTGTCGGATATCACGGTCGTCCAGATAACGGATCGAGAGAAGATCTGTTTTCTGGCCCTGCACCAGAGTTACACGACCACGCTCATCAGGCCGCAGGCTAATGTCGAGCGTCAGGTGCTCTCGATTTTGGAGCGGCGAATACTAGGCGGCGGCGCGTTGCCGCTACCGAGCACTCCGGCTGCACTGACGGTGGCCAATGCGTTGCTGTTCAACCCCGGCGATGATCGATTGATCGCCCGCTGGGCTTCCGAAGTGCATCTCAGCAGCAGGAGCTTGGAGCGTACTTTCCTCGCGGAGACCGGTTACACGCTGCGTGAGTGGCGGCGGCGCAATCGTCTCCAAGCAGCGGCGCGTCTGCTGAAGACGGGCGCGAATGTCACCGCAGTCAGTCACCGCGTCGGTTACGAGAGCCCCAACAGTTTCTCGCGCGCCTTCAGCAACTTTTTCGGCATCGCGCCGTCTCGCTACGCCGCCGAAGCAGTCACACCTCTTACCGAAATCGGGAATAACGCGGCCTTGGGAAAAGGCTTGCCACATGCCAATAGGTCCGCGGGGGATTGATGCCTGCCTCTCGCTCTTGAGCATCGGTTTAGGCGGCCGCGTGCTCTGCCGTCAACTGGTCGATCGGGGTACCGCATTCGCGGCTGAGTGCCCGCAACAATCCTTGCTTAGTTGTTGCTGGCCATGACGTTGTTGACGCTCAGCCTGTTGGGGGTTGTCCTGGTCTGAGATCGCGGGGCTGTCTTGACTCTGCCGTAACGTCAACCGACAGGGTGGTGTTCATGACTGAGAACAGCGGGCCGGCGATCGACCGGTCCATCTATGTAATGCCGATGTTCGTGAACTTCGTGGTCAGTGACTTCACTGCGTCGGAGACTATCTACGCGGCTGCGGGGTTCGTGACTCTCGCCACGATCCCTGATCCGGGCGGTGCGCCTGCGCTGGTGCACCTGCGCAGGGAGAGGAACCAGGACATCCTCATGACCCAGGGTGTAGTGGCGCGTGGATCAGTGTCGACGTCGTTTGCCGCGGGGAACGTCGATCTGGGGGAGGTCGCTGAGCGGCTTCGATCATCGGGGGCGGAGGTCACCGGGCCGGTCGATACTCCGTGGTTCACGACTGACGTCACGTTCACGGATGGAGACGGCAACACAGTCACGTTGACTGCTCCCCGCGTGGCGGATCAGGCTGCGGCCCGGGAATGGGCCAGCGATCAGATCATGGGCGACTTCGAGGTGCCCGAAGCCCCGACAGCGGTAGCGAACGGACACTGAGGAGAACGCTATGACGGAGTGGCCGATCCGAGACCTCGCCAAGGCGACTGGCCTTACTAGCCGGACGCTTCGGCACTACGAGCAGATCGGCCTTCTCCGTCCCTCCCGGGTGGCCAGCAACGGCTACCGCTTTTACGGAGAGGTCGAGATCTCACGCCTCTACCGAATCCTGTCCTTACGCGCGCTCGAACTCCCGCTGGCCACGATCCAACTCGCGCTCGACGACCACATGTCGCTCGCTGATGCCATCGAGACCCATCTCACGCTCCTGGAGGAGCGTCGTGACAGAACCAATCAGCAGATCACTGTCGTCCGGCACACGCTCGACACTGTAAGGAAAGGCCAAGTAATGCCCATTGAAGAAGTTTTCGCTGGCGTCGACCAGAGCCAGTACGAGGGCGAGGTTCGCGCTCGTTGGGGGGACGCGGCATGGGAACGTGCCGCGAAGCGCCGCGCCGACATGACCGACGGTCAGCGCGACGAAGACGACAAGCGAAGCCTCGACGTCAACGCGGCGCTGCGCGCAGCAGCCGAGGCCGGTGAGAATCCTGGCAACACGCGCTTCCAGAACCTGGTCGCTGAGCACCACCGGTGGGTCACGGCCTATTGGGGCGGGAAAGCACCTGACCACGCCGCCTACACCGGGCTCTCCGAGTTGTATGTCGCTGACGCTCGTTTCGCCGCGACCTATGGCGGAGAGGACAACGCAGAAATGATCCGAGACGCGATGCGGATCTGGATCAGAACCAACCTCGGATAAGGACTCGGCGATGGTACACCGCAACGCTCCGCTGACTCCCGAGGGTCGCCACCGGCTGGTGGAGCGTTGCAGAAGCCGCCCGATCGCGCATGTCGCGGCCGAGATGGGCATCTCGCGCGCGACCGCCTCGAAGTGGGTGAACCGGTATCGTCGATACGGAGAACTCGGCCTGCACGACCGTTCCTCCGCGCCGATCCGCCAGCCGACTGCGACACCCGGTGTGACCGTGGCCAAGATCGAGACCATGCGACGGGACAGGAAGTGGCCGGCCGCACGGATCGCCTTCGAACTGGTTGCAGACGACGTAACGATCAGCCGCCGCACGGTCACGAGATACCTCGACCAGCTCGGCCTGAACCGGCGGCGATTCATCGACCCCAACGGGGAGAACAACCGCGAGGTGCGCAAGATCGTCGCCAAGCACCCGGGGCACATGGTCCACCTCGATGTAAAGAAGACCGGACGTATCCCCGATGGTGGTGGGTGGCGCGCCTTCGGCAGAGAGAGCAGCGAGGCGAGGGCCGTCGCTCGCACGAAGACGCGCGGCGCGCGCGCCGGGTACATCTATTTGAATCGGCCCGGGTTTGATGCCGCTGCTGTTTGAGTCCGAGAGGATGGACAGCATGCCGAAGAAGATCGATCCCCAGCTGCGCGCGAGGTGCGTGCGGCTCGTGCGGGAGCACCAGCAGGAGTACTCCACCCTGACCGCGGCGACGGCCGCGGTCGCTCGCCAGGAAGGTGTCTCGCGGGAGTCCGTGCGGCGCTGGCTGGCCCAGGCCGAGGTCGACGACGGGGCCCGCCCCGGTGTCACGAGCGAAGAGTCTGCCGAGGTCAAGCGCCTGAAGGGCGAGGTCAAGCGGCTGCGGGAGGACAACGAGATCCTTCGCCGGGCCTCGATTTTCTTCGCGGGGGAGCTCGACCCCCGCAACCGCTGATCCTCGCGTTCATCGACGAGATGCGCGCCGAAGGGTATGCAGTCGAGTCGATCCTCCGCGTTCTGCGCCAGCAGGGCCTGGAGATCGCTGCACGCACCTACCGTGCCTGGAAGAGGCCGGCCCGCATCGCTTCCCGCACCGTCACAGACGCTCTGGTGGAGGACAAGATCCGCGAGCTCGCATGGAAGTTCAACCCGGTCACCGGGCAGGTGCAGATGACGCCGGAGGGCCTGTACGGGCGGCGGAAGTGGCTCGCCGTGATCCGGCGCCAGGAGGGCCTGGTCGGGGCCTCTCGTGGCGCGGTGGACCGCGCGATGCGCACCCTGGGCCTGGAGGGCGTCAGGCGGGTCAAGAAGATCCGCACCACGATCCCCGGTCCGGACGGGAAGCGAGCCGGTGACCTGCTGAATCGCGACTTCACCGCTCCGGCTCCCGACCGCGTCTGGGTCACCGATTTCACGTATGTCAGAACGTGGGCGGGGTTCGTTTACGTCGCGTTCGTCCTGGATGTGTTCGCCCAGCGGATCGTGGGCTGGCATGCCAGCTCCAGCATGCGCACCGATCTCGTCATGACTCCGCTGCGGATCGCCCTGTGGCAACGTGATCGCGAAGGAAATCCGGTCTCACCAGGGGATCTGATCCATCACAGCGATGCCGGGGCCCAGGCCGTATTCAACCGGTCGTCGCAACACCGACAGCGAGAGGTGTTCGATGGGTTACAGCAACATGCAAAAGCGCGTGCGCGCGTATCGCGGGCAGATCGTCTCGCCGGGCAGGCCGACGGTCGCGTGGCGCGAGGACCGTGTCCGATTCTGGGCCGCGATCGGCGAGGGGAAGAAAACGCGAGAGTCCGGTGCCGCTGCGGGCGTGTCAGAGCCAGTCGCTCATCGCTGGTTCCGGAATGCTGGCGGCGTGAATCCTCAACTCCCGCCCAAGGTATCCGGGCGTTATCTCTCGTCTCGCGAGCGTGAGGACATAGCCCTCTGGCGTGCTCAGGGCGCAGCAGTTCGGGAGGTCGCCCGCCGATTGGGTCGTGACGCATCGACCGTGTCTCGCGAGCTGCGGAGGAACGCTTCGACACGCACCTATCGCCTCGATTACAAGGCCTCCACAGCACAATGGCATGCTGAGCGCCGCGCTCGTCGCCCCAAGCCGGCGAAACTCACGCTCAACCCCGAGCTACGTGACTACGTCAATGACAAGCTCAGCGGTCGCGTCCTTGATAACGACGGCGCGGAGGTAGGCCCTGCCGGACCGGTCTGGGATGGGAAGAACAAACCCCACCGCGGTGACCGCGACTGGGTGACGGCCTGGAGCCCGAGACAGATCTCGAAGAGACTACCGGTCGATTTCCCGGACGATCTGTCGATGCGGATCTCGCACGAGGCGATCTATCAAGCGCTCTACGTCCCTTCACGCGGAGGGCTCGAGAGACGACAGTCCTGGCATCTACGGCGGGGCCGCACGAAGCGCGTTCCCAGAGCCCGCGCCCGTCAGCAGGCCTGGGCGCACGTCACCGATGAGACCGTGCTCGCCAGGCGGCCGGCAGAGGTGACCGACCGTAAGATCGCGGGCCATTGGGAGGGCGACCTCGTCATCGGGCTCAAGCGCTCGGCGGTCGCTACACTCATCGAACGCACGACGAGATACGCGATGTTGATTCACCTTCCCCGCCAGGCGGGCTATGGGGTGACCCCGCCCCGGAAGAATGGTCCGGCGCTTGCCGGCTATGGCGCGATCACGATGAAGAACGCGTTGGTGTCGACGTTTCTCTCGTTGCCGGGCTCACTCAGACGGTCGCTGACCTGGGACCGAGGGAAGGAACTCTCCGCTCACGAACTCCTCACGAAGGAGATCGGTCTGCCCGTCTACTTCGCTGACGCGAAGAGTCCGTGGCAACGCGGTAGCAATGAGCACCTCAACGGGCTCATCCGCCAGTACTTCCCCAAGGGCACCGACTTGTCGCGTTGGAGTGAGCGAGAGATCGTTGCGGTCGCGCACGCGATCAACAACAGGCCTCGAGAGATCCTCGGATGGCGCACTCCTGCCGAGGCCTTCTCAGAGAAGCTACTCTCAGTCGAAGGAGCAGCTGTTGCGACGACCGGTTGAATACGGCCAGTACACGTCGATCCGGTACACCGAGCACCTCGACCTCGAGGGCATCGCCCCGTCGATCGGGACCGTCGGCGACGCCTACGACTGTCAGTCTGTTTCTGCCGCATCCCGCGAGGATGAGGTAGTCCTGGCCGGAGCGTTCTGACCCTTGCTTACGATTGGCCCGCAGGGTGCCTTGGCGTTGATCTGTCGATCCTCCGGCCGGGCGCGCAGTAACCGCTGCCGCCGGATCGGGCGTGACCTGATAGGAGCCTGGAGCAACATCGTCAAAGCGTCCCCGTGACAGTCCTGTCCACCCGCCGGCGACAGCGTGTTGACCACGTTAACCGGTGAAGGAGACAGTACACATGACTGAGATCGCGCCTGCCCGTTCGGGGCATGTCGTCATCGGCGTCGACACGCACAAGCACATTCACGTCGCCGCGGTAATGGACTCGGTCGGAGGGATTCTCGCGACCCTCACAATCGCGACCGACACGGCCGGGTTCCGGCAGTTATTGGAGTGGGCGAGCGGGTTCGGGAAGATCATTGCGTTCGGTGTCGAGGGCACCGGCTCCTACGGGGCCGCGCTGACGTCGTTCGTCCGCCGCCACGGACACAAGGTCATCGAAGTCTCACGCCCTGACCGCCGGCTACGCAGGCTCAATGGGAAGTCCGACACCCTCGATGCGGAGAACGCCGCTCGGGCCGTGCTCGCTGGGTTCGCGACCGCGGTTCCGAAGACCGCTGACGGGGTCGTGGAGATGATCCGGCAGTTGAAAGTCGCGCACGATACCGCGGTGAAAGATCGCACTGGCGCGATGGTCACCCTCAAGGCAATGCTCGTCCACGCCACTGAGGATCTCCGACGCGAGACGGCCAGGAAGACGCAGAAGATGATCGCCCGGCACTGCGCCGTACTCCGCCCCCGCGGGCTCAACACACCGGAGGACGCGAACCGCCACGCGCTCAGGTCGATCGCGAAGCGGTGGATCGTCCTCAACGAAGAGATCAAAGAGCTCGAGGCGCAGATCGAGCAGCTTGTCGTGCAGCGCGCCCCGCATCTGCTGGACGAGTTCGGGATCGGCGTCGATACCGCAGCGGAGATCCTCATCGTCGCCGGAGACAATCCCGAACGCATCAGAAGCGAGGCAGCGTTCGCGAAACTCGCCGGCATTAGCCCCGTCCCGACCGGCTCGGGAATGACCAGTGGGAAGCACCGCATCAACCACGGCGGGCACCGGCAGCTCAACGCCGCGATCTACCGAACCGTGATCGTCAGGATGCGATTCCACGAGCCCACGCTTGCTTACGTCGCCCGACGCACCGCCGAGGGCAAGAGCAAACGCGACATCATCCGCTGCCTCAAACGCTACGTGATCCGCGAGGTCTACCACCTGGTTAAGACCGACCCGAGAACGGGTGAAATCGTGAGTTGACAACTATAGGAGCATCAACGCGATGGCCGAGGCCGTCAACAACCTCTACAAGACCGAGCTGATCCGTCAGCAAGGGCCCTGGCGAACGGTCGAGCAGGTCGAGCTGACGACGCTCGAGTGGGTGTGGTGGTGGAACAATCAGCGCCTCCACGGCGAGCTCGACATGCGCACACCCACCGAGGTCGAGAACGCGTACTACGCTGACCTCGAATCAGCCAATCCAGCAACTGCCGGACAAGGCTCCCGATAGGAACGAAAGTCAGGCCGATTCACCGTCAGTGTGTCAGTGAATCGGTGGGTTCAGGCACCGCGCGCCCGAACCCACCGCTCGAATCTGTTGGTCAGGCCTGTCCCCAGAATGCGTCCTCGGCGGCACCGTCCTCGGAGAACAGGTGAACCGCGACGATCTTCCCGTCACGAACGGTGAGCAGGTCGACCCCGCCCATGTCCATCGAGGCGTCGCTGCGCTTGCCGACGAAGCGAACCGGAACGGCAACCAGCTCGCCGTTGACCATGGCGGGCCCAGAGACCGAGAGCTGGAAGGTGCCGGCGCTGGCCTCCATCATGCCGCCGAGCAGGGCGCCGACGCCATCCAGGCCGGCGTGATCTCCGGAGAACTGGTTGGCTCCCGGCTGGTGCCAGACGACCTCGGGGCTCAGCAGGCTCATCGCCGTTGGTACGTCGCCGGTGCCGAGTGCATCAAAGTAGGCATTAGCCACAGCAGTAGGGGTGCTCTCGCTCATTGCATTTCTCCTGTCAGGGGTTGGTATATTCATGATTACATCCGGTAACCGGTTACCTCAACGTAACTAAAGGGAGGTGGTGGTCATGTCGCAACCAGAGTGGAATGTCATGCTGGCTACGTGTCCGTCGCGCACATCGTTGGCGCGCATCGCGAACAAGTGGACGGCGATGATCGTCATCTCGCTCAGCGACGGGCCGCTCCGGTTCGGAGAGATTCGCGAAGCCGTCGGCGGTATCAGTGGAAAGGTTCTCGCCGACACTCTCCGTGAACTTCAGCGCGACGGCATCGTGTCCCGGACAGCTTTCGATCAGATGCCCCCACGGGTCGACTATGCGCTCACCCCACTCGGGCTCACTCTTCGGGAGCCACTGGCAGCGCTGGGGCAATGGGCGCAGTCGCATATCGAAGAAGTCGAGCTGGCTCGGTCGACTTACGACGGATATGACAGCCCCGACCGAACTCGAGCTTCATCGCACGCTGTGAGCGTGTCATCGAAGTCCGCCGCAGCCACGACCCCGCGAGGATCAGACGATCCGACGTCTATCGGCTCCTGATGCCGACGACGACGCTGCGCACCGGATCGCTGCGGAGCAGATCCAACAATTCCGCGAGGAGCACTTCCCCGTCGAACCGGAGGGCGTCGACGACGACCCAACTGATAATGCGAGCCGGTGCAACGGCTATATCGCGTGCTAAGCGCTGCCTGCGCTCCCTCGTCCAGAATCGATTGTTCCGACGCAGTCGGCTCTCCGGGTCAAAGCATCTCGGAGAGTTCGGCGCCAAGGAGCGATCACAGAATGCCGCCATATAGCGATCAAGTCCACAGCAAGAGGATCCGGACCTCGTGGATGTTCACAAACCCGTTCAACAACCTGTAGTCTCGGAAGTAGCAGTTGAACAGGTTTGATGAACGGAGGGGGCATGGCGCTCGTCGGACTTGTCCGCGTCAGCACCAAGAAGCAGGAAACCGAGCGCCAGCACGACGCGCTCGACCCGATCTGCGTCAAGGTCTTCGAGGAGAAGGTCAGCGGGAAGCTCGCGGTCGACCACCGGCCCGGGCTCCAGGAGGCACTCGACTACATGCGCGATGGGGACATGCTCACCGTGCAGGAGGTCGACCGGCTCGGCAGGAACCTGCTCGAGGGGCTCATTGTCCTCAACGACCTCTTCGAGCGCGGCATCGCGGTGAAGGTGCTCGAGGGCATCGCCGCGGGGGAGCACACCGAACGCAGCTTCGTGCTGGACATGGCACTCGCGCTGGCCGAGGACCGTCGACGCGACATCGTGCGCAAGACGCGGAACGGGCTCGAAGCGGCACGGAAGCGGGGCAGGGTCGGCGGGCGGCCGCGTGTGATCGACGACGACAAGCGCGCGGCGATCCTCTCGAGGCGAGAGCGCGGCGAGTCGATCAGGGTCATCGCAGCAGGGGTCGGCGCCTCCGTGGGTGCCGTACACAAGGCGCTGGCGGAGGTGACAGCCGCCGAGATGGCGGACGACGAGGACCAGGAAGCATGAGCGATGAGTGGATCACAGAGGCGACGAATGCCAAGCCCCGCTCCGGCGTCGCGCTGCCCAGCAACAGTACCTCGCTCGCATCGGGGAGGTGGCCTGGGGTTGTCGGCCACATGGTCCATTCTGTCGAGACCAGTAGCGGCGCTGGCCTGCGCGAATGATAGGTCGCAGAGCCCGTGGCGTAAGATCGAGGAGAGATGGTCGGCGCGACCCTGACCGCCTCTCTTTCGAGATAGTCATCTGACGTCACGACGTCTGTTTCATGCTATATTGACGTCATGACGTCTTTAACTACCTCACGCGAGACTGTGCGATCCGGCGACGTGCGCGATGCGATCATCGCCACGCTCGCTCAGGCTCGGGAGATCGGACTCACCACGGGCGAGATCCAGGAGGGCGTGAACGCGATCCTGGGCCGTGCCATCTCGCCGTCGAGCGTGCGCTCCTCGCTGCGGCTCAACGTGGGTACCACGATCGTTCGTGTCAACCGGGGGATGTATGCACTGGCCTCGCGTGTCGCGAGTCTTGAGGCCCCGGCGTTCACATACGGCAAAGCGACGCTTTTCCACGATGACAGCCTCGAGTGGCTGGCTCGTCGTGAGCCGAACAGCATCCATGCCGTCGTAACCGATCCGCCTTATGGAGCAGCGGAGTACTCGGCTCGTGAGCAGAGCAAGCTTCGCCGCGGCCAGGGTGGCCTCTGGCGGATTCCGCCGACTCTTGACGGCAGCACTCGCTCCCCGCTTCCGCGTTTCACGACGATGACGCCGGAGGACTACCAGACAATCTCGGATTTCTTCACGGAGTGGGCGCAGTTGGTCAATCGTGTACTCGTTCCGGGCGGGAACGTGCTCGTCGCGGCGAATCCTCTGGTCTCTTATGTTGTATCGGCGGCTCTGACGGCGGGTGGGCTCGAGCGCCGAGGGGAGGTCATCAGGCTGGTGCAGACGCTACGGGGCGGTGACCGTCCGAAGGGAGCGCACGAGGAGTTCTCAGACGTGTCGGTGATGCCTCGTTCCCAATGGGAGCCCTGGCTGCTCTACCGCAAACCGATCGAAGGGACGGTCGCCGAGAATCTTCGCAAGTGGGGTACTGGCGGCTTCCGCCGGATCAGCGATGAGCAGCCCTTCGGCGATGTGATCAAGGGTCCCCCCGCACGAGGCAAGGAACGCGCGATCGCGCCTCATCCCTCGCTGAAGCCCCAGGGATTCCTGCGGCGGGTCGTGCGGGCATCCCTGCCGACGGGACAGGGGATCGTGCTGGATCCGTTCGCTGGTTCGGGCTCGACGCTCGCAGCCGCGGAGGCGGTCGGATACTCGTCGATAGGCGTCGAACGCGATCCCGAGTACATCAACATCTCTCGGGAGGCGATCCCGCGGCTTTCCGAGATGACTATCCGACTCGAAGAGGACTAACTCGGGATCGATGCGTCGTCGTCTCTGACCGTCGGCTGGTCAATGACGCCTGTGGAGATGCCCTCCGTCTCGAGGAACTCCGTGAGGCGCTTGACCAGTGCAGTGCTCTTCTGAATGCGACCGAGGTAGTAGAGGGCTCCGCGGAGCGCCTCCTGCTGCTTCGGGAGGTCCCAGGTGATCACCCGAGCACGGAGGTCGTCACGTCCGAGGGCGATGATGTTCGACTCGGAAAGACGGTCACGGCTTTCCTGATCGACCGAGTCGGCCACGACGACAGCGGTCGCGTTCGGCGCATCAGTAAGATCCTCGAGAAAGTCCACGAGGATGTTCTCGACGTCCTCGATCGGGATGCCGTAGTCCTTTACCTCGACAGCCAGTTCCACTTCGCCCCCACGGAAGCCCGCCACGTCGCCTGGCATGTCAGCACGCGAGGAGCCGGTATTGACTGCGTGGGACTCGAGCGTCAGGTTTGGTGAGTCAGCGCGGAAGTAGCCGAATACGAGTCCTTGGAACAGCGCTCCTCCGGGCCTCGCGTTGTGGGTATCGAAATTAGCGAGGACGTACTCGAAGGGTCGCACGATACGCTCTGCCTGCTTTGCCCAGGTGCGCTCTTCGGCGGCGTTCACGCCCGTGTCCCACACATACTCAGCGAAGCGCGCACGAGCAGCAGGAGACATCGCGTAGATCATCTCGATCAACGGTCGATAATCACGCCATGCTTGTGTGGCGTGAGGTGCAGCGGACGGGTGATCACGGCGCATCTCGATGCGAATGGCATCTGCCGCAGGGTTGAAACGGGGCCGAAGGGTAATCTTTGTGCCGTTTACGATGAAGTTCAGCGTGTTGACGGCCCGCCCGGTGCGGCCGGTCCTCTCGATCTCGAATGTGTCGAATACATCGTCGACACTATCTTCGCCCGCTATGCTGAGCGTCTCTTCCGCTTGTGAGAGGAGAGCTAGCGAGAGCGCGGGCCAGAAGTTCTGCTGCTGCGAGCGACCGTTGACGAGCCAGTCCTTGGCCTCTCCGAGCTTCGGATCGTTCTCGCCTGCTACTCGGTCAGAGAAGCCAGCGGGGAAGTTCAGATCCTCTGCAAACGAAGAGAACGGCTGCTTGCCCCCTCGTTTGCGTCGAGGCGTCTGGGGTATGTTCTCGTCCACGTAGATCAGACTACAGGTCGACCGCACCTTAATCAGGTCGGCCGAGGAGACGGGTGCTGTCCATCTCTCGAGTTCGCGCGTGCGTCTTCACTCGTTGACAGTTCAGTCGAGCCGATGGACGACCCGTGTCGCGACCGCAAGGACTGAACCCAAACCCTCCATCTATCCTCCCTTCAGTGACAGGCGGACGAAGGCGCTGAAGGCCAGATGCAAGGCGCTGCTTGGGAAGCGAACAACCCAGCATCCTCCAGGAACCCCCTGATCAGGCGGTACTCTTACACGAAAGCTCCAGTCGGCGCCGACCTCGAACACCTGGCCATCGGGGCCTTCACCTGGGCCTGCTGACCTCATAAGCTTGCGGGTATGGCGCACGATCAGCACGATAACCCGGACGGGCTCGAGGTCCGAGTCTCACAGGACGAGGACTATCGGACGTGCTCTGACTGCGGCGCGGACTGCGAGCCGGAGCCGTTCACGACGGACGCGGGCATCCGGATCGGTTTCGTGTGCCTGGAGCACGGCGTGCACACCGTTGTGGACCCGTTCGAGGGGAGCCGCTGAGAGGTCGCCCCTTGCCGGGGCGATGTGACCCACCTCTGCTTTTAACATAGCCTGGAGCGCCAACTGCGATGGTCACGACGGGTTGTGTTCTAGTGGTGACTTCGAGCGAGGGTTGACCAGTGCCTCGTGGCACGACAGGTTCATCGTCTGGGGTGAATGCACCCCTTATACGGACATTAAACCTGATTGCTATCTTGAACGCCAAAGGGAGCGAAGGATCGAATTCCCTTTTTCGATATGACTAAGCGACCTGCTGGTCAGTCCTGGACCCACTCGATCGCGATGGTGGGAATGACCTTCTCGACGGTCGGGGTACGTTGACCCTTCCGGACCGGTCGGATCACCACGGTCATGAGTTCCTCAACGACGGTACGCCTGCGCCCAAGGCTCGCGGCGTCCCACCATGCCTCCGCGTCGCCGCTGTGGACGGCCTCGGCAAGCGGATCGTGCTGGATGACCTTCTGGAGGCGGGCTTCGAGATCGGCGCGCTCATCGTCGAGGGTCTCGAGAGCGTGCATGGCGTTCCCGGTATTGCCTCGGGTGGCGAGGAGGTTGTAGATGCCCTGCTCGCGCCTGTCGAGGTCTGCCAGCTGCGCGTTGAGCTCACTCGGGCTCTCTCCGTCGTCCGCGGCCTGCGCGAGCAGCGTTGAGGCGTCGGGCTCCTGGAGCCTGCGGATGCAGATCAGCGTGACGGCTTCATCGATGGGGTCGCCTGCGCGGTGGAAGTGATTGTTGCGGCAGCGGTAAGTGTGGTATCGCTTCGAGGCGGCCTTGCCCGATCCGTCGACGCGCTTCGTCGGGTGGCTCTTCCCCGAGGCTGCGTACACGGGCTCTCGGCAGGTCGCGCAGACGGCGAGACCGGAGAGCAGCCAGCGGCGCGCGGTGCCGTTGTGGACGGGTTCGCGCCCGACGAGCTGCGCCCGAGCTGCGCTGACATAGGCGCGGGAAACGATCGGCTCCCACGCGCCGGCCTCGCACTCGTCGAGGTCGATCTTGGCGAGGTCGTAGTGCCCCGCGGCGACCTGCTGCGCGGGCGGCAGGAGCCCAGCGTAGTGAGGGTTCATCAACATCCGACGCACCGTGGTGCGCCTCCACGGCTTCCCCGCTCGTGTGGTCCGTGCGGCACGGTTCAGGTCACGCGCGATCTGGCCGAGAGGCGCGCCCGCGAGAAAGTCTCCGAAGATGCGTCGCACGTCGGCCGCCTCGTCCTCGACGATCTCGAACCGGGTGCCGTTCGCGTCGCGCTGCGAGGCGGGCAGCCAGCGGTACCCGTAGGGCGTGTGGCCGGGGCTTGGGTGGCCCTGCTTGCGCCGTTCGATGGCGTAGCGGCGCGCGCGTCGGGTCTTGACCTGCACCTCGCGCTCAGCGAGGAGGACAAGCTGCTTGAGCATGAAGTCGTCGTCCTGGGTGTCGATAGCGCCGCGTACGGTCACGATCCTGATCTCGCGCTTCTGGCGCAGTTCGAGCACGTCGGCGAGGCGGCGCGTGAGACGGTCCACGTCCACGACGATCAGCACGTCGAACTCGCCCCGGTCATAGGCCGAGAGCATGTCCGCCCAGCCGGTCCCGGCCCCTCGCGCCTTGCTCCCGGAGGTGTCATTGTCCTTGAACTCGTGTAGGATCCGCCAACCACGGCGGCGAGCCTCCTCCCGGCAGTCGGCGAGCTGCTGCGAGATGCCCTGATCCTGGTCGATCGACTGGCGGACGTAGATTGCGGCACAAGTCACGGTTCCATCCTAAGTATGCTCTAGCATAGTATCAACTGGCTGCGGTGGTCTTCAGGTACTTGCGGCTAATAGTCTTCATGTCTCGTTTCCTCG
>JBQDZM010000007.1:0-87700 GCA_052108535.1 Galactobacter sp. | reverse complement strand
ACACATCCATCAATAACCAACAGAAGGGTTTACACAGAAAACTTGACAGGCTCCTCGTCCACGAACAAGCCCAACCCAGCCGTGGCCCGCGGGCATGAACTCAACCGATTACTGGCCTGGCTACAGTCCAAAGAAACCCAATCCGACCGCGCCAAGATGACCACGAAAACGGACCGGACCTGGCGCAGGAAAACCGCCTGGTGCTGGAACGTGAAACCCTCCATCCCAGTCACCGGCGTCGTCTACGACGAAGTCCAACTCGACGGGATCTACCTCTCCTCGCGCTGGTGCTGCTTGATCGCCATCGCCGAAGGCAAACCCATCGGATTCCAGTGGGCCGACTCAGAGAACCAAACCGCCTGGGAAACACTCCTGAGCACCATCCCAGCACCGCGTCTAGCGGTCATGGACGGCGGCTCCGGCCTCGCCGCAGCCATACGTCACCTCTGGCCAGAAACCCGAGTCCAGCGCTGCCTGGTCCACATCCAACGCAACGTACGCACCCACCTGACCAGGCACCCGAAAACCCCGGCAGGACGCGCACTACGCAAACTCTCCCTGGACCTCACCGGCATCAAAACCACTCACGCGGCCACCGAATGGCTGAGCAAACTCAACACCTGGCATGCCACCTACAAGACCCTCCTCAACGAACGCACCCTCGCCCGCGATGCCCATGGACTCCGCCCCTCCCACGCCAAGGCCGGACAGAAATCCTGGTACACCCATGACCGCCTCCGCAAGGCCTACCGATCCATGGCCAAACCCCTCAACGACAAGACCCTCTTCACCTACTTAGACCCCAGCCTCGCCGACTTCGAGGCCTCATCCACGACCAACATCATCGAAGGCGGCACCAACGCCCAACTCCGCCTCCCCTTACGCCTGCACCGGGGCATGCCACCAGAACACCAACGCCGCGCCTTCGAGTGGTACCTCACCCGCCACTCAGCCAACCCACCAGCCCCCACCAGCTTCATCCGCCAAGAGCACTACACACCCCAACCCCGACCCACCACCCAGACCGAAGAAGAAACCACCGGCACCCCCACCTACGGCACCACACCCACACCCGAAGACGGCCTCTACACCCGCAAAGGATGGGCAGGACGCCCATGACACACCCGAGCCAGACACACTTTTTGTCCTATAACCCATGCCACATGGTTCATGGGCTATTCGTAGGAGAAGTGAACGGTTCTTTGTGATTTGAAAAACAGTTCGCCGTTATTGCGGTATTAGATTAAACGCGACCGTCTTGGGTCCACAAGAAAGATACTGTTGTCGATTACTTAAGCATGAAAACTGCAGGAGCCCCGAGTCGACATCTCAAGGTGTCGACTCGGGGCTCCGCCAGTACCGGGCCGGGGGCCACTTCCCGCCCAGGTCCTTGGCCCACGGTGAGCTGACGTGGGCGATGGAGGTCGTGGCTCCAGTGAGTCCCTCACGCAGGTAGGTGCGGGTGTACTGGACGCCGAAGGTGACCTGCAGCTGGGCCTGGGAGAAGATCGCCTGGGCCTCATTGAACTTCTCGGCAGCGTCCTTGGAATTTGCCGAGGTGCGGGCGCCCTGGATCAGTTGCGTGACCTTGGGATCCTCATAGCCCACCCAGTTGAAGATGCCGCCCTCCTGCGGGGGGAGTGCGCGGAGCATGGCGTAGGTGTTCACGCCAGGGGTGTCCTGATAGCCAACGGCCGCCAGGAAGTCCACGCCCTCGCGGGCGGACGGATCGTAGAAGATGGAGGCGTACTCGGCGGGCTGGCGCTGCTCAATCTTCAGGGTGAAGCCGATCTTGTCTGCCGCATCCTTCACCACGGTGGCGATGTTCAGCAACAACTGGTTGCCGGAGGGAACCACGACCTTCAAGGTCTTGCCCTTGGCGCCAGCTTCCTCGATGAGCTGCTTGGCCTTATCGAGATCCACCTCTGCGGGCGGCAATTCGTCGTAGGCCTTCTGGAACAACTCTGCCTGCTCCAGTCCTTCGAACTGGAACGGAGTGGTGAACGTCGTGGCGGGGGCGCCGTACCCCTTGAGTAGGTTCTTCACGGCTGAGTCTCGATCCACGGCCAAGCTGATGGCCTGGCGGATCTTCGTGGCATCCTCAGGGTTGTCCGCGCCGCCAGCGCCGCCAAAGGCGATGGTGGAGTTGGAGGGGCCGATCGTTACGGCTCCCTTGCCGGAGTTGGCCAGCTGCTGGGTGGAGGACTCTGGGATATCGAAGGCGCCATCCAGATCGCCGGAGGACAGGGCGGACGTCATGGCGGCGTCGTCCTGGATCGGAATGAAGTCGATCTCGCCGACCTTGGGGGCGCCATCCCAGTAGTCCTGGTTAGCCTCGACGGTCACGGACTGGCCCGGAGTCCATTTCTTCAGGGAGTACGGACCGGTGCACATGACCCCGCCCTTGGGCGTGCCGAGGTCCTGGCCGGCCTTGGAGAGGAAGTCTGCCGAGACGACGCGGCCCGGTGAGGTGGCCAGTGCGTTGAGGATGTCGCCGTCGTGCACCTTGAAGGTCATTTGCACATGCGTGTCATCCACGGCCTTGATGTCGTTGACCAGGGCGTAGGCGGAGGCATAGATGGACCCGGACTTGGGGTCGGCCGTGCGCTTCAGGGAGGCCACGACATCCTTGGCGGTCAGCTTGGAGCCGTCCCAGAACTTCACATCGTCACGCAGAGTGATGTCCAAGGTGGTGTCGTCGCTCCACTTCGCCTCGGAGGCCAGATTGGGCTTCACCGCGAAGTTCTCGTCGACGGCGTAGAGGGACTCGCAGAGATTGGCCGCGACGATGTAGTCGGAGTCGTTGCCGACCTTGATGGGGTCCAGGGTGGCGGGTTCGCCGGTGCGCAGACTCCAGCGGATCTTGTCTACGTCCTTGGTTCCGGCCTCGGTCTTGGCGACGAGTTTGGCCGGGTCGTAGAGGCCGTCCTTGGTGAAGTCGGAGGCGGAAGAGCCGGAGTTGTTACCTGCCGCGGACTTCTTTTCTCCGCCTCCGCAGCAGGCGGCCAGGGAGACGGCGAGGGCTGCTGCGAGGCCGATGCCTGCGAGTTGCTTGCCGCGCTTGCGGAAGGAACCGGTAGGGGATGAGGAACTGGGTGACATTCGGGGGCCTTCGGGTGAGGGCACTCACTGGCGAGCGCGTGATGGTCCTTGATGTGGCGATGAACGGCTGCGGAAACCTGGTGGAGAAGTGCCTCAGATCACAACCGGTGGATTGAGCGTAGGGTGAAACCCAGTGCTTAGTCAAGAGTGACTAAAAAAGTTTGGCAGGCTCTAGCCACGCGTTAGCTAGGTCACCTAGCCTGAAGGTCGGCCCGCTCATCGCACCACCCACAACGTCAGGAGTTCGCATGTCTCAGCAATCCACCTCCGTGGTCACCCTTGGCACGGCAGGCGGGCCCGTCTGGTGGCGCAGCGGACGCCGCAAGCGTGCGGGCATCTCCACTGCCGTGGTGGTGGGAGATCGGCACTACGTCGTGGACCTTGGATACGGTGCCGGTCGTCAAATGACGGAGGCCGTGTTGGAGATGGACCAGCTCGGGGGCGTCTTCATCACCCACCTGCACTCCGACCACGTCGTAGACGTGCCGTCGCTCGTGCTGTTCGGTCTGGGTCACCGTGACCCCGAACGCGGCCCACTGCCCGTTTACGGGCCGCCGGACCGCGGCGTCCTCACGCCGGTGTCGCCGCGCGCCACCACGACACCACGCGTCGTGCATCCGAGCGCACCAACGCCTGGAACACGGGCTATGTTCCAGGCCGTGCAGGCGGCCTTCGCCACGGACCTCAATGATCGCGTGTTGGACAATCTCTGGTCCCACCCCGATGACCTCTTGGATGTGCGGGACCTCGTCATCCCTGAATCTGCCGCATTCCACGCCAATGACAACCCGACGCCGGACATGGAGCCGTTCGTGGTGTTCGAGGACGACAGGGTCAAGGTCAGCGCAATCCTCGTGGCGCACCCGCCCATGGCGCCGGCCTTCGGATACCGATTCGACACCGAGGGTGGATCCGTCGCCATCTCCGGTGACACGCGTGAACACGACAACACCGCACGGCTGGCCGCCGGTGTGGACCTGCTGCTGCACGAGGCGATCGACCATCGCTGGGTGGATGAACTCGTCGCGGACATGCCGGAGGACGTCGCGCAAGCCTCACACGACCACCACTATGGTGCCCACACGCCCGTGCAGGGTGCGGTGCGGGTAGCCCAAGCCGCCGGTGCGAAGCGACTCGCACTGCATCACCTGGTCCCGGGGGACGCGCGAGACGCCGCCTGGGAGATCGGTTCCGAGCTCATGGGGGACCGCTTCCTGGTCCCGGACGACCTGGAGCGGATCGCGCTGCGCTAGTAGACGCGCGGTCCGGGGCTGAGGCGCGACGCCGACCCAAATGTGTCCGGGATCGCGTTACCCCGATGCGCCGCGGGAGACCTTTGCATGCTAAACTTTTATCCGTTCGGTTCGCTCCTGCGGGCGGATTGAACGCCTCGATTCGGGGGTATGGCGCAGTTGGTAGCGCGTCTGCATGGCATGCAGAAGGTCAGGGGTTCGAATCCCCTTACCTCCACGGATCGTTTGAGGGCCCGGTCATTCAGACCGGGCCCTCAAACGTTTAGGCCGCGGCCGCAGAGCCCGGGATTCACCGTGGAGCTGGGCAAGGTATGGCGCTGTGGTGAAAATGCGGCTCTGTGAGGAGTCTGGCCAGGGCGATCTAGCTCGCGGCCGCTCAGCGTTCCTTCTTTTTGCGCGGGCGGAGCCAGGGGAACAAGGAGCCGACGATGACCCCCACGACCAGCAGGATGAGGAACCAGATCCATCCCGGCATGGTCAGCGAGACGCTCAGGAAGTGCAGCGACGCCTTGTCCAGGTTGGAGAAGATGAAGATCAGGGCGATGGCCAGGAGGAGGGCGGCCAGCACCAGCTTCGGGACGTTGACCTTGCGCCCGGTTTCCTCTGTGGGCTCGGAGGGGATGGGTTGCTGCTGTTTGCTCATGGCGGCGTCTCCTGACGGGGCGTGGGTGAGCTGCTGCGTTCACGCTACACGGGGTCTTGCCGTCGCAACGGAACGAGGCTAGATTGCTAGCATGCAAGCAAACGCGAAGAAGGTGCAATTCAACGTGTACCTGCCCCCCGATCTGGTCCGGGACATCAAACACCTGGCCATCGACCGCAACGAGAGCCTCTCCGCCCTGGTGGAACAGGTCTTGCGCGCGGAGGTAGAGAGAGGACAAACGCCATGACGACGCTTCAGCAGATCATCTATACCGAACACCCCGCCCGCTGGCACGCCCTGGCAGCGGCGCTCGGATTTCGCCCGACCACAACCCTCACGCAGGCGTGGACCGAGTTCGACGCAGACGGCGTCCTGGCCGTCCACCGGGCCTACGCGTCCCGTCCGGCCGGCACTGCGGACCTCACGGTCCTGGTGACGGATCTCGACGACGCGCGCCGCCGCCTCGCACACTTCACCGTGGAGGAAGGCACTATGCCCGACGTCGGTGCCATCCTGTCCTTCACCTCCTCCGAAGGCGTGGTGGTCACCATCGCGGAGGCCGCGAAGCGGCCTAGCCTGCGCGGACTGACGGTGGAACCGATCTGGTTCCAACACGACCTCACTCAGCCACGTGCGTTCCTGGAGGCACTCGGATTCCGGGCTCGGATCGTCGGGCAGGACGGCGGCTGGGCGCAGCTGCAGGCACCCGACGGGGGCCGCGTCGGCCTGCATTCCGGCGACACCCGGGTGGAGGCGTCCTTCCGCGAGGACACAGACCTAGACGCGCTCGCCGAACGGGTCCGAGACGCAGGGTTCGAGGCTGCAATCATCGACGAGTCGTACGCGAGAACCCTCAGGGTGCAGAACCCGGACGGAGGCGACGAGCTCTGGATCAACGGCCGACAGGACGACCTCTACGGATATCGCGACGAATCGGACGCGGCCACGTCCTTCCGTTGATCCTCCAGTGGCGGGAGGAACTCCTATAGGCTGAGCCGGGACGGACCCGACCACCTCGTACGGATTGCGAGACCCTGGTCGGGTGCCCGGATCAAGAGCGGAGCCCCCACCATGACTCAGCAGCCTTTCCCGCCACAGGCGCCCGGCCGAGTGGACCCGGGAGCGCCACCGGACGGCAGCGGCCGGCCTCCGGCCGCACGCTGGGTGCTGTGGTTGACCGTCGGCTTCCTCATCGCAGCAGCCGTCATCGGTGGCGTCTTCATCATTGTGGGCGACGACGGCGACATCGCCGGCCGCGTCTGGCTCACCTTCATCCTGGTGATGTTCTTTGCCGGCGCCGCAGTCTTGGACGCCACGCTGGACGGCAACAACCGCTGGTATATCCCTGCCTCCACCATCACTAATGTGGTGTTGTTGCTGGTGGGCCTGCTGAAGATCTGGACCTCCTGGCTGCAGGTGGACGCCGAAACCCGTGAGCGGCGTCAGGATTTCTTCGATCAGTATGGCTACTACCGCGGCAACGTGGACGGACCCGAGCAGTTCGTGCGTTTTCTCGGGATCATCATGGTGCTCAGGCTGGCGATCCTCACCACCCAGTTCGTCTGGTCCCAACTGGTCATGAAGTCCAAGCGTCCTGGAACGCAGCTCGCCTCCAAGGGAGTTCTGTGCCTGTTCTGGCTCAGCGCGCTGATCGTCGTGGTTCCGCTTTCCTTCCCGGGAATCGACTGGCCGGGCTGGTGGTGGCGGATCGCAGGCGCTGCCGTTCTGGCCGCCGTAGTACTCCTGGTCATCCCGGTTGTGTTCCGGGCTTTCGAACCCAAGCCGCCCAAACCCGTGGCGCCGATCTACCCGCCGCAGTACTACCAGGGCATGCCCCAGGGCGGACAGCCGCCCATGCAGCCGCAGTTCCGCCAGCCGCCGTTTGGGCAGCCGCCGGTGCATCCGCAGTACAACCAACCTTGGCCGGGCCAGCCGGGGCCGCAGCAGTTTGGGTCCCAGCAGCCAGGCCCGCAGCAGCCTGGGCCCGGATCGTCTCAGACGCCCTGAGTGGCGGGCTGGCGGTCTTTCTGGGTCGGCTCTCAGCAGTTCCCACTAGGATCAAGGCATGGCAGGTTTTTGGGGCAGGCGCTCACGCGAAGAGCAGGAGCGGCAGGCTGCCGCCGACGAGAATCTGGCGGTGCGTGCGCGTACCGCCATCGTGACCACGGACGAACGGATCCGGGCCACCGAGGATGAACTCGGTTTCGCCGTCGCTGAACTGGGGCAGAAGCCCACCGAACAGCTGCGCATGGGTCTGGCGTCGGTGAAGAAGCACATGGCCGAGGCCTTCGAGCTGCACCGCCTCAACCATGACCACATTCCGGATACCCCCGAGGAACTGCGCACCCGCAACGCGCGGATCGTGCAGCTGTGCGACTGGGCCGAAGAGGTCCTGGACGAGCGTACCGAGGCGCTGCAGGCTCAGGTGGAGAAGGTGCGCGGCGCTCCGGAAGAACTGGAGCGTGTGCAGGCCGAGGTGGCCCGATTGCGCGCCCAGTTGCCGGGGATGCGGGCCGCCTCGGAGCGCCTAGCCCAGACCTATAGCACGTCCGCCTTGCAGCGCGTGCGGGTGGACCCCGGTGAGGCGGAACGCCTCGTGGACTTTGCCGAGCGTTCGGCAGGTTTGGCCCAGCGCCGCGGTCAGGCCGGTGACCACGCGGCAGCCATCAGCGCGTTGGAGGCCGTGACGGAGACCCTCCGCCGAGCGCAGAGCGTCATCGACGGCGTGGATACTTTTGAGATCGACGCGTTGAGGGCTGAGGGAACGCTGGCGGAAGTCATCGCGGATTCTCGTGGGGATCTGGTGTCCGCCGCCGAATTCGGTGGGGTTCCCGCCGTCGCGCAGGCGATGGCCGCACTCGAGGAGGCGCTGGTAGGCGTCCGTCAGGACGCCGACGGGTCCGATCCGTTCGCGAACCTGGTCGCCGTGAGTTCGGCGAACGCGGCCTTGGATGACGCGGTCGACGCGGCCAGGGAAAAGGCGTCCCGCCCCGTTCCGGCTCTTGCTCACGTCCGTCACGAGGTGGAGGCTGCGGACCGCGGTATCGAGATGGCCCGGCGCATCATTGAAGGTCATCGAGGCTGGATCGGAGCTGACGCGCGCACCAATCTCGCGGAGGCCCAGCGCGTGCGCGCCGAGTTGGAACCGCTAGTGCAGCCGGAGGACACCCGCGAGCGCGCCCAGCACCTGGCACGCCGCTGCGCGGCCTTGGCCGACGACGCGGTGCGGGCAGCCCAGCGCGATATCGACTCCCAGCGTCCGGACGGGGACAACTGGAATGACTGGGGAGGCTTCGGCGGTCCCGGCCGCGGCTACGGCGGACAGCAGGGTCGCGGGTCCGGCATGCTGGGGCCGGTGCTGGGTGGAGTGCTGCTCGGCGGGATCCTCGACAACATCTTCGACTGACGCGGCGTCACCTACTGACCCATGGCACCTAGGTACCCGTATCCGACGCAGGTACCCCGTTCCGGGTCTGCTAGGTCGGATGCGGAGACCAAGGCCAACTAGAGGAGTGGACAGGAATGAGCATGAGCAACCCCGAGAAGGTCGACCTAGCTAACCTCCCCGTCACGACACTGCAGGGCGAGGAGACCACCTTCGGCGAGATCGCTGCCGGACGTGCCGTCATGGTCGTCAACGTCGCGTCGCGTTGTGGTCTGTCTCCGCAGTACGAGACCCTTGAGGCGCTCCAGAAGAGTTACGCTGGGCGTGGTTTCACAGTGATCGGCTTCCCCTCCAATCAGTTCATGCAGGAACTCGGCACCGAGGAGAAAATCGAGGAGTACTGCTCCACGACCTGGGGCGTCACCTTCCCCATGTCAGCGCGAGTCAAGGTCAACGGCAAGAATGCCGACGCGATCTATCAGGAGCTGACCCGCTTCCCCAAGGACGAGAACGGCAAGACGGGGCGGATCACCTGGAACTTCGAGAAGTTCGTGGTGGCCCCGGACGGGCGTGTGACCCGGTTCAGCCCGACCACTAAGCCGGATGAACCGCAGGTGATCGAGGCCGTCGAGGCCGCTCTGCCCGCCTGAGCCAGCGCAACCGCAGTCGTGAGGGCTGGAGGTCGTTTCATGTGCCCAAGAGGTACCCCGAGGGGTGTGTCCGTGCGCGACGGGCACCTGAATATACTCAGAGTATGACGATCAAGGTCCTTGCCGAACTCGGCGAACGTCGGGACCGGATAGAAGCGGCCCGGGCCGCCATGAGGCATACGCCTCGAGACAGCTGGGACGACTACGTTCGAGAATCTGAGGAATGGGACCGGATGAGCGCGGACGGATTCAACCGCGATGCCTGATCTCCGTCCGGGGGAATGTGAGCCACTTAGGGGCGGGTCACGAGGATGGCCATACTCGCGTTGACCTGCTCGGCCTCTTCCATGTCGTAGTCACCGATAGTGGACTTGCCGGGGTCGGCGGGCAGCGCCTGTGCCCGGCCGGTGGCTGACGCCTAGCCCGTTACTTGGATTGGGGCGGCAAGGTGGCGTCAGGGGAGATGGGCTCCTGCGAGTTCTTCACGTCGATCTTGTACTTGGTGCCGTCCACCTTGGTCAGTGTGACCGTGGCGTCGAAGACCACGCTCGGGTCGGAAGCCGGCCCCAACTTGCAGTGGATCACGTTGCCCTCGATGAGCTTGATGGCCTTGGTGCCACAGTCGGCTTGGGCCTCCTGCCCCACCTCGTTGCCGATGGCCTCTGCGGCCTTATCCGCCAGTGCATCGGCAGAGATGGTGCGGGTGATCTCGACCTTGGCCTCCGCGCAGGAAGAGAGGCTCAAGATCGCTGCTGCTGCCATGGCAGCAGCAGCGATGGACGTCAGGGAACGGTGGCGAGTGCCTCTCATGCTGACCAAGATTGTCAGACCAGGAGCGTTTAGACCAGCTGCGTTCAGACCAGCCTCGGCGGGGTCGTCACCACCACGCGGAACCGGTTCAGGTGTTCATCCGCAGCCCCGCGGACGTGCCCGGCGGGCATCGCGGCGGTTTTGCGCAGGAAGCTGATCAGCTCTTCCGTTAGGACTTCTCCGGGCAGGATATTGGGGATACCTGGCGGGTAGGCGGCCAGCGCGTCGGAGGAAATCCTCCCCTCCGCTTCCTCCCACGAGACCAGCTCTGCGGGTGCGAAGAAGGCCTCGTGCAGACGGAGGGCCCGCTTGGCCGGTGCAGGCAGTGGAGGTGCGGCCTGCAGGGAATCCGGGACCTTCGGCAGAGCATAGAGGGCGTCAAGGAGCCGATCCACGTCGAGCGTTGAGGTGGAACCGACCATGAGGACGATCACCGCGTGCGTGGACAGTTCCACCGCGATGTGATGATCTCGCATGAGCCGGAACTGCGCCTCGGAACCGGAGAGTCCGGCTGGGCGGGTATCGATGACCACCTTGAACGGATCAAAGGTCATCACGTCCTTGTACATCATCGATTCCTCGGTGACGTCGCGGAAACGTCCACGTTCCTGGATGGCCTCACGAAGACGACGGACGGCGGCCACCGTCTGCGGAATGCGGGCGGGCCCCTCGACCGCCATGTGGCGGCGAGCCTCGTCCAGTGACGCCAGCAGCAGGGAAGAGATGGACGTGGAGGCGAAGGAACGCTGCACCCTGTCCACGATGTCCTCGATGGCTCGTGCCATGGGTCCGGTGCCCAGCAGCAGCATCGCGGCCTGAGTGAGGGCGCCTGCGTTCTTGTGTGAAGAGGAGATGACCAGGTCTGCTCCTAGCCGCACCGCGTTGGTTGGCACGGTTTCGGAGAAACCGAAGTGTGCGCCCCAGGCCTCGTCCACGATGAGCGGCTTGCCGTGGGCGTGGACCACCTCGGCGATGGCCGCGACGTCTGCCACCGCACCGAAGTAGGACGGGGAGACGATCTGGACGGCCGCCGCACCTGGGTGTTCCTCCAGGGCGTCTGCGACCTGAGCGGCGGTGACGCCGTGGGCGGAACCGAGATCGCGATCGATGGAGCCAAAGATGAAGTGTGGCTCCAGGCCTGAGTGGATCATGCCGTCGATCACCGAGGAATGCACGCTGCGTTGCACCAGGGTCTCGCGTCCCAGTGCGCGGGCCACCATGGTGGCGATGTGATTTCCGGAGGAGGCGCCGTTGGCCAGGAACCAGGCGCGGGATGCGCCCCACGCTTCGGCGGCCAGCCGCTGGGCCCGTTCCAGCGGAGCCCCACCAGGCGGGGCGTCGAATGACCACGTCTGCTGGTTCACATCGGCGAAGATCATGTTCTTGTCTCGGCGCAGGGTGGTCTCACCGATCAGGCTGGCCAGACCCGGGGCTGCGTCGGCGCTGCCCTGGTGCCCTGGGACGTCCAGATGTAGCCAATCGATCTCAGCGAGATCCTGCAACGCGGTGGAGAAAGGGGTCGAATCCTGCGGGTCGGGATTCACTGGGGTGGAAGTGGGGTCGCTCACCCGGATCAGCGTAATCGGTCGGACGCAATTTCTGTACCGTCTGGACGGTTAAGAGCACATTTCAGTGCAGCAGATCGTCCAACGCGCCATCCAGCCGCGGGTGGGTGAAGGCGAACCCTGACGAGGGCAACACCTCCGAAGTAGTGCGTACACCCCCGGTGAGGATCGCCGGATCCTTGCCGATGATTCCCGCGCCAAGCTGCGTTAGGGGCTTGGGCATTGGCAGGCCGAGGCCGCCGGGAGCTAGACGCTGCCGCAGTCCCTTCATCAGCTCCGCGTTACGCACCGGATGGGGTGCAGCGGCGATCACCGGTCCCGCAGGAAGATGTGCGCCGGGTTCTGCATCCAGCCCTGCCAGGGCCAGTCTGACCCAGTCTTCGGCGTGGATCCACGGAACCCACTGCTGACCGCCTGCTGTGGCCCCGCCCGCGCCCGTCGCGGCCAGGGTGGCCAGCGAGCGGAAGGCCTCGGCCTCGCGGTCCAACACGATGCCCGTGCGGAGGTAGACCAGGTGATCGGTGGGTGCCTGCGATGCCGCGTCCTCCCAGCGGCGGATCAAGTCCGTCATTCCGGGCGAGGCCTCGCCCCGCGGATCCAGCACACTGGATTCCGATACCACGGGTGCCGACGGGTCGTTCTGCGGGACCACGCCGGAGGCCTGCACCCAGTGCACCACCCGAACCCCGGCCTCCACGGCCGCGCGGACCAGCACCCCCGTGGGATTTAGGCGCGACGACACCAGCGTCGCCGCAGCGGCCGGTCCTCGGGAACCGATTCGCGAACCACACAGGTTCACCACGTCCACGCCCTGGCCGTCGCGGAAGACCCGCGTCCAATCCCCGGCGGTGGTGGCGCCGTCCCATTCGATCTGGGGGTAGGCCGCGTGGGTGTTGGGGCGGCGGGTCAGCACCACCACGCGTCGGCCACGGGCCATCAGCGCGTGCGCCAGCTGCGTGCCCAATTGCCCCGATCCGCCCGCGATCACCACGAGCGGCAGCCGTGCCGCCTCGCTTGGCATGGTGACCATGCGTGACAAACGGGCGACGACGGCGCCCAAGTCATGCGACAAGGCCCCGCCGAAGGCGGGTCCAAGGACCGGGGCCAAGGGACCCTCCACCTTCACGGAGCGGGTCAGGAGGGTGCCCGTGCCCTCAGGGGTGAGCGACCAGGTTTGTGTGGTGCCACCGCCCGGCTGCTTTTGGAACCAACTCAATTCCTGGTCCGTGACCACGGAAGCAAGGGTGGCGGGCGGAGCGGTGAGTCCATGGACCATGCCGCGCAAACGTGCCTTGGGGACCACGCGCACGCGCTCGCCGCGCCGCAGTGTGCGGGGGCCTCCTGGGCCCACCAGCGCCGGGGTATCCACGGGGGAGAAGGTCTGGATGTCGTCGTCGAAGGCCGGCCACAGTCCGGGGGTGGACAGGACGTCCCAGACGGACTCCGGGGAGGCGGCGAGATAGCGGGTCTGCGTGCGTGACCAGGTGGGCATGGGACCAGACTACTTTCCGTGGATGAGTGTCTCGTGTGAGGGTGAGACCTGCGGAGCATTTCTCAGCCACCTCCGCTTGATAGGTGTAAAACTGATGTCAGAGGCGTTGAACGCAACCGCCACCGGCGGAACCGTGAAACGCCGAACGATCATTTTCGCAGGACAAGGAGCATCATCATGCAGAACCTCACCGTCCTCGGCACCGGAGTGCTGGGCTCGCAGATCATCTTCCAGGCCGCCTACTTCGGCAAGACCGTGGTCGCCTATGACATCAACGACGAGATCCTCGGCAAGCTGCCGGAGCGCTGGGAATACCTGCGCAACGCCTACAAGCGCGACCTCGCCGACGCCACTGACGCCAAGCTGGACGCTGCCGTCGCCAATATCCGTGCCTCCTCCGATCTGGCTGACGCGTTGAAGGACGCGGACCTGGTCATCGAGGCAGTTCCTGAGCGCCTGGACATCAAGCAGAGCACTTGGAAGCAGGTGGGGGAACTGGCTCCCGAGAAGACGATCTTCGCCACCAACTCCTCCACGCTGTTGCCCTCTGACATTGCACCGTTCACCGGTCGCCCCAACCGTTTCCTGGCCTATCACTTCGCCAACGAGGTGTGGCTGCACAACACCGGTGAGATCATGCGTCATCCTGGCACCGACGATGACGCCTTCGAGGCCGTCGCCGAGTTCGCCACCGAGATGGGCATGGTCCCGATCCGCATCCAGAAGGAACAGCCCGGCTACCTGCTCAACTCCCTGCTGGTGCCGTTCCTGAACGCCGGCGCGTCCCTGCTGGTGCGCGGCATCGCCTCGCCTGAGGACATCGACAAGACCTGGAAGATCGCCACCGGATCCCCCTCGGGCCCCTTCGAGATCTTCGACGTGGTCGGCATGATGACCCCGTACAACCTCATGAAGGACAGCAAGAACGAGGATGAGCGTAAGTTTGCCGAGCTCGTCAAGACCGAATACATCGACAAGGGCCGCATGGGCAAGGGTGTTGGCCACGGCTTCTACGACTACGAGTGAGTCAGTACGTGCCCGCCTCCGCTTCCAGCGCGGAGCGGACGGCGAGCACGCCCGGGTGGGTGGACATGGAGTCCCTCAGGGCGGTGAAGATCTCCCGATGGGGGTTGCGGGGTAGCCCCACCCATTTCACCTTGGGGCGGCGGTAGCCACCCAGGACCGAGGGCAGGATCGAGACGGCAAGTTTGGCCTCCACGAGTTGGACGTGGGCCTGGAGATCTGCGGATTCGTAGCGGATATCGGGTTCGAAACCGGCCAGCCTGCATTGCTGCAGCGCCCAGTGGTGGCTGGCGGCCGGCGCGGGTTCCATGACCCAGGGGACGTCGGCCGCCTGGGCCAGCGAGGTCACCCCTGACCCGTTCCACGTGGCCAGTCGCAGCCGGTCCCGGGCCAGCGGTGAGTGGATCAGACCGGGTAGGTGCTGGTTGGAATGCTGCGGGTAGTTTTCTGCCACCACGAGGTCGAAATCGCGCTGCCACGTCTCGCGCAGGGCGGTTGCGGGCTCGGTTTGGGTCATTTCCACCCTCAATTGGGGGTGGATTTGCTCTACTCTGCGCAGGGTTCCAGGCAGCAGCGCCAGCGCGGCGGACTGGAACATGGCCAGCTTGATGGTGCCCGCAATCGAGTTGGATGACTGCGCCAGCTCCGACTCGGCCCGTTCCATCTCGTCCAGGAGGGTCTCGGCACGCCTGACCAGCGCCTCGGCAGCCGGGGTGAGTCGTAGCCCGCGTCCCACGTGCTCCAACAGGGGAGTTCTGGCCTCCTGCTCCAGTTTGGTCAGCTGGGCGGAAATGCTCGACGGCGCGTAGCTGAGTGCCTCCGCTACGGCACCGATGGTGCCGCGTTGGGACAGCTCGGTGAGCAGGCGCAGGCGATGAAGATCGAGCATCACCGACCCCTTTCTGTAGATCTGAATCACATCGGAAAAGTCGAACGGTATCCTTCGTTTACGTTCGCTGTTGCCGATTGCTTATCGTGATCATACTGATCTCTATGACCACGACGCATCAGGCCATCACTCCGCGCCTCGACATCACCACGATCCCCGCAGCTCCCGCAGACGCCACCCGACCCTGGGACCTGGCAGACGCAGCGGTTGAGCAAGTCCGCACCTGGTTGAAGAAGGCAGCGACCTTCCCCACCGACCAGTCGGGACAGCGCCTGGCCGGAGTGCTGAAGGACGCTAAGGGCCTGGACTTCACCGTGGGCTTCGTGGACCGCGTGGTGCGCCCCGAGGACCTAGGCGTGGCCGCCTCCGCCTTGAAGGAACTGGCGCCGCTGGTCCCAGATTTCCTGCCTTGGTACCTCAAGTCCGCCGTGAAGCTGGGTGGCGCCACCGCGAAGTTGGCACCGGCCGTCGTGGTCCCGCTGGCCCGGAAGGCCCTGCGCTCCATGGTGGAGCACCTGATCGTGGACGCCACCGACTCCAAGCTCGGTGCCAGCATCAAGCGTTTGCGCCGCGACGGCATCGACCTGAACATCAACTTGCTTGGCGAGGCCATCCTCGGTGAGGGTGAGGCGGAGAACCGCATCAAGGGCACCCTGGCCCTGATCCGTCGCCCCGACGTGGACTACGTCTCCATCAAGGTTTCCGCCACGGTGGCCCCGCACAACCACTGGGCCTTCGACGAAGCCGTTGACCACATCGTGGAGAAGCTCCGCCCGCTCTATCGTGAAGCCCGCGACTCCTCGCCACGCACGTTCATCAACCTGGACATGGAGGAGTACAAGGACCTGGACCTGACTCTTGCCGTGTTTGAGCGTCTGCTCTCCGAGGAGGAGTTCAAGACGTATGAGGCAGGCATCGTGCTGCAGGCCTACCTCCCCGACGCGTTCGGGGCCATGATCCACCTGCAGGAATTCGCGGCGGCACGTGTAGCCGCTGGTGGTGCTCCCATCAAGACCCGCGTGGTCAAGGGCGCCAACCTCCCCATGGAGCAGGTCGATGCTGCTGTCCACGGCTGGGAGCAGACCGTCTGGCCCACGAAGCAGGACTCTGACACCAACTACAAGGCCATTTTGGACTTCGCCCTGCACCCGGAGCGCCTCGCCAACGTGCACGTCGGTATCGCAGGACACAACCTCTTCGACGTGGCCACCGCCCACCTGCTGATGAAGGCCCGTGGTGTGGCTCAGGGTCAGGGCGTGGAATTCGAGATGCTGATCGGCATGGCCACTCAGCAGGCCGAAGCCATCCGGGCAGATGTGGGCCGACTGCTGCTCTACACGCCGGTGGTGCACCCGCAGGACTTCGACTCCGCGATCGGCTACCTGATCCGTCGCCTGGAAGAAGGCGCCTCCAGCGAGAACTTCATGTCCGCCGTCTTCGAACTGGACTCCTCCGAAGCACTCTTTGCCCGGGAGGAGAAGCGTTACCGCGCCGCCCTGCAGGAGCTCAAGGAACGCGGCGACGAGGTCCCCAAGCCTCGCAGGGACCAGGACCGTCGCACCGAGCAGGTCACCTGGGACACCGCAGCCGGATTCCACAACACCGCGGACTCCGACCCGGATCTCGAGGGTAACCGCGAGTGGGGACGTGCCGCCTTGGCCGCCATCCCCGGTTCCACCCTGGGCAACGACACGATCGAGGCCGCCACGCTGAACACGGAAGCGGAACTGGACACCGTCGTCGGGCATTCCACCAGCGCGGCAACGCGCTGGCAGGCGCTCTCCGCGCGGGAACGCTCCACGCTGCTGCACGCCATTGGCGACAAGCTTGCGGCCCGCCGCGCCGACCTCATCACCGTGGTGGGGTCGGAGACCGGCAAGAGCATCGATCAGGCTGACCCGGAGATCTCCGAGGCCATCGACTTTGCCCACTACTACGCAGAACTCGGCGAGGAACTGGAGAACGTGGACGGCGCCACCGCCGCGCCCGTGGACCTGACCGTGGTCACCCCGCCGTGGAACTTCCCGCTGGCCATCCCCACCGGCGGCGTCATGGCTGCGCTCGCCGCGGGCTCCGCCGTGGTCATCAAGCCGGCCACGCAGGCCAAGCGCACCGGCGCCGTCATGGTGGAGTGCGTCTGGGAGGCCATCGACGAAGCCGCCGCAGCCGGTATGGACGTGAGTCGTGACCTGGTCAGCCTGGTCCGTTTCAGCGACCGCTCCCTTGGCACCACGCTCGTGGCGCATCCGGCCGTGGGTCGCGTGATCCTCACCGGTGGCTACGAGACCGCCGAAATGTTCCGCGACGCCAAGCCCGGCCTGAACCTGCTGGCGGAGACCTCCGGCAAGAACGCCCTCATCGTGACCCCGTCGGCCGACCTGGACCTGGCAGCCAAGGACGTCGCCAACTCCGCCTTTGGCCACGCAGGCCAGAAGTGCTCGGCCGCCTCCCTGGTGATCCTGGTCGGAGCGGCCGCCAAGTCGGAGCGCTTCCACCGCCAGCTCGTGGACGCGGTGTCCTCCATGCACGTGGGCTGGGCCACTGATCCCCGTTCCCAGGTGGGCCCGGTGATCGAGGAACCCAAGGAGAAGCTGCAGCGTGGCCTGACCGTGCTGGGTGAGGGTGAGTCCTGGGTCCTGGAACCCAAGGCGCTCGATGACACCAACCGCCTGTTCTCTCCCGGTATCCGCACCGGCGTGAAGGCTGGCAGCGAATACCACCTGACCGAGTACTTTGGCCCGATCCTCGGTGTCATGACCGCCGAAACCCTCGAAGAGGCCGTGCAGCTGGTCAACGCGACCCCATACGGCCTGACCTCCGGCATCCACTCCCTGGAAGCCGAGGAAATCTCCTACTGGGTTGAGCACGTCGAGGCAGGCAACCTCTACATCAACCGCGGCATCACCGGCGCTATCGTGCGCCGCCAGCCCTTTGGCGGCTGGAAGCGCTCCGCCGTGGGAGCCGGCACCAAGGCAGGCGGCCCCAACTACCTGGTTGGCCTGAGCGACTGGGAAGACGCCACGTCTGAGGGCACCATGCCCACCGATTCCTTGGGACAGGCAGGCCAGGCCGTGGCCGCTGCACTCGGGGACAACGCGGTGGACGCAGCTTGGCTCGGCTCCGCGCTGTCCACCGACGTGACCGCGCTGGAGCTGTTCTCCGGTGCGCGCGACGTCTCCGCGCTCGGCGTGGAGATCAACGCCCTGCGCTACCGCCCCGTTCCCGTCACGGTGCGTGCCGCGTCCGTCGCCGGGCCCGATGTGGTTCGCGTGGCCCGCGTGGCGCTCGCCGGAGCCCGCGCCCACGCCGCCGTCACCTCCGGCGTCGGAACCGGGGCCGCCGCTTCGATCACGGTGTCCGTGCCGGAATCCCTGCCTAGCGGCGTGGAGCGGGCCTTGGTTTCGACCGGCGCCACGGTGGTCGTGGAGTCCGACGAGCAGTGGGCGGCGCGCGCGGCGCACCTGGCCCAGGCCGCGCCGTCGGACCTGGAACGCATCCGCGTGGTTGCGGCTGACGACGCGGCCCGCGCGGAGCTGTCCGCCGCGACCTATGCGGCCACCGGCGGCCGCCCGGACGTGGCCGTCTACGCGCAGCCCGTCACCGGGGCCGGCCGGGTCGAGATGCTGCCGTTCCTGCGCGAACAGGCCATCTCCATGACCGCTCACCGCTTCGGTACCGTCAACGACCTCCCGAAGGCTGCGCTGGGCGACGTCCAGGTCGGCTGAGCGCGCTGCGATCACTGGCGCATGCGGGGCCTCACCAACAGCGCCAGTGCCCCGGCCAGCAGCCCCCAACCGGCGTTGACAGCCAGCATCGGAACGATCGCGATCGGATTGGCCAGTGGCCCATTCAGCTGAGAGTCCAAGATCGGAGAGACGACGGCTGAGATGAGCATGGCCAACACGGCATAGGTCAGGCCAACGAAGACCCCCGGCAACCAACGTGGTTGCCGGGGTCTTCGCATCCCGGCCGCGGCCTAAAGCGAGGACCCACAGGGCGGTGATGATCAGCGTCAGCAGGATCGGGGCCGCTGGAGACCAATCGGCATCGAGTTGGTGCTCCACGATCCGGACGGCCGGGCGGAGCAGGGCAGTAATGCCGAGGGCCAGAATGAGGCCCCAGGGCAGGTTCAACTTGTTCATGCCAAACACGTTATGACCGGCTAACGCACCCACACATCGGCCCTGAAGCGACATCAAATGTCGCCTGGTGCCTACATCGCCCACGCCGGACCACGCCTACGCTGGTGGCTGTGAGAACGCGCGAAATCACCCCAGGGCGATTGACCTCCGACGTCGCTGCGGCGGTGGGGTTAGTGGTGCTCCTGGTGGTCACCATCTCCCTGTCCGCTCACGGTGGCGCCTCCGGTCCACTGCCGTACGTTTTCGCCTTGTTGTTCGGAGTATTGGCGCTGCTGAGGCGTTGGCTCCCACTGGTAGCACTGTGCGCCAGCGCGCTCGTGGTCTTCGTGTACTACACCTGCCAGTTTCCTCCCATCGGGGTTGCGCTACCGCTGGTCCTGGCCCTGTTCGGTGCGGCCGAGGCGGGCCGGACCTGGTGGGCCGTGGTTGTCGCGGCCGTCGTGCCGACGGTGGCATTAGGGTTCCGCTTGCGCGACGACGATCTCCCGCTTGGGATCCTGCTGGGCCCCGACTCCATCTCCAACTTTGCCTTGGCCGCCGCCGCGATCGCGCTTGGGGTCGCCGTCAGGTCCCGGCGCACGGCCGAGGAACGTGGAGAGCGCCTGGTGCAGCTCACTCAGGAACAGGCCAAACGCGACGCCGAGGTCGCAGTTCGAAACCAACGTGATTCCATCTCCCGCGACCTCCACGACTCCGTGGGTCACGCCCTGTCCGTGATCGCTTTGCACGCGGGAGCGGGAGCGGAAGCCGTGGGAAGGGACGACGCCGCTGCCCGCGACGCATTCGCCCGCATCCGGGAACAAGCCACGTCCACTCTCACGGACATCCGCGCCCTCGTTAAGGGGTTACGCGACACTGGGCACCAGGATCACCATGACGTCCGCTCCATCACCGACGTGGCCGACCTGGTACGTCGAGCCGAAACCGAGAAATTGCGGATCGATCTGGACCTAGACGTGGCAGCGGACCACGTCTCGGCCCCCATCAGCACGGCCATTTACCGTGTGGTGCAGGAGGCGCTCACCAACGTGGTGCGGCACTTCCATGCTGCGCATGCCGCCGTCTCAGTGCGCTCCACCGACGGTGCCGTTTCCGTCGAGGTGTCCGACGACGGCGTTGGACATAGGGGCCCGTCACCTTCGCAGGCGGAGGTACCGGGCTGATCGGGCTGGCAGAGCGCGTACGGCTGCTCGGCGGCACGTTCGAGGCGGGCCCAGACAAGCGCGGGTTCCGGGTCACCGCGCAACTACCCACACGATTTCGGACAAGGACACCAACGTGATTCGCGTACTGCTGGTGGATGACCAAGAACTCATCCGGACCGGGCTACGCGCCGTGCTCGGTAGCGAGGGTGACATTGACGTGGTCGGAGAGGCCGCGGACGGCAGCGTCGGCGTGAGTATGTCGCGGGCGTTGGCCCCGGATGTGGTGCTCATGGATCTGCGCATGCCACGCATGAACGGTATTGAGGCCACCCAACGAATCGTGGCTGACCCGGCGTTGGCCGAGACCCGAGTCCTGGTGCTCACCACCTTCGACACGGACGAGGACATCCTGTCGGCCATCCGGGCGGGGGCATCGGGATACCTGCTGAAGGATCTGGAGCCCACGTCGTTGCGGAAGGCCGTGCGGACCGTGGCCGCAGGGGATGCGTTATTGGACCCGTCGGTGACGGCTACGGTGCTGGCGCAACTGGCCGCCACGTCGTCGTCGGACACCCAACCGGGATTACTGAACCGGCTGACAGAGCGGGAAACTGAGGTGCTGCAGCACGTGGGGCTGGGGGAGAACAATGCGGAGATCGCCTCGGCGCTCTACCTGTCCGCGGCCACTGCACGAACCTACGTGTCCCGGCTGCTGGCCAAAACCGGGTGCCGCGACCGGGCGCAACTGGTGGTGCTCGCCTACGAGGCTGGCCTGGTCACACCTGGTGCAGACTCAAGAGCTCGGGACTGAACCGGGGCTGCTACGTGTAGAGCCGGGTTTTCACCGTGGAGCTGTGCCATCGCAGGCTCTGTGGTGCAAACCCGGCTCTGCGCGCACTGTGCGTGAAAGGATGACGGAAAGACCAACCGCGAAACCAGGTGAGGAAGAGATGACCCAGGGAAATCAGGAACCGTCCGGATGGGATACCCCGCGTCAGGGCGACGGAACGGACTACCCGACGCCGCCGCCGGCGGATTCGGCGCAGCAACCGTCAGGGCAGCCGCCGTATGGCCAGGGTCAGCCCGGATACCAACAGCCCGGGTACCAGCAACCCGGTCAACCCGGAATGGGATACCCGCAGCCGCCTGCGCAGCAGCCCTACGGCCAGCCCGGCTATCAGCAGCCCTACGGCTATCAGGGGCAAGACGATGGGTTTATGGCGGCTCGGAAGCAGCCGATGACCTTCGGGATCCTCGCCACGGTCTTCGGCGCCGTTTCCTTGTTCTTGTTCCCCGCGATCCTCGGTATCGCCGGATTGGTGCTTGGCATCGTGGGGCTGCAGCGCACGCTGAAGCTGCGTCAGCAGTTCCTCACCCAGCCCACCGGCGGGGTCCTGGCGCTGTCCATCGTCGGCATCGCCTTGAGTGCCGTCGGCATCCTCGGATGGTTGGCGTTGAGGGGCTTGGACGCCTCGCTCTGAAACCCCTCAAACAGATTTGGCGGGGCGTCTCAATCTCTTGAGACGCCCCGCCAAATCCAGTTGCTGGCTTAGTCCTTCAGCTTCAGCGCGCCCTTCCAGCCCAGCGCGCCGGCGGTGTTGAGCACGGCCAGGCGGAAGACCTTGCCGCCCACCCGGATCAGGATCAGTGCGGTGGCGACGGACAAGGCGAACGAGACCAGGGTCTCCCACAGCGGGACGTCGGTCTGCAGCATGCGCACCGGCATGGCTACGGAGGACACGATCGGCACGAAGGACGCGATCAGCAGCCACATGTCCTTGGCCAGCATCCCCACGAAGAGCGTGGCCATCATGATCACCATGATGGGAGTCTGGCTGGACTGCAGGTCCTCGGCCTTCTGGGCCATGGCACCGAGCGCTGCGTAAATGGCGGCGACGATCAGGAACCCGCTGACGAAGAAGATCAGGAACCAGCCGGACGAGGAGAGAACCACGCCCATGAAGCCCAGGTCGGCAGGGGACAAGGCCAGGGCCACGAGACCGGTCGCCACGTACAAGGCCAGCTGGCCAAGGGCCAAGGCTGTGGCGGAGACGATCTTGCCGGCCAGCAGGTGGCGCAGCGGGATGGTGGCGGCCAAGATCTCGACGACCCGCGAACTCTTCTCCTGGACCACTGCTGCACCGATGGGCAGTCCGAAGAGGATAGTCGCCAGGTAGAACAGCAGGCTGAAGGCATAGCCAACGGCGAAGGACATGTTCTGGCGTTCGGCGTCGCCGTCCAACAACTCGGGGGTGAGTTGGGCGCCTTCGGTCAGGTCCTCCCATGTGGTTCCGGCTGCGTCTGCCCGCTCCTGCACGGTGGTGTGTTCGGCCGCTTGGGACAGGATTCCCTGAGACGTGGCCGAGATGGAGGTACGGCCCACCAGGGTCCAGCCGTCGGAGTCCTTCACCAGGGCCAGGTCGGCGTCCTTGGCCTCCACCGCGGCGCGGGGATCGTCGACGACATCTGCCTTGAAGTGCTTGTTCGCATCCGTGGACTTCGCGATGCCCTGGGCTGATTCAACGACGGCTGCTTCGGCCTGGGAGGAGACGGCCACGGTCTGCGTGTCCACCCGCTGCGACAGGTAGCCAAAGAGGGAGACCCCCACGGCGATAACTACAACGAAGGCGGCCGTGGTGATGAGGAACGACTTGCGCTTCACCGCGTCGGTGAGTTCCCGCAGGGCCACGATGACCCACGCAGGCCTGGTGGACGGGTCGGTGATGGTGTGTTGCGTGTTCATCGGGTGACCTCTCGGAAGATCTCGGCCAGGGACGGCACAAGACGGGCGAATTCGGTGAGTTCTCCGCGGCGGGCTGCGTCCGCGGTCACGGCGGCAGGCGTGACGCCGTCGGCCAGGCGGATGAGGGCCGTGGGTCCGTCCACGTCGATCACCTCGACGCCTGGGACGTCGCGTAACCACGCGGCGTCTGGCAGGCAGGTGATCCGGTAGGAGACGCGTCCGCGTTGTTGCAGTTGCTCCACGGGGCCGGAGGCCACCACGTTGCCGGTCTGCAGGATGACCAAGTGGTCGCAGAGCCGCTCCACCAAGTCCAGCTGGTGGGAGGAGAACAGGATCGGGATGTCGCTGCAGCGTTCCCGCAGCAGGTCCACCATGGAATCCACGGCGTCGGGGTCCAGCCCCGAGAACGGTTCGTCCAACACCAACGCGATGGGATCGTGGACCAGCGCCGCGGCGATCTGCACGCGCTGCTGGTTACCTAAGGAGAGGGAGTCCAGTTTGGCGTCGGCCCTGTCGGCCAGGTCGAAACGCTCCAACAGGTCGGAGGCTGCGGCCTTGGCGCTGCGGCGGGAGAAGCCGTGCAGTTCGCCGAGGTAGGTCAGCTGATCCAGGATGGGCGAGTTGGGGTAGAGCCCGCGTTCCTCCGGGATGTAGCCGAAGCGTGCGCGAATGCTCCGCTCCAACGGTTCCCCGTCCAGGGTGACGTCGCCGTCGTGGGCGGCGAGCACCCCCATGATCATGCGCATCGTGGTGGTCTTGCCGGATCCGTTGGCCCCGACGAATCCGGTCATGGCGCCGGCCGGGACGTCGAAGTCGACGTGGTCCACGACGGTTTTGTCGCCGTAGCGCCGAGTGAGTCCGTGTACGGAAAGCATGAGGTGCTCCTGGTGTGGGGAAAGTGCTTGGTTGGGCTGCTGGTATCCAGCTTGGTCCGTCCGGCTTCCGTCCACATCCCACGCGAGGTGGAATTGCTGCACCTCATCCCTTAGGGGGAGACGTACCCCCGCTGGTACGCCGCGACCACGGCCTGCACCCTGTCCCTGGCGCCGAGTTTGAGCAGCAGGTTGGACACATGGGTCTTCACGGTGGCCTCACCGATAAACAAGTCGGCCGCGATCTCGGCATTGGAGAGGCCTGAGGCCAGCAACGTCAGCACCTCGGTCTCTCGGGGTGTGAGCTCTTCCGTTGCCATGCCCGACGGCGTGTGTCCGGCCGGGGAAGGAACCGGCGCCTTCGGCGCCTGCGCTGGTTGTGACTCGCCGGCCACGCGGCGCAGCAGCGGCAGGGTGACTTCGGGGGAGAGCAGCGCCTGCCCGGCGTGGACTGCACGGACGGCGTCCACAATCTGCTCGGCCTCGGTGTTCTTTAACAGGAACCCGGAGGCGCCAGCCATGATCGCGTCGAAGAGGTAGTCCTCGCGTTCGAAGGTCGTGAGGATGACGACCTTGGTTGCCGGGGTCGTCCCCAGCAGTGTGCGGGTGGCTTCGATCCCGTCCATGACGGGCATCTGGATGTCCATCAGCACCACGTCCGGAACCAGGTCTTGGGCCAGCTTCACGGCCTGGGCGCCGTCGGATGCTTGGCCGACCACGTCGAGGTCGTCCTCCACCGAAAGGATGAGGTTCATACCCTCGCGGAGGACGTTGTGGTCGTCTGCGAGCAGGACGCGGATCATGGGGTCTCCTCGAGGGGCGGTGCGGTCAGGGATGAGTCTTCAGCCGGGGGCTCCGGTCGGCTGAGCGGCACACGTAACCGGACCCGGAAACCAGCGGAGCCGCTACGGGGCCCGATCTCGGCGACGCCCGCGTGAAGTGCTGCGCGTTCGCCGATACCTGCCAAACCGTAGCCGCTGCCGGCCGGGCCGCGTGGCGAGGGCAGGGCGCGCCCGGAGTCCAACACCTCGGCCTCGACCCAGTCGCCCATGACCTCATCGTGGCCCGTCCGCAAGGTGACCGTGGCCGTGCGCGCGGTGGAGTGCCTGCGCACGTTCGTCAGCGCCTCCTGAACCACCCGATAGACCGTTAAGCCCAGGTGCGCCGGGACATCGGCGAGGCGGAGATCGGCCGCCTCGATGCGGGTGATCTCGACACCCACCTCCGGGTCCATCTGCTGGACCAACGCGCTCACGTCCGCGAGACCCGGTTCGGGGGCTCGGGAGGTGGCTGGACTCGCCGAAGGCGAGGACGGGGCGGGAGGGGCCGACGCGGCGTCGGGCACAGGTTCGGACTCCGCCCGGAGCACGCCGAGCAGCGCGCGGGTCTCGGCCAAGGCGGAGCGTGCGGACCCTTCCACCTGCGTCAGCAGATCCGCGCTCATGGCGGGGTTCTTGGCCTGCACCCGGCGGGCGGCGGCGGCTTGGATGCCCACGGCTGAGATGTGGTGCGCCACGACATCGTGCAGCTCCCGGGCGATGCGAAGCCGCTCGTCCACGACCGCGCGCCGGGCCAGTTCAGAGGCTTGTTCCTTGAGTTGCCTGGATTGCTCCACCAGCTGCTGGTGCTGCCAGGCTCCGGCACGCGCGCGGCGACCAAAGAAGAGCGCCGCGCTGAAAAAGGCCATGTTGATGATCACCGAATACGCAAACCAGGCTGTGAACGGCGGAATGCTGGAATCGAGGTCGGCCAGGTCGTTGCTGATCTGCTCGTAGGCTCCCAAGAGTGTGGCCCCGATGACCAGCCACAGCCCCATGCCCACGAGGACGCCCACAATGCAGGCACGGAACGCCCGGGTGTCCTTGGTCCAGGCCGCAGCCGCGTAGAGGGCGGCGAAGTAGGCGGCCTGGAAACTGAGCTGGTACGCCAGTCCGGGTTGCCAACTGCTGACTCCCACGAAGATCACGGACGCCGCAAGCAGGCACGTTAAAGGGTGGGAACGACGGATGGCCAACAGGCCGCACTGGGCGCCGAGACCCACCAGCGCCTCCCAGCTCTGCAGCCTGGTGGTAACGGCGAGTTGGTTGGAGAGCCACCAGGTCAGATATGCGACGCCGAACCACACCACGGCGGCCACCACGTCGCTGATGCGTTGGCTGCGAGTGGGTCCTGGACGTTCCCAGTCCGCGGGGACGCCGGGCATCGCGAAGAGTCTCGCCGGATGCAGGGGGTGCGGAAGGTGGGGCATGACCCTCAAGCTTAGGTGGATGGGGTGAGGCTGCGCCTCCTCCTCGCGGGGGAGACCGCGCCGGAGCCGCTGGTCCTGTCTTGGATCAGCGCAACCCGTGCCTCTTCAACCGGCACCCATTCATTCAGTATCGTTGCCTTTGGGGATGCTGGCGCACTCGCGCTACGAGGAGGAACTGCCCGTGCGTAAAAAGTACGTCTGGATAGTGTTGCAGGATAAGACGCCAAATAATTCTGTCCTTGGCGTGTTTGAAACAATGGAAGAAGCGAGCGAGTTTTCGGAAAGTCCAGCGGTGTCCGACGAGTGGGGAGACTCTGTTATTTACTCCAGCTTCCCCATCGGTTACCGGTACAACAACCCGCGGCGCCGAAGGCTATGGCATAGGGGTGGCCGATCCTATTGACCTTCGGGGTGCTTAGCAGTGCCTCGTTCATGCCGGGAGGGAAGCTCGCAAGCGAGCGTAATCCTCAACCGCATCCACCAACTCGACCGCCCCGGTGCGAATCTCGGCAAGTCGCCGAGTCGCTTCGGCACGCCACGCTGCATCGGCTTCGTCCGTGCCACCTGCGTCGTGGAAGCTTTCGAGCAAGGCATTGGCGACGGCGACCCTCGGATACCGCAACATCAGCCAATACATCCTCAGATCCCTCCTCCACGCAGTCTGATGCATTCCGCAGGCCCACCGTGGATTTTGAAGAGCCTGTTACTTGACGCTGTTAAATTCGCAAACTACAGTATCGGAGAAGTCGTTCTTTTTCTCCTTCAGAGTCGCAGATTTTTTGGTGGGAATGATTGCGATCTCAATCTTCTTGGCGGATTGAATGTCTTTCCGATCTGCGCATGCGGCCACTATGGTCCAGCGGTCAGAGTCGGCATCATTAGCTGTGTAGGAGGCGTGGAGACCAACGCGCGGTGAGGCGTCTTGCGTCAGGATCTCAGCGTCCTCGGGGAAGCTGTCGGAGGCAACGGACAGGTTCTTCCCGACCAGCGAGTTAGCCGCAATGTCATGTCTGCTGCCGTTCGAGCTGCACCCTGCTAGGGCGACAGCCGTCAGTATCGAGACTACGGCTACTGTCGCACGTTCCAATGTGTGTTTCATTGGCAATAGATATCGGACGACGACGGATTGAATGTGTGCTTCCATCCACTGGTAGTTCTCGAAATTTGACCTAGGTAATTAATGCTCACGCGTTTGATTTTGTAGTTCCATTTATAGCCTTTTGCGTACGCCCTCCACGTCTGACCCTTTTTCATCGTGGGTGAGGTGCAAGAAACCTGCACAGTTACAGTCTTGGCGTTCGAGATACCGAGGGCCGAGGTCACGTCTTTTCGGGAGATACCGAGGGAGACCTGCACGGTTCTTGCTGACGACTTGCCCTTCGAAATAGTGCAGCTCCCGCCTGTCGTTCCAATAGTGCATGACGAGATTGACTTGGCACTGTGGGACATCTTGTTTTCTCTGGACTTATTTACAACAGTGCGAGTGGTCGCGGGTCGTATAAACGCCGTCGGTGACGCTGACTGATCTTTTGCACTGGTACTACTCTGACTCTTTTGAGGCGCGGAATTCGATTCCGAGGCGCTTGCCGTGGTCGTACCGCAAAGGGAAAGGGCCCATATAAGTGTCGTCACAGCAAGTGATCGCTTTGAAAGTTTCATTGACGCTCGCATGTCTTGCTGGATAGTTTAAGGAAGGGGCTGATCGCAATCTATGTGTGCTGATTCATAGTCGCACGGTTCATCTCCTAAATCGACCATCGTTGTGCAATTGTTACCTGAGTGAGGTGTGTTCGCCTCGTAGTTCGGCCCGTCCCAGCCCCGCGATGACCGGTGGCCATGATGGTGCAACCGGAGCAGCTGCAAGCCATGGCACCACGCACCCCATCATCGGCGATCAAGCCCGCGAGTTTTCAGTATGAGAGAAAATCTGCGTGCTTCCGCTTTGTGGTGCTTCATTAATTGGGCCGGTGCTCCACGTAAGTCGTTCACGGTGGGCCACACTACGGGGCAGCCATCTAGGATTGATCATGTCGGATCAACGATGCGGTGATCTTCTCCGGAGTTGGATTCACGGCAGAGGGGACGCAGCATGGAAATGAGCCGCGTGCGGTGGCCAGACGGCGGGGAACGTCTCAGGAACTGGTATGGACGCCTCCCGCTCTGGGTGCGAGCCACGGTCGGTATCGGCGCCGTGGTGCTGGGCGCCCTCCTGCTGATCCGTCCCACCACCTCACTGGGTGTACTGGCCGTGGTGGTCGGCTTCGCCTGCCTGGTACAGGCGGCCGTGGAAGTGCTCGACGTCGCCGGCACCACAGGTCGGCGACGGCTTCGCTGGGTCGCGTTGGTCTGGCTGGTGCTCGGCATCATCGTGCTCGTCTCGCCCGGCCTGACGGTGCGCCTGCTCGCGGTGGCCGTCGGCATGGGCCTCCTGATCAACGGGATTAGCGACATCGCTGGTGCCTGGAATTCCAGGGGGCCACTGGACGCCAGGATCGCGACGACGCTGCTGGGCGTCGCCACGATCGGCTTCGGCGTGGTGTCCCTGGCCTGGCCCGATATCACCATGGTCATCGTCGCGGTCGCCTTTGGCGCCCGCCTCATCAGCACCGGCGTCATGCAGATCTGGAGGCTCCTGCGCCGCAGTCTCCTGCGCAAGCGCCGGGAGGGCAGCACGGTAATGGACGACGGCGGACCGGCCGCCGCCGCTAGCCCCTCACTCACCCGTCGTTGGTTCCGTACCATCGGTGCCGTCCTCGCTCTGGCGTTGGCCGTGGCGGCGGGCGCCCTGAGCGTGAACCTGCACCCGCTCTCCGTCGTGACGGACCCGTTCTACGCCGCCCCGAGAAGTGTGCCGGATAAGCCAGGTCAACTCATCCGCGCGGAGCCTTTCAGCAGAGGCGTACCGGACACCGCGTCCGGGTACCGGATCCTCTACACCACCACCAAGGAGAACGGGGAGCGCATCGTGGCCAGCGGGCTTGTGGTGGTTCCCCGTGGTGCAGACGGCGGCGACGCGGGTAGCGGCGACGCGGGTAGTGACGGCTCGGGCGGCGCTGGCGGCTGGCCCGTCATCAACTGGATGCACGGGACCACCGGGGTCGCCAGGCAGTGCGCGCCGTCCCTGCTGCGGGAACCCTTCGAATCCGGGGGACTCTACATTCTCCCGCGCGTGATCGAGCGTGGCTGGGCTCTCGTCGCCACCGATTACCAGGGGCTGGGCGCTGAGGGGGACCACCCGTACCTGATGGGGCGGCCGAGTGCCTACGCATCCTTGGACGCGGTGCGGGCAGCACGCCAACTGGAGGAGGCCCACCTCGGTGATCAAACCGTTGCTTGGGGGCATTCCCAGGGTGGTGGAGCGGCACTGTGGACGGGTGCGCTGGCCAAGGAATACGCCCCGGACGTTCCACTCTCGGGTATCGCGGCGCTGGCTCCGGCCTCGAATCTCCCAGGTTTGGCGTCAGGGCTCGACGACGTGCCAGGCGGTTCCGTCCTGAGCAGCTATGTCATGGCGGCCTACGCCAACCACTACCCGGACGTGACCTGGAAGAACTACGTTCGCCCGGGGGCCGAGGTCATGGTGCGCGAGATGTCCGGGCGTTGCCTGTCCGACCCCGCACTCGTGGCGTCGGTGCTGATCAACATGGTCCAGATCGTTGATCCGGACGTGCTGGAACGGGACCCGGCCGCGGGAGCGTTCGGGCGCCGACTGGCCCAGAACATCCCACCGACGGCCATCTCCACTCCCGTGTTCATGGCTCAGGGCGGTGCAGACACGCTGATCGAGCCAAGCACTCAGAGCGGCTACGCCAAGGGACTGTGCGGCGCCGGAACCACGGTGGAATACCGAGGCTACGCACGTCGAGGGCACGTCGGCATCGCACGCAGCAGCTCGAAAGCCATCCCGGACCTACTGAAATTCACCGACGACCGCTTCGAGGGCAAACCGGCCAAAAGCACCTGCTGATCCGTGGGGCTGCGCGTTGCGGCCTCCACGGATCAGGTCACGTGTGGATCAGGCTTCGGGTTCCTCAAAAGGATTGTCCAGGCCCTCGTACTCGGCCAGGACACGCTGGCCGATCTTGAACGCCACGTTGGCCGCAGGCACGGAGCAGTAGACGGCGCACTGCAGGAAGATCTCCTTGATCTCCTCCGGCGTCACGCCATTGCGCAGGGCGGCATGGACGTGCATCTCCAGCTCCTCCCAGTAGCCGCCCGCAATCATGGCGGTCAGCGTCACCGCGGAGCGGGTCTGACGCGGCAGCCCCGGTCGGGTCCAGATGGTGCCCCACGCGTAGCGGGTGATCATCTCCTGGAAGTCCGCGGTGAATTCGGTGCGCTTGGACAGCGACGTATCGACGTGGGCGTCGGAGAGCACCTCGCGGCGCACCACCATGCCTGCGTCGTAGGTGTCACCGGGAAGACGATGCTTGGCCATGGTTCAGGCCTCCTGGGAAGTAGGGTCAAGGAAGAAGTCCACCAGTGCGGCTGCGGTGGCGGACGGGTCCTCGGCGGGGGCCAGGTGACCCACGCCGGGCAGCATCACGGCGGAGCCGTTGGCCACGTGATCCGCGGTGAAGGAGGCATCCTCGGCCGAGCACACCTGATCCTCCGCGCCGTTCAGGGCCAGCACCGGCGTGGAGATGGACTCCAGCCGCGTACGCACGTCGAACCCGGCCAGCGCGCCACAGGCGAAGGCGTAGGAGAAGCGGTCCGCCTCCTGCAGGTTGTGCAGCAGATCGGTGGACACAAAGGCGTTCTTCTCGATGAATCCGGGGCCGAACCACCGCTGGGCTGAGCCGATCACCTGGGTGGGGGTGCCCGCCTTTGCGACCAGTTCGGCGCGTTCCTTCCAGCCCTCCTCGGTGCCGATCTTCGCCGCGGAACAGATGGAGGCCAAGCCTGCGAACTCGGACGGGTTGTCCAGCCCGATCTGTAGGGCTACGGCCCCTGCGATGGAGACGCCCGCGTAGTAGAACGGCACGTCGGACGGGATGCCATGCTGCGACTTCTGTCCCTCCAAGGTGTTCACCACGGCCTGGGCCAGTTCCTCCATGCTGAAGCCCTCGGAATCCTCCGGCAGCGGGGTTCCCTCACCGTGTCCTGGCAGCTCCCAACCGATCACCGTGAAGTGCGGTGCCAGCGCCGTCACGGCTGGACCCCAAAGGGACACCACGGACGTGCCGAGGGAGGGCCCAACCACCAGCACGGGGAGGGTGGGGTCCGGAGCAGAGCCATCGGTGCGGGCGGTGAGCAGGACTGTGGTCAATTCGGGTGTCATGGCGGGTGTGAGCTTCTTTCGAGGAGAGAACGTTCAGACGTAGGGGATGGGTTCAGGTCAGCGGCTGTGGCGTGGGCAGGTGGGTGAGGACCAGGTCCTGGTGTCTGGCCACGGCCCGGTCCACCTCGGCGCCGGCCACACCGAGGTAGCCAGAAGGATCCAGGAGTTCAGCCAGTTCCTCATCCGACACGGCGGACGCAGACACGGCGGACCGAACCAAGGACCCCAGCGTCAGGCCGGTGTCGATGGCCTGGGCGGTCATGGCCTCCAGATCTGCCTTGCCGCCGGGCAGCAGTGGGGACAAACGCGCCGCCAGTCGTTCGGAGAGCACCAAGTCCCCAAAAAGACCCACGTTCTCGCGGGCTCGTTCGGGGAACACCTGCAACCCCTCGGCCAACGTGCGCAGCCGGGCGGCGGAGCCGCCCGCCAGCCGCGCCAGAGACCGCAACGCGGGCCACTCTGCGTGCCACGCGCCGTCGGGCCTTTCATCCACCGCCAGACCGGCGGCGAGGAACAACGTGGAGACGTGACCGGGCGCCTCCAGCGCGGCCTCCTTGATTGCCACGGCCAGCACGGGATTGCGTTTGTGCGGCATGGCCGAGGAACCGCCCTTGCCGGGCTTCTGCGGTTCGGCGACTTCGCCGACCTCGGGCCGGGCCAGGACCAGGATGTCGGAGGCGATCTTGCCCGCCTCCTCCACGGCGAGGGTCAGCGCGGACCCCACGGCGAGGAAGAACGAGCGTTGGGTGTGCCAGGAATCCGCGGTGCGCAGACCGAGGTGGGTGGCCAGGGCATCGCGCAGCGCCAAGGAGGCCTCCACCGGCTGCGGTACGCCACCGCGGTCCAGAGTGTCCACGAGCGACGCCAGCGTCCCCGCGGCGCCGCCCCACTGCACCGGCAGCGCGGCCAGCGCCTGGCTCAGCCGCACGCGGGCCGCGTCGATGCCGCCCACCCAACGGGCCACACGATGACCCACGGTGATCGGCAGCGCGTGCTGGGTCAGGGACCGCGCGATCGCGACATCGTCACGGTGCTTGGCCGCCAGCGCGGACAAGGCGTCCGCCGCGGCCTCCAGGTCCGCGAGCAGGGTCTCACCGGCGCGCCGCAGCACCAGGGCCAGCCCGGTGTCGATCACGTCCTGGCTCGTGGCCCCGCGGTGCACAGCGGTCACGGGTTCACCGTGCGCGGCCGCGACCCGCGCACGGTAGTCCTTGAGAAGAGGGATCAGCACATTGCCGCCGTCCGGCGTGCGCTGTGCGAGGGAGAACAAGTCGTAGTCGGCGGCAACGGCAGCCTGCGCGGCGCTCTCCGCCTGCGCCACCGTGGCCAGTTCCATGTCCAGCGTCGCGTGCTCCGTCACCGAGGCCTGCACCGCGACCCAGGCCGCCTCGACGTCCAGCAGCGCCTGCACCACCGAGGCATCCGACGTTGTTTCGGCTGAGGCCGTGGCGGCCCATACGGGGGAGAGCAGGCCGAGATCGGCGCTTCCGCTCGGTGCTGATCCGACGGTTTCCATGCTGGAGGTACCTTCCTTCGAGACGACCGGTGGATACAGGGTAGCCAGGTATCGCGCCGGGCAAAGAATTGCGTCCCCACCGTCTCACCGGGCACCTGGAAAGGGGGTGCGAGTCGGTGCCTGGTTAAGACGATGGGGACGCTGGCTCTTATGGGCGGGTCACCTCAGTCGTTGCCGGGGTGTGCCTCGCCGTTGCGGGGGTAGGCCAGGAAGACCGTCTCGCCCTCGCCCTGCAGGTGGATGTCGAACTTGAGCGAACCGTCTTCGAGACGCTCAGCGATCAACGTCTGGCGGCGGTCCTCAGGGAGGGAGGACAGCAGCGGGTCATTGGCCAGGGCCTCCTGGTCATCCGGCAGGTAGATGCGGGTGAACAGGCGGTTCAGAAGGCCGCGTGCGAACACCACCATCTGGATGAAGGGAGCGGTGCCGGGCTCGGTGGGGCCCGGGTTCACGGTCGTGAAGCTGAAGCGGCCAACGTTGTCCACGGCGATGCGGCCCCACCCGGTGAAGGTGTAGCCGTCGCGGTGCAGGGATCCGGGTTCGGCAGCGATCTGACCGTTCTCGTCCGCCTGCCAGATCTCCAGCATGGAGTCGGGAACGTAGGTGCCGTTGCCGTCATACACGGTGCCGTGCAGTCGCACAGCACCCGGGTAGGACTGGTCCACGAGCTTCTCGCCGTCCTCGAAGGGAAGGGCGAAGCCGTAGAACGGCCCGACGGTCTGGCCCGGGGTCGGCGTCAGCTTGAGTTCGGGTGCGTTGCTCATCGGTTGTCCTCCGCTTCGGTCCAGGTGCGGTTGGAACCGGTCAGGACGATGTCCCAGTTGTAACCCGTGTTCCACTCGTGTGAGGTGATGGAGTGATCGTAGGTGGCGATCAGGCGATCGCGAGCCTTCTGATCGGTGATGGACTGGTAGATCGGGTCCAGCGGGAACAGCGGGTCGCCCGGGAAGTACATCTGGGTGATCATGCGCTGCGTGAAGTCCGTGCCGAACAGCGAGAAGTGGATGTGGGCCGGCCGCCAGGCGTTGTGGTGGTTCTTCCACGGGTAGGGGGCGGGCTTGATGGTGGTGAAGGAGTACTCGCCGTTGGCGCCCGTGATGGTGCGGCCCACACCCGTGAAGTTCGGGTCAAGGGGCGCGGGGTGCTGGTCGCGCTTGTGGTTGTACCGGCCGGCCGCGTTGGCCTGCCAGATTTCCAGCAGCTGACCGCGCACCGGGTGACCGTCGCCGTCCAGCACGCGTCCGGAGACCACGATGCGCTCACCGATGGGCTCGCCGCCGGCCTGGATGGTCAGGTCCGACTCCAGCACGTGCACGTCACGCTCGCCGAAGGCGGGGGAGTAGAGCTCGATGGTTTCCGGGTCGGTGTGCCACAGGTTCTTGGTGGGGTGGCGCAGCAGGGAGGAGCGGTAGGGCGCAAAGTCGATGCGCGGCTGCGTCTCCTCGGGTTCGCCTGCGGCCTTGGAGGCCTCGTAAGCGGAGTGGAGTGCGCCCATCTCGTCGTTGATCTGTTCCTGGGTGTCCGCAGTGGCCAGCGGATCAAGCTTCGGATTGCTCATGAGCTCGTCTGTCCTTACTTCTGCTTGTGGGTGTGCGTGGTGGGTGTCGGTGTTCTGGGGGATCAGATCCCGTGGGGCCATCCCGTGTAGGCCTCGGCCAGGTACTGCTGGCCAAAGCGGGAGGAGACCACGGAATCGAGCTCGCCGAGGGTGCGGGCGTTCTCGAAATTGCTGCGACCGGGGACCGAGTGCAGCATGGAGGTCATCCAGTAGGAGAAGTGCTGGGCCTTCCAGACGCGGCTCAGGGCGGTGTCGGAGTAGCCGTCCAGCAGCGCCGTGGACTTGGTGGAGTAGAAGGAATCGATGGCCTCGAAGAGGACCTTGACGTCGGCGAAGGCCAGGTTGAGGCCCTTGGCGCCAGTGGGCGGCACGGTGTGCCCGGCGTCGCCAGCCAGGAACAGGTTGCCGTGGCGCAGGGGCTGGCGGACGAAGGAGCGGAAGGCCAGCACCGACTTGTCGAAGATGGGGCCGGTCTTCAGCTGCAGTCCGTCCGGTCCGTCCACGCGCTTCTGCAGCTCGGCCCAGATGCGGTCCTCGCTCCAGTCATCCACGTTCTCGTTCGGGTCGCACTGGAAGTACATGCGCTGCACGGTCTCGGAGCGCTGGGAGATCAGCGCGAAGCCGTGATCGGAGCGGGCGTAGATCAGTTCGGGCGCGGACTTGGGGGCCTCGCAGAGGATCCCGAACCAGGCGAAGGGGTACTCGTGGGTGAAGTTCTCGCGCTCTGCCTCGGGAATCCAGCGGCGGCAGAAGGAGCGTGAGCCGTCTGCGCCCACCAGCAGGTCGGCGCGGACCTCGTGCTGGTTGCCGTCTGCGTCGGTGAAGCGGAAGCCGGGGCGGTCGGTCTTCACGTCCAGCAGTTCGGTGACCTCGGAGGAGTAGTAGACCTGACCGCCGTCACGCTTGCGGGCGTTGGAGAGGTCCAGGAAGACCTCGTTCTGGGCGTAGAGGTTCACGGTGGCGTCCACGAGATCGCGGAAGTCCAGCGGGTGGGACTCGCCGCCGAAGCGGAGGTCGATACCGGCGTGCTCGTCGCCGAGTTCGTTGATGCGCCCGTCCACTCCGGTGTCGGTCAGCATGGCCACGGAGCCGGCCTCAAGGATGCCGGCGCGGTGGGTGTTGTGGATGGTCTCAACGTCACGGGATTCCACTACGACGTTGTCGATTCCGGCCTTGGCCAGCAGATGGGAGAGCATCAGGCCTGCGGGGCCGCCGCCGATGATGCCGACTTGGGTCGAAATGGGCGTAGGGTCCTGGGCCACGTTGAGCTCCTTCGCTGAACTGCTGAGGCTCCCGGGGGTCAAAGGCCGGGGGCGGGTGCGTGATTCGTTGAACTTTTCAAGGGTTTTCGACGAACTCTGTTCAGTGTGACGCCTGGGGGTGGTCTCGCGCGACCTCAATCCCATTCATCGGACGTGTCGGTGTGGATTCGGTAGAAGGTGCCCGACGACGGTAGCCGGCACCCGATCGTCGGGCACCTTGCCTGGAACGGGCGCGCTACGCGCGCCTCACAACGCGAACCCGACCGGGAACGGGTCCGTGGGATCCAGCAGGTACTGCGCGGTCCCGGTGATCCACGCGCTCCCCGTCACGGCCGGGATCACCGCCTCCCGGCCGCCGACGTCCTCCGTGCCCACGAGGCGACCAGTGAAGGTGGAGCCGATGAAGGACTCGTTGACGAAATCCGTGTGCAGCGGTAAATCGCCACGGGCGTGGTGCACGGCCATGAGCGCGCTGGTCCCGGTGCCGCCGGGAGAGCGGTCCAGCCAGCCGGGGTGGTTGATGAGGGCGTGTCGTGCGTGGGTTGCGTCGGATCCCGGAGCCAGGAACACGACGTGCTCGCAGCCCGAATACCCGGTCGCGGGATGCGTGGGTCGGGAGGTGGAGTTGATGGCCTTCATGATGGCGGTGCCCGTTGCGCGGAGGTCGGTGACGCTGCCAGGGTCAAGCGACAGGCCCAGCTTGGCAGCGTCGGCGAAGGCGTAGAAGTTGCCGCCAAAGGCCATGTCGTACACCACCCGGCCCCATCCGGGCACGTCGACGCTTTGCTCCAGGGCATGCACGTAGGAGGCCACATTGGTGATCGTGACCGACTCCGCCTTCCCGTCCCAGACCGCGACCTCGGCGCGGATCAGGCCGATCGGAGTGTCCAATCTGACCATGGTGACGGGCTCCGACACCGTCACCATGCCCGCCTCCACCAGGGCCGTCGCCACGCCCATGGTGCCCGCCCCGCACATGGGCAGCACGCCAGTCACCTCGATGAACAACACGCCCCAGTCGGCCTCCGCGTGGGTGGGCGGTTGCAGGATGGCGCCGGAGAGCGCGTCATGGCCACGCGGCTCTCGCAGCAGAAAAGTGCGCAGGTCGTCACGGTTCTCCTGGAACCATGTGCGGCGTTGCGCCATGGTCTTCCCAGGGAAGCTGGGAACCCCGCCGGTGACCACTCGCACGCCAAGACCCGCAACGTGGGTCTCCACGGTGTGGATCAGCCGGTCGATGCGCACGCGGGTCCTCTCAGACTTCAGCGCGAGGCGAGCGTTCGGGAGATGCCGCGGGCGGCGGTCCGCAAACTCATCACGGCTGAGTTCGTGGCGTCATACCCCGTCGGGACCACCACACCCAGTGCGGCGATCGCACTGCCCCGAGCGTCCAACACGGGGACCGAGATGCCGGTGGTGGCATCGTCTATGAACCCATCGAATGTCGCAAAACCGGTGCGACGGATATGGTCCAGTTCGCTGACCAGATTGGGGTGGCGTTGGCGGACCTCCGGGCCGTGCTTGCGCAGGTAGGAATCCAGGACCGGGGTCGCAGAGTGCGCCAGCAGCACCATGCCCATGGAGGTCAGGTGGACCGGCATGCGGGAGGCCCTACGAGCCTGATTGATGGCATGCCCGGGACGGGAGAGACGCTCAAGGACTAGCACGTCGCCCTGGTCAAGGATGGAGAACTGGACGGAGTGACGCACCACCTGGTTCACATCCTCCATGTACGGCAGCGCCACGGTGGCCAGGTCTTGGGTGTCAGACGACGCCGTGACGAGTTCCCAGAGCATGAGGCCTAGGCGGAAGGTCCCGTCCGGCCGGTGGGAGAGCAAGCCGAGGTCCGTCATCTGGGCCACGAGCCGATACGACGTGGTGCGGGGGAGTCCCGCCCGGTCCGCGATCTGCGACACCGAGAGGTGCGGGTGGTTCGCGTCGAAACAGCGCAAGACCCGCACGGCCCGGTCCAGGAGGGCATCACCCGAGGTCGAGTTCGCCATGGGCGTCGTCCTCCTCGGCATACAAGGCATCGATAATGAGGTCGCGGTTCACGTCCTCAGGGGAGGCGGGAACCCAGCGAGGGGCATCGTCCTTGTCCACGATGCGGGCCCGGATGCCCTCGGCCACATCGGGGTGGTCCATGAGGAAGGCTGCGGCGCGGTGCTCGCGTTCCAGGCAACCACGTAGTTCGTCCTCGTCGCGGGCGGCGCGCACCACCTCCAACGCGGTGGCCACGGCGAGCGGTGAATTGCGTCGGATGCGCTCCGCCGCGGCACGGGCGGCGGGCCAAGGCGACGATTCCAGTTCCGTGAGGATGCCCGGCAGATCCTCTGCCGCGTAGCAATGGTCCATCCAGGCTCGTTCCCTGCTCACTACGGGCGCGGGCGGGCGGGTGCCGTGCATGACCTCCAGCCCGATGGCGATCTCACCGGCACGCAGGGCGGCCAGGTCCGCGAAGGAGGAGATCAGGTCCTCGAGGGTTTCTGCCGCCACACAGAAATCGGCGAGACCCGCCTCGACCGCGTCGCCCGCACCGACGGTGTCTCCGGTGGCTGCCAGGTGCTCTCCCAGGCGGCCGGGGGCGCGCCCCAACAGCAGCGATCCGCCGGCGTCCGGGGAGTAGCCGATCCGGGTCTCAGGCATACCAAGTCTGGCGTCCGGCGTGACCACGCGGATGGAGGCCACTCCAGCGATACCGAGGCCCGCGCCCAGGGTCAATCCGGACATGATCGCCATGAGCGGTTTGGGGTACGTGCCGACCAAGGCGGCGAGCTCGAACTGATCCACCAGGATGTCCAGGAAGCCACCTTGGTCCCCACCCGATTGGGCCTGGTGGAAGTCGGTGAGATCGCCTCCCGCACTGAAGCCTCGTTCTCCCGCACCCCGGAGCACCACTGCGTGCACCTCGGGGTGGTAGCGCCAGGCGCGCAGGGTCGCACCGAGTTCGGAGACCATGCCTGGTGTCAGAGCGTTGATCTTCTCGGGGCGGTTGAGGGTGATGATGCCGAGCCCTGCATGGATCTCGACAGCGAGGTGCGGATTCACGGGTACATCCTCTTCGATATGTGTCCGCAATGACCGTACCTCAGCAGCGCACCCGGCGTCGTCATGCGGACCCTGTGGGGGGAATCGTTGAGAAGCGGAGTATCTCTTGCGCCCGGAGAAGCAATCGGTAAGAATGTTCATGATGCGAACATACGTTCGCACAGCGAACACCAGTGAACGATTCACCATCGTGAAACGAGGAGACCCATGCAGGAAGCGTTCGTCTATGACGCCGTACGCACACCCTTCGGCAAGGTCGGCGGCGCGCTCGCCGGTCACCGTCCCGACGACCTGGCGGCCCACGTGGTTTCCACGCTGGTCTCCCGTGCACCGCAGCTGGATCCCGCCACTATCGACGAGGTAACCTTCGGCAACGCCAATGGCGCAGGCGAAGAGAACCGCAACGTGGCCCGCATGGCCACCCTGCTGGCCGGCCTCCCGCTGTCCGTGCCCGGCTCCACCGTCAACCGCCTCTGCGGTTCCTCCCTGGACGCAGCGATGATGGCCTCCCGCCAGGTGGCCGTCGGTGACGCAGACCTGGTTCTGGTCGGCGGCGCCGAATCCATGTCCCGCGCCCCTTGGGTTCTGCCCAAGACCGAACGGGCCTTCCCTATGGGAGACCTCAAGGCCGCCAACACCACGCTTGGCTGGCGCCTGGTTAACCCCAAGATGGACGCCGATTGGACCGTCTCCCTGGGCGAGGCCACCGAGCGTCTGGTGGACAAGCACCAGATCTCCCGTGAGCGTCAGGACGAGTTCGCGGCCCGCTCCCACCAGTTGGCGGCCACGGCCTGGGACGAAGGTCGCTACGCCGATCTCGTGACCACCGTGGCCCCCGTGGGTAAGCGCGGCGTGTTGCTGGAGCGCGACGAGACCATTCGCCCCGATTCCACGGCAGAGACCCTTTCCGCCCTGCGCACGGTGTTCCGCACCGGTGACGGTGCCACCGTCACCGCCGGCAACGCTTCCCCCATGAACGACGGCGCGTCCGCCGTCTGGGTCGGCTCCGAGAAGGCCGCCGAGCTGCTTGGTAAGGCGCCGCTTGCTCGCATCGTCTCCCGCGGAGCTCACGCCAATGAGCCGCAGTACTTCGGAGAGGCGCCCGTCGAGGCGGCCAACCAGGCCATCGCCCGCGCCGGGCTGACTTGGGCGGACATCGACGCCGTGGAACTCAACGAGGCCTTCGCAGCCCAGTCCTTGGCCTGCCTGGACCAGTGGGGCTTCGGTCGCGACCTGGACCCCGAGATCGTCAACGCGTGGGGTGGCGCCATCGCCATCGGGCACCCGCTTGGCGCTTCAGGCCTGCGCGTGCTCGGCACCCTCGCCGCGCGTTTGCGCGCCACCGGCGGCCGTTACGGCGTCGCCTCGCTCTGCATCGGCGTGGGCCAGGGCCTCGCCGTGGTCATCGAGAACACCGACACCACCCGCTGAATCCCACCCACACACCTAAGGAAGGTACGTGCTCATGGCACCCCGTATCGCCGCTTCCGCGGCCGAGGCCGTGGCGAACATCGCTGACGGCTCCACCGTCCTGATCGGAGGGTTCGGCAACGCCGGCCAGCCCATGGAACTCATCGACGCGCTGCTCCAGGGCGGCGCCACCGACCTCACCGTGGTCAACAACAACGCCGGTCAGGCCGACGAAGGTCTGGCCCTCTTGATCAAGGAACGTCGAGTCTCCAAGATTATCTGCTCATTCCCGCGCCAGTCCGATTCCTGGCACTTCGACACGGCCTACCGTGCCGGAGAGATCCAGCTGGAGCTGGTTCCGCAGGGCAACCTCGCCGAGCGCCTCCGGGCCGCCGGCGCCGGCATCGGCGCCTTCTTCACCCCCACCGGTTACGGCACGCAGCTGGCCGACGGTAAGGAGACCCGCGAGATCGACGGCAAGCACTACGTGCTCGAGTACCCCATCAAGGGTGACGTCGCGATCATCAAGGCCCTGACGTCGGACACCAAGGGCAACCTGGTCTACCGCAAGACGGCCCGCAACTTTGGCCCCATCATGGCAGCCGCGGCCGCCAACACCATCGCTCAGGTCAAGAGCATCGTCCCGGCCGGACAGCTTGACCCCGAGAACGTGGTCACCAACGGCATCTACGTGGACACCCTCGTGGAGATCGCCAACCCCGCCACCCCGGTCTCACAGCAGAAGAAGGACAAGTGATCATGGCTTACACCCACACGGAAGCTGCCCTGAGCAAGCCGGAACTCGCCGCCGTCGTCGCCGCGGACATCGAGCCCGGTTCCTTCGTGAACCTCGGCATCGGCCAGCCCACCCTCGTGGCGGATCATCTGACCGCGGAGCAAGACGTCACCCTCCATACCGAGAACGGCATGCTGGGCATGGGGCCCGCCGCGCACGGTGACGAGGTGGACGCCGACCTGATCAACGCAGGCAAGATCCCGGTGACGGAGCTGCCAGGCGCCAGCTACTTCCACCACGCCGATTCGTTCGCGATGATGCGAGGCGGGCACCTGGACGTCTGCGTCCTCGGTGCCTTCCAGGTGGCAGGCAATGGCGACCTCGCCAACTGGTCCACGGGTGCCCCGGACGCCATCCCGGCCGTGGGCGGTGCCATGGACCTGGCCATCGGCGCCAAGCAGACCTGGGTCATGATGGGCCTGTTCACCCGCGCCGGTGAGTCCAAGCTCGTCGAGGCGCTGACCTACCCGGTCACCGGCCTGGGCTGCGTCACCCGCGTCTACACGGAGTCCGCAGTCTTCGAGCTCGGCGGCGAGGCCGTGGTGGTTCGTTCCACGCACGGCATCAGCTTCGAGGAATTGGCCGAGCGCCTGCCCGTCCGGCTCGTCAAGGCCTGACCGGAGCCATGTCCACCGAGGAGAATGCAGCCAAGGAGTCCGAGCTCTTTGTGCAGTCCCTGGCCCGCGGGTTGGCGACCATTGAGGCGTTCGACGCCCAGCACCCTGAGCTCACGCTCTCCGAGGTCGCGGCGCGCTCGGGGGTCTCTCGGGCCAGCGCCCGGCGCTTTCTTCATACCTTGGTGGACCTGGGATTCGCGGCCACGGACGGTCGCCTGTTCCGCCTCACGCCGCGGGTGATGCGGCTGGGCTATGCCTATTTGGCATCCCAGCCGCTGCCCGGGCTGGTGGAGCCGTACCTTCAGGAACTCTCCGCGCAGGTGGGGGAGTCCGTTTCCGCCTCGGAGTTGGACGGAGCCGACGTGGTCTACGTGGCCCGCGTCCAGACGCGTCGGATCATGCACGTGGCCATCGGTGTCGGCACGCGGTTCCCGGCGGCGACCACCTCCATGGGCCGAGTACTCCTGGCCGGGCTGCCGCAGGAGGAAGCGCTGCGGCGCATGCAGGCTGCCCCGATCCCGTCCCGCACGGCGCGGACCGTGACCTCCCCTGAGGTGATCTCGACCGAGCTGGAGCTGGTTCGTGAGCAGGGCTGGTGCCTCGTTGACCAGGAATTGGAGGCCGGGCTCCGCTCCGTAGCCGCGCCCGTGCACGGGCCCGACGGATCCGTGGTCTGCGCAGTGAACGTGTCCCTGTCCGTGGCAGGGCCCGACGACGACGCGTCGGCCGCCGCCGAACGCGTCCTGACGCCGTTGCTAGCTTGCGCCGCCGACATCGAGGCGGCGCTGGCGCGACGGTAGTCGGCGCCAGTGCCGAGCTATCCCGGAGACGTCACCAGCGCGGGCCGTCGTCCTTCTCCGTCAGATCGGTGACGGCGGCCGCGCCGTCCATGCCGTCGTAGGCCTCCCGAACGTTGTTGCGGGTGCGCTTGAGCGGATCCATAAGGTCCAAAGAATCAGGGTCGTCGGAACCGGGACCGGGGGTCCCGTCACGGCCGTCGTTCTCATCCATGAACGGTTCCTCGAGGCGCATGTCGTCGTCCTCGAAGTCCTTATCACGCCTGACGGATAGGGGCTTGTCGCGGTTGGCCATGACTCCTCCTCGGCTTGAGCCGTCGGTGGGCTCCAGCGCCGCGGGTGCCGACGGACTACTTAGTGCTGTTCCCGATCCTGCCACTGCGACCATGCCTTGCCCAGCCTCTGGACCGAATCCAGGCGACCGGCCGCATCCGGCGCATGCGTCACGGTGATCAGTTCGTGGGCACCGTACTCGTCTGCCAAAGCAGAGAGTTGCTCGGGCACGGAATCCTCCGTTCCGACGATGGAGAAGGACAGCATCTCCAGGATCTGGCGGCCCGTGGGGTGATCCATCACGAGGTCCAGTTCCTCCTCGGTGAACGTCTGGTTCCCGCGAGAAAGCATCTGACGGACCCGGTCGCGGCCCACCAACCGGAAGCGTTCCTCCGCCTCCTCCTGCGTGGCCGCCACGCCGACGCCGACTCCGATGGCCAGGTGGGGAGCATCAAGGTAGGCGGAGGGCTGGAACTCGTTCAGGTACACGTGTGCGGCGTTGCGCAGTGCGGCTGGCGCGAAGTGGGAGGCGAAGGCGTAGGACAGGCCCAATTGGGCGGCCAGATGGGCGCCGAAAAGGCTTGAGCCCAGGATCGTGACCGGGACCTGGGAAGCGTGCCCCGGGTAGGCCGTGACGCCGGGGATGCTGGATTCGCCGGAAAGGTAGCCAAGGAGTTCGGTGACGTCCTGGGGGAAATGCTCGGCATCGTTCGGGGAACGGCGCAAGGCCCGCAGGGTGTTCGGATCGGTGCCCGGTGCGCGGCCCAGCCCTAAGCTGATACGTCCGGGATGGATGGCCTCAAGGGTTCCGTATTGCTCTGCGATGACCAGCGGCGCGTGGTTGGGCAGCATGACCCCCGCGGCCCCGACCGTGATGGACGAGGTGTGATCTGCAACGTGGCCCATGAGGACCGAGGTGGCGGAGGAGGCGATGGTCGCCATGTTGTGGTGTTCCGCGTAGTACACCGCGTCGAGGCCAGCTGCCTCCGCGGTTCTCGCCAGTTCGACGGCGTCGCTGAACGCCTGGCCGGGGGGATCCTGCGCGTTACGGGGTGCGAGGTCGAGGAGGGACAGAACAGGGGAAGAAGCTACGGCAGGGGAGGAAGTCACGATAGGTGACAACGGCCGTCGGGCATTTGGTATTCCCACGGCGGCGCGGCCGCGGCGCAACGACGGAGTCCAGCGGCGCTCAACGGAGTTTGGACACGAAGGTGTCCAAACGAGCGCTCGAATGTCTAACGGAGGTTGCGGGCGAAGAGGTTGGGTGGGGAGAGAAAGGAAGAGGGAGAGGCCAGCGGCCTCCCCCTCTTTACATCACACGGTTTTCACCGTGGACAGTCACGTCCGGCTCAGATGGCGCGGATGTCCTGTGCCTGCAGACCCTTGGGGCCCTGGGCAACCTCGAACTCAACGCGCTGGCCCTCGTCCAGGGTGCGGAACCCGTTGGACTGGATGGCGGAGAAGTGAGCGAACAGATCATCGGAGGAGTCATCGGGAGCGATGAAGCCGAAGCCCTTGTCAGGGTTGAACCACTTGACGGTTCCAGTAGCCATGTAGCTGCTGATCCTTTCTTCGGTCCGGAGACGATCACACGATCAGGCCCGGACGCTGGGGTGTTTGACGTGCACCCTTCTGGCGCACGTGCAGTCGGTCCTGATCTTGCCTCCAGGACCGGGACTGCCGGACCAGCGTGGTGAAGAACTGGGAACTACGGGTTACACGCTACGTGACTAGACCGCCCTTGGCTAGTCGGTACCGCTCACTCGTCGTCAACGTGTGACCAGGAAGACCTCAGCCGGTCCATTTCGCGGCGGTCCTTCTTGGTCGGACGCCCGGCGCCACGGTCGCGGACGGGGACCATGGGTATGACCGTGCGAACCGGCGGCGGGGCATGGTCAATGTAAGACGCGCGAGCCACCTGAGCTGAGACGCGTTTGGCCAGCAGCGCAGTGACCTCGAGGTCGAACTCGTGTCCGGCCTTGCGCACGCGGATCCGGTCACCGATCACCACGGCCTGGGCAGCCTTGACGGGGTTTCCGTTGAGTCGCGCATGCCCGGCGCGGATCGCGGCGGTGGCCTCCGAGCGGGTTTTGTAGATCCGCACCGACCACAGCCAAGCGTCTAGGCGAACCTTGGCGGAGGTCGGGGGAGTCACTGCGCGGTGTGTGAGCCGCTGCCGGCCGAGATCGGTGCACCGGTGTCGGTGAAACCGCCGGAGATGAGCCCGGCCACCAACCGCTGGGTGGCGAGCTCGAAGAAGCCCGGGGTGGACACTGAGGCTCCGAAGCCGGACAACGTGGGCTCGAGGACCGAGATGACTTCCAGTGACACGCCACCATGGAGCAGGGAAACCACGGCAAGAGCCAGCGGCCCGGCCTGGTCCGCGCTGCCCGTGAACGCCCCCGACTCGAGGCCGGCCAGGATGACGGAATGGATGGGCTCCAGCACGGCGTGCCAGGCCTCGTGCACGCTGTCGAGGTAGACGCCCGGAGTCGTGAACGCTACGAATTCGGAGTTGGCCTCGGTGGGCTGAGCCATGAAGACGTTCTGACGCGGGCGCGACGTGGGACCGCTGGTGGCGCGCGGCGGCTCGGAATTGTGCCGAACCGCCTTACCGAGGGCGTCATTGAACACGGAGCGGTACTCGTGCGGGTGCTCCACTGCCCAGTCGCGGTAGGCGCTGGAGAGATTAAAGAGCTGCTGCACGGGATCCGGATTAGCGGGAACCGTGTTCAGTGCGTCCTTGAGATCAGCCAAAGCCTGCGCTGTCAGTGCGGCGCGCAGAGAGTTCATGCCGCCGAACAGCGTATAGATGGCGGCGGTGGTGGTCCCGGACTGGGTGGCGAGGCGGCGGGCGGAAAGAGCTGAGGGGCCTTCTGTTGCGCTGATCAGCGCGGCATCCTGCAGCAGGCGGTTCCTGACTGCGGCGTCATAGCGGCGTGGGCGTGGCATGTCCTTTAGTGTCTCAGCGCTGGGCCGCTGTTGCCAGTTCATCCGCAAAATGGCGCCAACGAGTCGGCATTGACCCATGAATCCCAAGGGAAGGCTTCCCTGAGGGGGTTCCGTGACGGGCGTGTCGTAGACCTGGAGATAGTTACGCCTGTCCTTGGGTGCGTAATTCTCGAAAGGCACTTACGCTGGCGGCATGGAACTTACAGGGAAGCTCGAAGAAGCATTCAATCGCCAGGTCACCATGGAGCAGGAAGCCTCCATCACCTACCGCCAGCTCGCGGTGGAGATGGAACTCGCCGACCTGCCCGGCATTGCGTCCTGGTTCCGCGCTCAGGCCGAGGAGGAGCTGGAGCACCGCGACAAGTTCATTGAACACATGACTGATCGCGGCGCCCGCCCCGTCTTCCAGGCCATCCCCGCCAACGAGCTGAAGATCGAGTCCGTGCTGGACGCTTTCGAGGCCTCGCTGGCGCACGAGATCAAGGTCTCCGAAGCCATTCGCGACATCTACCGCCTGTCCCTCGAGGCCGGCGACATCGACTCGATCCCGCTGCTGAACTGGTTCGTGGACGAGCAGGTCGAGGAAGAGGCCACCGTCGGTGAGATCATCGGCCGTGTGAAGCGCATCGGCAACGATGGCTCCGGCATCCTCGCCCTCGATCGTGAGCTCGCCAGCCGCGACGAGGCCTGATCTCCGTCACCGGCCACTCTCCCGTGACCGGCCAGGCGCCCTCGGGCGCCAGGAAACCACATGCCCGACGGTTCGTTCCCACCTCTTGGTGGGAACGAACCGTCGGGCATTGTGGTGTGTCAGGCCTGCTTGGCGGCCTTGAGCCGCTTCTTGGCCTGCTTCCTGACTGATTTGTGGCGTTTGCGTGCCGCCGGATCGTCTAGCGGACCCTCGCGGTCGCTGATGACCTTGACCATGGCCCAGCCGGCGGCGATGAGCGGAACGGAGATCAGGGCGCCCACGATCCCGCCGAGCACGGTGCCTCCGGTCAGGCCGAGCAGGACCACGAGGCCGTGCAGGCTCAGGGTGTTGGCCATGACCACGGGCTGCAGCAGGTTGCCTTCTAGCTGCTGCACCGCGATGGTGCCGATCAGCACGATCACGGCGGGCCAGAAGCCGGACGACACGAGGGTGACCAGGACGCAGAGGATGCCGGCCACGGTGGCGCCGACCATGGGGATGTAGGCGCCGAGGAAGACCAGGATGGCCAGGGGGAACGCCAGAGGAACGCCGCAGAAGAGCATGACGAGCCCGATGCCGAGGGCGTCCACTGCGGCCACGATGGTGGTGCCGCGCAGGTAGCCTCCGAACGAATCGCGGCCGCGGGAACCTGCCTTCTGCCAAGTTGCACGGTGGCGCTCCGGAACCCAGGAGACCAGGAACTGCCAGATCTTGTCGCCGTCCTTCAGGAAGAAGAACATCACGACGAGGGCCAGCACCAGTCCGGTGAAGAAATTACCTGCGGTGGACAGGCCGGAGAGGGCGGTGGAGCCGAAGCTGGCGCTGGTGAGGAAGTTGCCAGCGGCGCCCAGAGCGGAGTCGACCTGGTCCTGGGTGATGGTGAAGGGCAGGTGTTCCACCCACTTCTGGAGTTGCTCAAAGCCTTCCACTGCCTTCTTGGCCAGGCCGTCCCATTCGTTGATCACCGTCGCAACGATGCCGGTGACAATGCCACCCAGAACCAGGAAGGCGCCGATCAGGACGGTCCATGCTGTCAGCATCGCGGAGAGCTTCTTGCGCAGGAGGCGGACCAGCGGCCAGAGGGCGCAGGCCAGGATGGTGGAGAGCATGACGGGGATGACCACCACAGAGAGGGTGGAGATCCCGATGAAGATTCCGGTCAACAGCACGATGAGCAGGATGATCTGCAGCGAGCGCGTCCCCAGGGTGCCCAGGTGGTCCGACCAGAGATGAGCCACCCGTTCGCGGCCGGGGCGTAGGGGCTGGGAGGTCTGGTCGTCCTGGTGGTCTGACCGGGCGTCGCGGCGGGAGACGGTGGGCGTGGATCCCGTGGGTGGCTGACCTTCGGGATGCTGGCGTCTACGGGTGATCAACAGATGAGTACCTTCCAGGTGCGCTTCCCGCGAGTCTGCGCCTTGTGGGCGCCGATCGTTGGAAATCCGGGTGGATGACCATAGTGACACACGGCCACCGGGGGGTGTCGAATAGTGGGGTAGGTGGTTTCGGAGGGCGGCCAGGAATAAAACCTGAGCCAAAGACGCTCAAGATTGGTGAAACGGTCGACGTGATCGACCGTGAAGCCCCGCCCGGGGACATGACCCGGGCAATGAGAACCAGGAGTGATGTCAGATGGCCAGCATTTTTGATCCGTTCCGTGAGATCGACCGAGTGGTGCAGGCGGTGCGCCCGGGGAATAGCCCCGAGAAGATGCCGATGGACCTCTACCGCGACGGCGACCGCTATCTGTTGGAGGCCGACCTCCCCGGGATCGACCCGGATTCCGTCGATCTGGACCTCGACGGCCAGCTGCTGACCGTCCGCGCGGAGCGCCGCATCGCCGAGGCCGGTGACGTCCAGTGGATCACCCGTGAACGCCGCGACGGCTCCTTCGTCCGCCAGCTCAACCTTGGGCAGGGTGTGGACGTTGAGAACATCAGTGCTCGGTACGACCGAGGCGTTCTGACCGTGACCATCCCGGTGCGCGAGTCCGCCAAGCCCCGCAAGATCTCGGTGACCACCGGTGCCCCGGAGACCGTGAAGGCCGCGGAACCTGTCGCCGAACCTGTTGCCGACTCGGAAACGGTGGCGCCAGCGGCCGAGTGAAGGTGGCCGGGTGAGGCCGCAGCCCGCTTGGATCGCTAGGTCAGCTTTCGCGTTGCGCTGATTTCCTTGCGGTGCGTGGACGTTGAGCGTGGGATGGGGCCATGAACATCATCTTGATTGGCGGCCACGGCAAGGTCGCGCTACTCCTGACCCCGCTGCTGGCGGAGGCTGGCCACCAGGTCACCTCGGTGATCCGTAATCCAGAACAGTCGGCGGACGTGATTGCGGCAGGTGGGCAGCCGTTGGTGCTGTCGGTCGAGGACGCCTCAACGGAGGATCTGGTCCAGGCGTTCGACGGGCAGGATGCCGTCGTCTGGTCAGCGGGCGCGGGAGGCGGAAACCCCGCCCGCACCAACGCCGTGGACAGGGATGCCGCGATCCGTTCGATGGATGCAGCGGTCGCCGCGGGAGTGAAGCGCTACGTCATGGTGAGCTACCTGGGTGCCGGGCGCGTCAACCGAGTGGAGGAGTCCGACTCGTTCTTCACGTATCAGGAAGCCAAACTGGCGGCGGACGTTCACCTGCGCACCGCCAGCCTGGACTGGACCATCGTGGGCCCGGGCAGCCTCACCCTGGAGGCGTCCCCGCACGGTGTGACTCCGGCCGGGAAGCCCGGGGAGGCCGGCACCCTTGGCCGGGAGACGTCACGGGAACTGGTGGCGGAGGTCGTGGCGGCCGCCCTGGCCAACCCTCAGAGCGTGGGGCAGACCCTGGACTTCACCAACGGAACGGTGGGCCTGGACGACTGGATCGCCGGTGTGGCCGGTGGCAGGATTCCCGGCGCGCAGATCTGACTCCGTCTTACGGTGGATGCTTCACTTTACGGTGCTTAGCTCGCACTGAGCACCGTAAAGTGGAGGATCCACCGTTATTTGTCACCGAGGTGGACACGAGACAATGGACCCGTGAGCACCCGCAAAGCAGAAGTAGTTAACCCTGCCGACGGCACCCGCCTCTCCTACGAGATCGAGGGCGGGGGCCCCGCCATCGTGTGGCTGCACGGCTCCGCCCTCTCCCGCGTGCCGTGGCGGGGACTCGGCTACCTCAAGGCCTTCCCCGGCTACACGCACGTGCGCCCGGACGCCCGCGGGCACGGGCGTAGCGACAAACCCCACGATGTCGAGGCCTACACGCCAGAGCTGATGGTCTCCGACGTCCTGGCCGTGCTGGACGCCGAGGGGATCGAATCCGCCATCGTGGTGGGCTACTCCATGGGCGCCCGCGTCGCATGGCAGCTGGTGGAACACCATCCGGAGCGGGTTATCGCCTTTGCGGCATTAGGGGGGTCGCACCGGGCGCAACAGGCTCAGGAGATTGAGCACATCTTCTACCCCGGTTATCTGGATGACCTGGAGCGCGGTGACATCGATGCGTTCGTGAAGGGCTTCGGTCCAGGGCTGGACACCAACACCGCGGCGGCCTTCCGCCGCAATGACCCGTTGGCGCTGGCCGCCTGGTTCCGGGCCACATACACCTACGACACAGGAATGCCGGACCTCGCTGTGCGCAAAGTCCCGCAGCCTGCCTTGCTGGTCGCGGGGACTCGGGACCAGCAGCGGTACAAGGATTCGTTGGATGCCGTCCGCTTGCTCCCACATGGGCGGTTCGTGGGGCTACCGGACGCGACCCATGCCGCGACGTTGGCCTCCAGCCAGCGCATCCTCAAGGACCTGGTGCCGTTTGTGCTGGGCCTGGCAGCCTCAACGTCGCCGCGGTAAGAAGCCGAATCTGCCCTCAATACTGGATCCGCCCCCTTTCTCGGATTTGCGACACCGGTTCGGTGGGGCAAATCCGAAATCCGGGGCAGATCCGTCAGCGCCAGAGACTCAGCCCGTGAACGTGGACTTCCCGGTCACGGAGCGGCCGATCAGCAGCGCCTGCACGGTCTCCGTGCCCTCGTAGGTGTGCAGGGCCTCGACGTCGGCGAAGTGCCGTGCTGCCCGATTGGTGATCAGGATGCCGTTGCCGCCCAGCAGGTCTCGGGCGTTGGCCGCGACGGAGCGGGCGGCGCGGGTGGAACTGTACTTGGCCAGGGACGCCTGCGCCCCACTGAGCTCACCGGCGGCCTCCAGTCGTTCGCAGTGACGCGCCAACAACTGGATCTGCACCATCTCGGACTGCATCCGGGCCAGCCGCTCGTTGACGATCTGCGACGAGGCCAGGGGGCGTCCGAACTGTTCGCGCTGGCGGGCATAGGCCACGGCCGTCTCGTAGGCGCCCATCGCTGCGCCCACGGCACTCCAGGCCACGCCGAGGCGGGTCGCGAAGAGCACCTGCGAGGTGTCCTTGAAGGAACGGGCATCGGCCAACAACGCGTCGTCGGGCACAAACACATTGCGCAGCGTGATGTGCGCCTGCCAGATGGCGCGCAGCGCCAGCTTCCCCTTGATGGTCTCAGCTGAATAGCCGGGCGAGGACTGGTCCACGACGAAGCCGCGGACATCGCCGTCGTCGTCCCTGGCCCAGACCACCGAGGCCGCCTCGAGGCCCAACTGCGGGCCGAGCGAGCCGTTCCCGATCCACTTCTTCTCACCGTTGAGCACCCAGCCGCCGTCCACCCGCGTGGCACGGGTCTCGAGCCCCACGGAGTCGGAGCCGTGCGTGGGTTCGGTGAGGGCAAAGGCGCCGGGAAGCTCGCCGGTCGCCATGCGGCGGGCCCAGCGCTCCACCTGCTCCGGCGAGCCCTTGTGGGCCACGGAACGCAGCGCGAGTCCGCCCTGGACGCCCACGATGGTGGTGACGGAGGCGTCCACACGGGCCAGCTCCATGTTCACCAGGCCGGCGGCCAGGCGGGACTGATGAGGGAAACCGTCCAGATTCACGCCGTCGCGCAGGAGGTCGAGTTCGCCGAGGCGGCGGACCAGGTGCAGCGGGTAGTCGGCGCGGTCCCAGTAGTCGTCGATGATGGGCGCCACCTCGGTGAGCGAGAATTCGCGGGCGCGCTCGCGGTATTCGGCGTCCTCGTCCGGGATGTCGGCGAAAACGCGGGCGGGGTCCACGTCCACGGCGTGCTCGCCGCGCCCGTAGAGCTCGTACTCGGGTTCGGTGACCCCGTCCGGGAAGGTCTCGTTGTACTGGCTCTGCTGGTCCTGGGACATGGCGTCTCCTTTGTGCGTCGCGATTACTGCAAGCAGCCTAATGGAACTCGGTACCAAAAAGCGAAACCCAGTCCCAATGCCCGACGGAGGGTCTCGCCTCCCAGCGCCGGCTCAGCCGGCGCGTAGCGCCCGCTCCACCTGCGCCCCGACCTCGGCGGGGTCGCTGGACCCCGCCACCACGACGACCATCGGCTGCGCCGCCGCCGGGGCGGGCAACGAACGCGTGATGACGTCAGCCAGGGCCGACTTCAACGCGGAACGGACGGAGTCGTCGGGCTCCTTGGTCCACGCTCTCAGATGATCATTGTGGACCGCTACCGTGGACGCCGCCAGCCCCACAGCCCAGGTGCGGGTGGCATCCGGAACCGGCCCGGGCGCATGTGGGGCCAGACCCTCCGGCAAGGGGGAATCGGTGAGGAGATGATCGCGGAAGAGGCGCTCAAAGCGGTGCGTGGTGACCAGCTCACGATCACGCAGCGCCGGGACCTCGTGCAGCAGGTCCCAACGAACCTCCGCCAAGTCCGGGTGAGCGGTGTGGTGGTCAAACACGCTCAGCGCGGCCGCGATCAACGCGTGGGGGCCCTCATCGGCATGGACCTTCAAGGACAGCGAGGCGGCCGCGAGCCGCTCCTCCTGATCGGCGAAGACCATGCCTTCCTTGGAATGGAAACGGCGGAAGAAGGTGGAACGGCTTAGGCCCGCCGCAGCAGCGAGGTCGTCCACGCTGGTGGTGTCGAACCCACGCTGTAGCAACAGCCGCAGCGCCGCAACGGGAACCAGATCAGTGCGTGCCATGGGTGCTCTCCTGTGCGGCGTGGTTGGCGTTGTTGAGGTGGTTGCTGGAGGTCTCTGCTTGGGAGGCCTCCGCCCGGGCGGAAGCGCGTGGGGCGAAGCAGAAGGCTGCGATGGCTCCGAGCACGGCGGCGCACGCCGGGACCAGGATCGAGACCCCGTACGCAGACGCGAAGGCCTGGTGTAGGAACTCGGGTACCGACGCTCCACCACTGTTGCCCTGAGCCGACAGAGCCTGGGCCTGTCGCCTGGCCTCTGCAGGCAAGCTAGCAGTCGCATCCCGGACCTCGGCCGTGATCTGGGCCTGCATGGCCCAAGCGATGACGGCGGCTCCGATCACCGAGCCAACCTGCCTTGTGGTGTTGAAGATCCCGGAGCCGGCCCCCGCATCCGCCTGAGTGAGGTCACGGCTGTTGGTCAGGGAGATCGAGGGCCATACGGCGGCGGAACCGATGCCCATGACGGCGGAGGCGAGCAACAGCCAGATGATGTCGGATTGCTGGACCAGGTACCAGGCGGAGGCGAACATCCCGGCAGCGAAGATCGCGAAGCCCGGTGCAGCCATCCACTTGCTGTCTACCCGCGAGACCATGGAACCGGCCAAGGGCGCCACCAAGATCGAGACAATCGACATGGGCGCCATCACCAAGGCGGCCTGCGTCGGGGAGAAGCCGTCCACCGTCTGCAGGTACAGCATTACGGGCAGTCCAAAGGTCGTCACGGCCACCCCCATACACGTAGCCGTGACGTTGGCCAGGACCACGTTCCTGGACCGGAAGAGATGCAAAGGCAGCAAAGGTTCCTTGGAGTTCCGGGACTGCCACCAAATGAAGACACCCAGGATCACGCATCCGGCCACGATGAACTCCCACGCCATGAACGGACCCCAGATCCGGTTCCAGTCGTGGCTCTCGCCCTGCTGAATACCAAACACCAGCAGGAACAGACCAACGGAAGAGAGCAGGACGCCGAGCAGGTCGAAGCTGTGGGAGTGAACGGGCAGCTTGGGCACCCAGACGGCCACCATGATGAAGCAGAGCACGCCGACGGGCAGGTTGACGAAGAAGATCCACTCCCACCCAAGGGCGTCCACGAGCACCCCACCCAGCAACGGACCGGCCAGCGTCGCCACGCCCGCGGTGGCACCCCAGACCGCCATCGGAGCGCCACGCTTCTCCGGCGCGAACATCCGGGTGATGAGCGTCATCGACTGGGGACTCAGCAGGGCGGCACCCAGACCCTGAACGGCACGTGCGGCAATCAGCCAGGCCACCGAGGAGGAGAGCCCGCACCACAACGAGGCACCCGTGAAGATCACCAGGCCTAGGAGAAAGATGTTCTTGGCTCCAAAGCGGTCGCCAAGCCTGCCGGACACCAATAGCGGCACGGCGTAGGTGAGCAGGTAGGCGCTGGTGATCCACACCCCTGCGTTGAGGTCTGCGTTCAACTCGGTCATCATCCTGGGCAATGCCGTCACCACGATGGTGGTGTCCAGCAGGATCATGAAGAAACCGAGCAGCAGCCCGACCATGGCTCGCCACGCCTGAGCCGGCGGAAACCAGGCCGAGGCTGACATCGGGGAAGAGGAACTCACCGGGCAACTCTAGTGCTTGCCTCCATCCAGCACACAGCGCCCGGTTGGCTCGCACCCGGGGTAGATGTGCAACCCTTGGTCCTATGCAGTCCGCGTTCCTTCCTCTGACCACAACGCCGACACCGACCACGGATGCCGCTACGGATGACCCCAGTGGCTCGGGCGCGCCCACGGACGCGCCGTCGGGCACACCCATGGACGCTCCGAGCACAGATCCGGTCATCCCGCTCACGCCGGAACTGCATGACGTGGTCTCGGAGGCTCCTGACTACCTTCGCCCCGTCCTGTCCATCCTGATCCCGGTGGGGACAGCGGCCCTGATCACGGTGATCGGCGGATACATCGTGCTGCGCCTGTTGCGTAAGGTCCCAGAAGTGCAGACGCAGGCCAGACGCATGCTGCTGCCCGTCTTCTGCCTGATGCTCTCCCTCGGCCTGGTGATCGGGACGGACGGGCTGATCTCCGAGGGCGAATGGAACACGGTGCTCCAGGCCGCGCTCAAGGTCATCATGATCGTGTGCGTCACCTGGGCGGTGGTCACCCTGATCTCAGTGTTCGAGCGTTCCGTTCTGGCCCAGCACGTGGACGACCCTCAGGACGTCTCCTCCAAACTGGCCAAGATGCGCACCCAGGTGACCCTGCTCAAGCGCGTGGCCACGGCCATGGTAATGGTCCTCGGCATCGGCGGCGTGTTGCTGATGATCCCCGCCGTCCAACGACTCGGAACCACGATCCTGGCCTCCGCCGGTCTGGTCTCCGTGGTGGTCGGCCTCGCGGTCCAGGGCGTGCTCGCCAACGTGTTCGCGGGCCTGCAGGTAGCTTTCACCAACGCCATCCGGGTGGACGACGTGGTGTACGTGGAGGGGCAGCAGGGTCGCATTCACGAGATCACGCTGACCTACGTGGTTATCGCGATGGCAGACGGCCGCACCTTGATCCTCCCGAGTACCTACTTCACCACCAAACCCTTCGAGAACTGGTCACGTGAGAGCCGTGAGATCAACGGCTCCATCACCATGGATCTGACGTGGGATGCTCCCGTGGAGTGGATCCGGCATCGCGTTGAACAACTCACCGAGGCATCAGAGGAATGGGATGGCCGGGTTGCCGCCACGACCGTCACCGACGCGGAGGGTGGACTGCTGCGCATCGGCATCACGGTCTCTGCCCGCAACATCGATGACCTGGGGGCCCTTCGCGGACACCTCAGGGAGAAGCTGATCCAGGAGCTGCGGGAGAAGTACCCGCTCTCCCTCCCCGTGTTCCACACCCGCGGCCAGCAGACCTGAGGCGCACAGCCCAAGGATCGAGCCGGCGGCGCGGCGCACTAAGGTCCTACCGTGGTCGGAGGCGGCGGCCCCAGAACCCAGACCACGCGCCGATGTGTGCGCCGGGCACCTCAAGCAGGCTTGGGACCATGACGAATCAAGCCCAGTGGCAGCAGCCACCGTTCCCGAACCAACCCACGGCCCGGATCGCCGCCCGCGGCCTGTCGAAGACCTTCGGCACCACACCAGCACTGGCCGGTGTGGACCTGGACGTGGCGCCGGGGGAGGCGCTCGCCGTGATGGGAGCCTCCGGGTCAGGTAAGTCCACGTTGCTGCTGACCCTGGCCGGGATCGAGCGTCCCGACGCCGGTCAGGTGCACTACGTGAGTTCGCTGGGACAGCACGTGGACGTCGCTTCCTTGAACGAAGGCGAACGGTCCAGATTGCGGCGCACGGAGTTCGGCTTCGTGTTCCAAGACGGGCTGCTCATCCCAGAGCTGAGTGCGGTGGAGAACGTGGCCCTGCCGCTCATGGTCTCGGGTTCCCCGCGCGGACAAGCCGAGGCTCAGGCTGCCGGATGGCTGGCACAGCTCGGCCTGGCCGGGATGGAGAACCGTCGGCTCAACGAACTCTCAGGCGGGCAAGCCCAACGCGTGGCGATCGCCCGAGCACAGGTGGGTGGGGCGCGGGTGGTCTTCGCAGACGAACCCACGGGTGCACTGGATTCCCGGACCTCGTCCGAGGTCATGGACGTTTTGCTGGCCTCCACTGTGGGGCGCGGTGCCACCCTGATCGTCGTGACGCACGATGCCCAGGTCGCGGCTCGTTGCGACCGCACTGTGACGATGCAGGACGGACGGGTGATGGCATGACGGCGATCCGGATCTCCTGGTTGCTGCGCCGGAGCGTGGATCGACGTGCGGCCCTGCTCAGCGCAGGCGCGTACGCGCTGGTCACCACCCTGGTGCTTGTCACCATGGCAGGCGCACATTCCTTCTTGCGTTGGGACGATGCGGTGGGCATCAGTCTGCAGGGCTTGGCCCTGCTGGCGCTGGTGCTCTTGGTGGTCCCCTTGGTCTACCTCGGCGCCGCCGCTGCACGGCTCTCATCCCGTGCTCAGGACCGCAGGCTCTCCACCTTGCGCTTGGTGGGCGCCACCGGCGCACAGGTGGCTGGCGTGACCGTCCTCGGGGCCGCGGCGGAGGCCGCACTCGGCGCCGTCGCCGGACTGGCCGCCGGCGCGTCACTGGCACCCGCCGTCGGGATCATCCACTTCCATGGCGAGGCCATCGGCGCCGCGATCTGGATGCCCTGGTGGCTGGCCGCCCTCGTGGCCGTGGCCGTGGTGGCGCTGGCGGCGGTGTCCGCCCTGGCGGGGATACGGCGGGTGTTGGTGACCCCGCTCGGGGTGCGCACGCGTGTCGTGCGGCCGGTTCCGGGTTGGCTGAAGCTCGCCGTCGCCGCCAGTCTCGTGGTGGTCGGGGTGGCCGTCACGTCATCGACCTCGGCGGTGAGCCAGGTGGCCGGTATCGCCGGTGTCGTCGTCGCGGTGCTCGGGGTGGTCGTGGGCGGCTTCGTGGCCCTAAACGCCGTGGGGCCATGGGTGCTCGGCCGCTGGGGTAGGCGCAAGCTCCGCACGGCCTCGGACGCCGTTTCGCTGCTGTCAGCGCGTTCTGTGCTCGACGACGTGGCCGCCACCTGGCGGCAGGTCTCCGGCGCCGCGATGGCAGGGTTCGTGGCGGTGGTGGGCGGCGCGGGCGCCGCCATGAGTCAACAAGTGGATCCCGAGGGCGCCGCAGACGCCGTCTCCGGCGCGGATGTGCGCACCGGTGTGATCGTCACGCTGGTGATCGCCTTCGTTGGTGTCGCGTGCACCACGCTGGTGTCCCAAGCCGCTACGGTTCTGGACCGGGAGGACCTCAACCACTCACTCGACATGATGGGCGTCCCGGCAGGGATGCCGAACAAGGCCAGGGTGCAGGCGCTCATGGGTCCGCTTGTGCTGACGCTGCTGGTGGCGGTGGTGACCTCTGCCGTACTGCTCTTCCCTCTGGTGGGGATGAGTCTGATCGTGGCGCCGCTGACCCTGGTGGTGGTCGGACTGGTCTGTGTGGCCGGTGTGCTGGCCGTTCGGGCGGACGCGTTGGTAGCGGGGCGCGTAGCGACATAGAGTTTCCCCATGAGTTCGCGTTACGACATCAGCCTATTCTGGGGCATCACTATCGCGCAGTTCATGCAGGCCTACGCGGGGGTACCGACGTCCGGCCGCGGAGACAGTCCGGACGGCACCGCCGTGGCCCTCACGTGGTACTGATCTCCGAACCCATGCGCAGGCCCGAGGGGGTCGACGCCCGCCTGGCCCAGGCTCTGGGTGTGGAAGCACTCTTCGCCACGGTATGGGACTCGGTGTCGCACTACTCCATGACCGTGATGGGGCCCGGCATCGACCGCCACATCAGCTCGGCGCCCGATGAAGACCCAGCGGCTCAGGGGAAAATCCTCGTTGAGCAGAGCGGCGCGCCGCTGTCGGAGGAGCCGTCGGGAACGGATCTGTCCGAGGCCTACCTTCAGACGGTCTGCATGGCCCGTTACGGTCTCTATCCGGGACGTGTGTCCGCCTACCCGACCACGTGGTACTCGCTCGCTCCCGGACAGGCGGCAGGTTCCGCGCAGGCTGTGCCACCGATGCAGACTCAGCGCAGCAAACCAAAACTCATCATCGGCATCGTGCTGACCGTGTTTGGAGGTTTGATGCTCCTTGGCCAGATGGCTGCGATGGGCAACGGTACGGCCTCAGCGGGCGGTGGCTCGGCGTATATGCTTGGGCGGCTTTTCGGTTTTGCACTCATGGTGCTGGTGCCATTGGCTATCGGCATCCTGCTGATCGCCACGTCCAAGAAATCCCCGTCGAAACGGTGACGAGTTGACCCGCCCCTGGCTCAGTAGTACACGGCGATGGGACCGCGTTCGGTCTGGAGCACGTCCACCTGGGTGTTGAACACGTCCGTGAGGATGGCGGAATCCATGACCTCCTCCGCGGTACCGAAGTGCGCCACCTGGCCGTTCTTCATGGCGCAGATGTGGGAGGCGTATCGGGCGGCGAAGTTGATGTCGTGCAACACGATCACCACGGTCTTGCCCTGTTCCTTGACGAAGGTGTCCAGCCTGCGCATCATCGCCGCGGAGTGTTCCATGTCCAGGTTGTTCAGCGGCTCGTCCAACAGGATGTAGTCAGTGTCCTGGGCCAACACCATGGCCACATAGGCGCGCTGGCGTTGACCGCCGGAAAGCTGATCCAGGTAGCGGGTCTCCAGCTCGCTGAGGCCCATGAAATCGATGGCCTCGGACACCTTGTCCTCGTCCAGCAAAGTCAGGTGACCCTTGGAGTACGGGAAGCGGCCGAACCCCACGAGCTGGCGCACGGTGAGGCGGGTGACGAAGTGGTTCTCCTGGCGCAGGATGGAGACCACCTTGGCCATCTGCTTCGACGGCGTCTTGGCGACGTCGTGACCGCCCACGGAAATGGTGCCAGCGTCCGCCCCCATGAGTCGACCGATCATGGTCAGCAGGGTGGATTTCCCGGCGCCGTTTGGACCCACCAGCGCCGTCATGCCACCGGCTGGGATCCGCAGGTCCACGGGCCCGATGCGGACGTCGTCGGTGTAGCTGCGCAGGACACCCTCGAGTTCGATCGCGTGGGTGTCTGCTGTGTGCTCGCCGGTTTCGTCGAGGCGTGCTGAGGTGCTCATGCGAGGCGGCCCTTCCGGAGGATGTAGAGCAGGAAGGCCAGGCCTCCCACGAGTTCGATGATGATGGAGACCGAGCCTTCTGCAGGGAAGACGTGCTTCAGGATGAAGTAGGCGCCGGCAAAGACCACGAAGCCCAGCACTGCCGCCATCGGGAAGAGCAGGCGATGGTCAAAGGTGTCAGCCAACTGGTAGGTCAGCATGGCGATCAGGAATCCGAAGAACGTCATGGGACCGATCAGGGCGGTGGACACCGACACCAGGATGGCGACCAGGACCAGCACCGCAATGGTGAAGCGCTGATGGTGCAGCCCGAGGTTGACCGCGGTGTCGCGGCCCAGGGCCAGCACGTTCAGCCGCTTGGAGAAGAAGAACATGAGAACGGCGCAACCCACCACGAGCGGCACCGCGATACTCAATTTAGTGGTGTCAGCGCTACCCACAGAGGCGATCTGGCGGGCCAGGAGGATGTCGAACTCGGCCGGGTCAAGCAATTGCTCCATGAAGGTCGCAACGGACGCCAGCCCGCCTCCCAAGACCAGCCCGATCAGCAGCGTGACGTGCAGATCCGCGCGTTTGCCGGTGAGCAGGAAGCCGTAGAGCAGGCAGGCGAAGATCACCATCACCACGATCTGACCGAGGAACTGCCAGGTACCGGAGAGGTAGGCACCTCCCGTGGTTCCCAGGATCACCACCGCGATGGTCTGCACCAGCCGGTACAGGGACTCGAAGCCCATGATGGACGGCGTCAGGATGCGGTTGTTGGTCACCGTCTGGAAGGCGATGGTCGCCACGGCTTGCGCGATGGCCACCACGAAGATCACGCCCAGCGCGGTCACGCGCATCTTGGAGATGATCCAGAACCCCTTGGTGCCGTACGGCATGGGGTTCTTGTAGGTCATGGTCAGCACCACGATGGCGACGGCCAGCAGCACCAGGACGGAGAGGATGATCAGGTAGCGCCTGCGTGACTTCGCAGAAGGCAGGGCGCCGGAGCGCCGAGGCGCCTGGAGGGTGGGGCGGGACTCAACGGACAACTTTGCGTCCCTTCAACAGCAAGGCGATGAACACGACCGCGCCGACCACACCCAGGATCAGGGAGACGGGCAGTTCGAACGGGGCTACGACGGTGCGGCTGATCAGATCGCCCAGGGTCACCATGCCCACTCCGCCCAGGGCCACCCAGGGGAGGTTGGACCGCAGGTCGTCGCCGCGGAACCGTGAGACCAGGTTGGGAACCACCAGGCCAAGGAAGGGAAGGTTGCCGACCACCACGGTGATGATGCCGGTGGTGACCGCGATCAGACCGGTACCGAGCAGAACCACCCGATCGTGGTTGAGGCCCACGCTGGTGGCCATGTCACGACCCAGGCCGGCCACCGTGAAGCGGTCGGCGGTGATGAAGATGATCACGACCACCACGGCCACGGCCCAGATCGGTTCGTATTGGCCCTTCAACACCGAGGTGAAGGAGCCCGTGAACCAGATGGACAGCGACTGGGTGGCGTCAAAGGCCAGGGCGATGTAGTTGGATACAGAGCCGATCACGGCACCGAGCATCATGCCGACGATGGGCACCACCACGGAGGATTTCAGCGTCACGCGGCGCACAAAAGCGAAGAAGAGGAACGTGCCGATGAAGGAGGCGGCGATGGCGCCCAGCATCTTCACGATGACCGGCGCTCCAGGGTCAAGAATGTAGACCAACAGCAGCCCCAGCCCGGCCCACTCGGTGGTTCCCGTGGTGGTGGGCTCAACGAAACGGTTCTGGGTGACCATCTGCATCACCAGGCCGGACATGGCCAGCGCGGCGCCGGCCAACAGCAGCCCGATAGTGCGCGGTACGCGGGTGATCATGAACATCTCCCACCCGTCATCTGCGGTGAGGATGTTGTATTCGCCCACACAGAGGCTGGCGACCAGGAGCCCTGACACGACGATCACGCCGATGGTCAGGGGCCAGGTGAAGAGGCGCTGCCGCTTCCTGGTTCCGGGAGGGGTGGTGGCTGTACTCATGCGCTCGGTTCGTTGGGGGTCGTCAGGAGAGACACGCGTGCAGGGTGAGTGCCCATGGGGCACTCACCCTGCACACGTTATGCGAGTCAACCGTGAGTGGGACTCACGGGTGACTCAGACTCACTTGGCGTCAGCGAAGGCCTCAGCGGCCTGGTTGAAGATCTCGGTGTACATCTCGATGCCCTCGTCCAGGTAGAGGTCTGCAGGCAGGATGATGATCTGGTTCTTCTTCACAGCGGTGGTGTTCTTCAGTGCTGCGGAGTTGTCTAGCAGATCCTTGGCCGGGGTGTACTCCTCAGCGTCCTCGCCACCCTTGGCGGCCAGCGGAGCATCGCGGTCCAGCACGATCAGCCAGTCGGGGTTGGACTTGGCGATGGTCTCCACGGAGATCTTGTTGCCCTCGTGGTTGGAGTCGCCCTTTTCGACCTCGAGGGCCGGCTTCAGGTCGAGTGCCTCGAACAGCGGGGCGGCGCCGCGGCCTTCTGCAGGGTCGGAGTAGTTGATGTCGCCACCGGAGGTGACAAGGCCCATGACGGTCTCGTCGGCGTTGTACTCGTCCTTGGCCTTCTTCTCAGAGGCCTGGAACTCCTCGATCTTCTTCTTGGCTTCGCCTTCCTTGTCGAAGATCTTGCCCAGCTGCTCGGTGTGGCGCTCCAGGTTAGCGATGTGGGTCTCGTCGTCCTGGCGGTCGAAGGTCACCACGGGGGTGTCGGGGAGCAGCTCCTTGAGCTTGTCCTGCTGCTCGCCGTAGCGGTAACCGTTGATGACGAGGTCGGGCTCTGCAGCGACGATCTTCTCCAGATCGGGTTCGCGGTGGGAACCGGAGTCGGCGATGGAATCGTCGTTGGTCCACTCCCAGTCGCCCGGCATCAGAGCGCGTGCGGCGGCGACGGGCTTCAGATCCCAGTCCATCAGGGTGCGCATGGAGAGGTTGTCGGTGACCGCGTACTGCTTGGGCAGGTGGGGAACCTTGATCTCACCGGAGTTGTCGGTGATGGTGATCGTGGCTGCTGACGAATCCTTCTTGTCGTCGGCGGTGTCGGAGGAACCGCAGGCGCTGATGAACAGCAGGGAGGCGGCAGCGCTCAAGGCGCCGAGGGTACGCATGGAGGACTTCATGGAGTGTCTCTTCGTATAGGAGGCAAATGACCGGGTTGCCCCACAGAAGTAGGCGCGTCATCGCACGAGTGGTGACGCTGTCGTGACCTAATGGGCAACGGTGTCAGCCTAGAAGGCGGGCATGTGGATTTACAATCCAAACCATCATCGGACGATATTGGTGTTAGGCAAGGCAACGGCCGTCTGGCCTGAAATCTCGGGGGGAGCAGACAGGGGGTATGAAGTGCATCACTGGTACTACCGATGTCGAATTGAGACGGCCAAGCCGGAGAGCAACGGCCACGTCGAATTGCGACGGCTCAGCGGTCCACGACCCGCTCCACGGTGCTCTTGGGGAGGACGTTGCTGAGGATTCGGGCGGTCTTGTAGCGCAGCGACGGCGTGGAACGCGCTTTGCCTGCCGCGGAGTCGGAGAGGGCCTGGCGCACCACCTTCTCCGCCTTCAGCCATCCGAGCTTGGGGAACTTGGAGGTGTCCTGGCCGCTGCGCTCGTGGAACTCGGTGCGGGTCAGGCCCGGGCAGAGGGCCGTGACGCCGATTCCGGAACCGGCATAGTGAAGGTTGGCCCACTCGGAGAAGTTGACCATGGCCAGTTTCGCGGCCGAGTACGTGCCCCGAGGCGTGAAGGCCGCGGCCGAGGCCACGTTGATGATCCGGCCGCCTCCACGCTGCAACATGGTAGAAAGCGCGGCGTGGCACAAACGCAGCGGAACCTCCGTGTGGATGCGCCAATGGTCGCGTTCCTGGTCCCAGCTGGTCTTGTCGAAGGCTGCGCCGAGCCCGTATCCGGCGTTGTTGACCAGCAGTTCCACGGGGTCAATGTGGGAGAGGAGCCGCGCCTCGACGGCCTGCTGCCCCTCCTCGGTGAGGAGGTCGGCCACCAGCCCTTCCGCATGGATGGAAAAGCGGGATTCCACTTCCTGGCACTTGGCAGCGAGCCGGTCTGCGTCACGCGCAACAAGGATCAGGTGGCGTCCTTGTGCGGCGATCTGGGAGGCAAACTCGGCTCCAATTCCGGAGGTGGCTCCGGTGATCAGGGCGGTGCGGTGGGCGGCCGCGTCAGACGGGGAAGGGGTCGACATGCCACCTACAGTAGTCAGCCCCGCTCCTCCAACAGTGCCAACTGGGCCGCCACGGTGTGTTCGGCCGCGCGCCGCACGGATGGGTCAACGTCGGCATAGACCGCGTCGGTCACCTGCCCGACGGAAATGTCCCGGCCTGCCGCGCGCAGGTCCGCCACCGCGTGGCGCACCTGCTGAAGGCGTTGGAGGCGGTGGTCGCGATAGGTCTGTGCCAACGTGTCCACCGGGCCGGGGAAGCCGCCGTGGGCGGGCAGTGCGGGGATTGGCCCCAGTCCGGCCAGTCGGTCCAGAGAACTTAAGTAGTCGCTCAAACGGCCGTCGGGGTGGTCGATGATCGTGGTGCCATGCCCCAAGAGGGTGTCTCCGGTCAGGACCCCGACGGGGCCTTCTGCGCTGTGGAGGATCAGCGAGATCGAATCGGAGGTGTGACCGGGGGTGGTGAGCACCTGGACCGAGGTGAGGGGAGCGCCCAGGGCGATCGACTCGCCGTCGGCCAGGGGGTCTGCGCCGCAGCTGAACCCGGCGTCGAAGCCGCGGGAGGCGGCTCCCGCGGCGGCGCGCAGGCGCGCCAATCCGCCCACATGATCGTGATGCCGATGCGTCACGAGGATGGTCTCGACGGGGCCTGCCGCCGCTATGGCGTCCTGGTGCGCTTCGTCGTCGTCCCCCGGATCCACGACGATCCATCCCGTGCGTCCGGGGAGAAGATACGTCTGGGTGCCCTCCAGGCTCATGGGGCCGGGATTGTCCTGGAGCAGGTACGTCACCCCGGGAACGGGGGTGGGGCGCGGTGTGGCTGGTGGGAGGTGCGTCACCCTCCCCAGTATGCCCGGGGTCCGTGTCGGTAGGATCGGGGATGTGATGGTTAAGCGTGCATCCCTGAAATCCCCTTTGACCCTGGCAGCGATCCTGACGCTGCTGCTGGCCTTCATGGCGCCGGTATTCGTGGGATCCGCGGCTGCGCACTCGCAGCTGATCAACGGTGATCCCCGTGACGGGACGGCCGTGAAGAAGGCCCCCGCCGCCATCACGCTGACCTTCAACGAGGAACTGCAGGACCTGCCCGGATCCCAGTCCAACCAGGTCGTGGTGCTCAACCGTGACGGCGACGAGGTCACCACCGGGGATGTCAAGATCGACGGGACCAAGCTGATCCGAACGCTGGGGACGTTGCCTGCCGGAACCTACGACGTCCAGTGGTCCGCGCTCTCCGCCGACGGTCACCGGATCAGCGGAGACGGAAACTACGCCTTCACGGTCACCGAGGGTGAGAAAGCTCCCGCCCCGAGCAAGGCCCCGGAACCCAGCGCGGCGGCAGAGTCGACTGAGGCAACACAGTCTTCGGGGGCCGCAGAGTCTTCGGAGGCGGCGGACTCATCCTCTGCAGTGGTCATCGCCACCAAGGATGACCCGGCGGGAACCGTCAGGCTCATGTGGATCGTGGGTGGCTGCCTGGTCGTGGCCCTGCTGTTGGGGATCGTGCTGCAGCTGACCCGCAAGAAGAAGTCCAACCACTGACCGGTTCGATCACCGAGCCGTCTGATCGCTGACCTGTTAGATCACTGCCCTGTTCCGCGCCGAGGTGCGGGATGCTCCTGCGCCAGGATGCCCAGGATCCGCGCCAGTTCACCCGCGTCCTGCGGCGTGAGCGAGGCGAAGTACTCGCTTCCGGCCTGATCTCGCAGTTCACGGATGCTGGACTCCACCTCCTGACCGGCGTCGGTGATGGTCACGACCACGGCGCGTTTGTCGTCAGGGTGTGGCGTGCGTTCCACGTATCCCAGATCTTCGAGCCTGCTGACCACTTCCGCCGCGGAGCGGGGCGCGATGCGCAGGGCCTCCGCCAGATCGCGTTGGCGCAGCGGCGTGGCGCCCTGTGCTGTGTTGCCTTGGTCTGCGGCGCCCTCTGCCGCGTTGCCGTGGTGCGCCACGATGTGCAGTGCCCGCCATTCGTGCGGGGAGATGCCCTGCGGGGCGAGGGCGTGGATCCACGAGCGTCGCAGCCCCCGAGAGACGGTGTGCACCAGGTCGGGGAGGGGGGAGGGGCTGTGGTTCATGGTGTGCAGTCTAGATTCGTGCCTGCCGCCACCGGTAGATGTGGTGGTTACCTCTTTACTTCGCCTCAGATAGGGAGGTAGCCTCTGCATATACCGCATTCCTGACCTGAAAGAGGTGCCCAACAGCCATGACGGTCTTACATACACCGCCTCCGCCCGGCCCTCGCCGGATTAGTGCAGACGACCGCACCCAGGTTCAGGCCCACCCGGTCTCCCTGCGCCGCATCGCGGCCCTCTTCCGTCCGCACACGTCCGCCCTGCTGGGCGTCATCGCCCTGATCGTGGCCTCGGGGCTCATTAACTTGGCCCAGCCTTTCCTGGTCAAGGGCGTCATCGACGATGCCCTCCCTCACGGCGACACCCACCTGCTGCTCTGGCTCGTGATCGCCATGATCGCGGTCGCCGTTCTCACTGCGGTGGTCTCCGTGGTGCAAACCCTCATCTCCACCCGGGTGGGCCAACGCGTCATGCACGCCCTGCGCAGCCGACTCTTCCGCCACCTGCAATCCCAGTCGCTGGGGTTCTTCACCCGCACCCACGGCGGTGAAGTCCACTCCCGCATGACCAATGACATCAACGGGATGCAGACTCTGGTGACCAACACCGCCACGGGTGTGGCCTCCAACCTCACCATCGCCATCGGCACCATCGTGGCCATGATGGTGCTCTCCCCATGGCTGAGCCTGATCTCCCTCATCGTTATCCCGCCCGCCGTGCTCGTGGCCCGCCGCGTGGCCCTGCTGCGCCGCGACATCACGCTCCAACAGCAGGCACAGATGGCGCAACTCCAGAATGGCGTGGACGAAGGGCTCTCCGTCTCCGGTGTGCGTCTGGCCAAGACCCTCGGAACCACAGGACGGGATGCCCAACGCTTCGAAGCGGCCTCCGCCGACCTGGCCGAGCTGGAGGTCCACGCCCAACTGGCCGGACGCTGGCGGATGTCCACCATGCAGATCATTTTCGCCGCGATCCCGGCCCTGATCTATCTGGCCGCAGGTTTCCCCGTGGGCGGTGGCCTGTCCATCGGCACCGTGGTGGCCTTCACCGCGCTCCAGGCCAATCTCTTCCGACCGGTCATGGGGCTCATGTCCGTCGGCGTCCAGTGGGTCACAGCCATGGCCTTCTTCTCTCGCATCTTCGAATGGCTTGACCTGGCCCCGGAGATTCGGGAACCGGAGCACCCGGTTGCGGTGGACCTGGAACGAGCCCGAGGAGAGGTGCGCTTCGAGTCAGTGGGTTTCTCGTACCCCGACTCCGGTGAGACCACCCTCACCGACGTGGATGTCCACGTTCCAGCCGGCACCAGCGCGGCCGTGGTGGGGCCAACCGGTTCAGGTAAATCCACCCTGGTCTCGCTCGTGTCCCGCCTGAATGAGGTCGAGAGTGGGCGCGTCACCATCGACGGCGTCGACGTGCGAGACATGGCCTCCAACGACCTCGCCGCTCTGGTGGGGGAGGTGTCCCAGGAGACCTACCTGATCCACGCCACCGTCGCGGAGAACCTGCGCCTCGCGGCCCCCACCGCCACCGACGCGCAACTCTGGGAGGCACTGGATGCCGCCCAACTCTCGGCCAGGGTCAGGGACCTCCCGCAGGGTCTGGAGACCGTGGTCGGGGCGCGAGGTCACCGCTTCTCCGGAGGAGAACAGCAACGCCTGGCCATCGCCCGCACGCTGCTGCACGACCCCAAGGTCCTGATCCTGGATGAGGCCACCTCCGCGCTAGACAACACCACGGAGGCCGCCGTGCAGCACGCCCTCGACCGGCTGGCCAAGGGCCGCACCACCATCACGATCGCTCACCGACTCTCCACCATCGAGGAAGCAGACCAAGTGCTGGTGCTGCAGGGCGGGCGCATCGTGGAGCGCGGCAGCGCTCCGGAACTGCGCGCCGCGGGAGGCGCGTTCGCGGCGCTGTCCCTCAACGCCGCCGTCGGACACTAGAACCTCCAACCTTCACAGGTGGGAGACAGGTCCAACTTGGGATGCGGGAAAGTTCAAGCGTCAGACTGGAGGCAATCCAATACGACGTAGTTCGTCAACTGCCTCGTAGCCATGACCAGTAGGGAGCGACATGTCCGTCCACCACCGCACCAGTTCCCGCACGGGCTCGCGTCCTGCTCTGCGCAACACCGCCATGCTCAGCGCCTCCGCCGCCATCGTCCTGATGGCGGCAGGCTGCGCCACCGCGGCCTCCGAAGGCGCCGAGGACAACGCGGACACGAAACCCGCCTCCGGCCCCAACACGACGGGTGCCGAGTATGAGGACGGAAGCTACTCCGCGGACGGGAAATACACCTCACCGGGCGGGTTGCAGAGCGTCAGCGTGGAGCTGACCCTGGAAGACGGCGTCATCTCAGACCTCACGGTGACCCCGGGGGCCGTGGACTCCCAGTCCAAACGCTTCCAGGCGGATTTCGCAGAGAACGTTGCTGACCAGGTGGTCGGGAAGAGCCTGGACGAGGCGGATGTCTCCGTGGTCGCGTCCTCCTCGCTGACGTCGGAAGGGTTCAACGCGGCTCTGGCCAAGATCGCGGAGGAAGCCGTTGCCTGAGCCGGCGGTCTGGGCCTTCGACGCGATCGGTACGCGCTGGAACATCCACACGCCTGAGCCGTTGCCGCAAGCGCACCGCGCTGCCGTTTCGGCGGTGATCGAGGATTACGACAAAACCTTCTCTCGGTTCCGGCCCGACTCCAAGGTGTCTCAGATGGCGTGGGACGCCGGCAGTTGGGAACTGCCCGCCTACGCCTCCGACCTTTTGGGCCTCTACAAACTGGTTTCCGCCGTGACGGAGGGGGCCGTCAACCCGCTGGTCGGGGCCTCCCTGACCCACCTGGGGTACGGGCCGGACGTCACGCTCGAAGCCCTGCCAGGAACCCTTCCCGCGCCAGCGTTCAAGGATGTCTGCGAGATCAACGGGCGGGTGCTCAGCACCTCGGAACCCATCGCGTTGGACGTGGGCGCGCTAGGGAAGGGCCAGTTGGCTGACCTGGTGCTGACCTGCCTCAAGGACGCCGGGTACGGCGACGTCGCCGTCGACGCCGGTGGCGACGTGGCCTGCACGGGCAGCGCCCGCAGGCTCGGGGTCGAGGACCCCGCCGACCCCACGCGCGTGCTCGCGGCGGTCACCCTGACGGATGGAGCGCTGTGCGGATCCTCCACGCGGCGCAGGGCCTGGCAACGTGCCGGCGGCACCGAGGACCTCCACCATGTGCTCGACGCGCGCACCGGTCGTCCCGTCCGCGGCGTCACCGCCGCGTACGCGTCCGCCCCTGACGCGATGACCGCAGACGCCGCCACCACGGCCCTCTTCTTTGCCTCCCCCAACACCGTGTCAGACGCACTTGGCGTGGAGGCCTTGGTGCTCTACGACGACGGCACGGCCGCCTGGAGCGTGACGCGCGGTTGGAAACCCGGAATTCGAGAGTGGGAGGTGTGGGCATGACCGGATGGGGACAGTCCCTACGTCGCATCCCCATGTACGTGGTGGTGGCGGGCGCCTTGGGCCTTTTGGCGCTGTGGTCGCTGCTCGGAGCCACGCTGCGCACCATTCCGCAATACAACGGGGACTTGGCGGCCTCGCTGCTGGTCAGCGTGAGCGCGACGCTGGTCGCCAACACCGTGGTGTCGGCAGTGCTCCGCGCCCCGTTACGGCTCTCATCGGCTCTGACCACCGGCCTGTTGATCTATTTCCTGATGTGGCCCACCGCCGCGGTGGACGACCTGACGGCCGTGGCAGCGGCCGGTGGGATCGCTGTGGTGGCCAAATTCCTGCTGGTGCCTTTCGGCCGTCGCCTGGTGAACCCCGCAGCCTTCGGTGCACTCGCCGTCGTGGTGTTTGGCCTGGGGACACCGTCATGGTGGGTTGCGACGAGTTGGATGCTCTGGGCCGTGCTGGTCCTGGGACTCGTGGTGTTGTGGCGAGCCGGGAGCTGGGATTCGGCGCTGGCCTGCTTTGTGGTCTACCTGCTGCTCAACGTGCAGTGGCTCATGAGCACCAACGCCACCTCCTTGGCGCCAACCGTGCGTACGGCACTGGTGTCCTACCCCATCGTCTTCCTCTGTCTCTTCATGGTCACGGAACCCCTCAGTGGGGCGCCGTCTCGGTGGCAACGCGTCCTCGTCGGCGCCGTGACTGGATTGATCGCGTCCCGACCCATCAACGTGACGGTGGGGGAGAGCGGATTCACCCTGGGCCCCGAATTCGCGCTGGTAGCCGGGAACCTGGTCGCAGCCGTCCTGGCGTTCGTGGCCGCCGCCGTGGATGGCCGGGCCACCGGCAGCGGTGGCAAACTCACCGTGACCCGCGTGGAACGCTTGGCACCCAGCCTCGTGGAGGTGGAGTTCTTCTCCAAACGTGCCCGCAAGTATCTGCCCGGTCAGGCGCTGGAACTGACGGTCTCGGGTGGCGGGGGCGTTCGCGGGAACCGGAGGGTGCTGTCCCTGGTGGGCACGGATCCGCAGAAGTTGCGGGTGATTTACCGGCTGCCGTCCAAGGCGAGCAAGTTCAAATTGCGGCTGACGGCCGCGGCGCCAGGGTTTAAGGTGCGCAGCGAAGGAATCCGCGGGGACTTCTCGCTTGGGCCCGGCAACGACCCCGTGGTGATGGTGGCCCGCGGCGTGGGCATCACGCCCTTCCTCTCCCAACTCGAGGACCTGGTCCTCTCCGAGGGCACCCGCGACGTGGTGCTGATCCATGTCGCCTCCACACCGGAGGACACGGTGCTCACGTCTCGCCTGGTGCAGCGGCTGGGAACCGACCAGCTCACGGCCGCCGGAGTGCACCTGATCCAGCTGGATTCCGAGGCCGCCTTGACGATTCCCGAACTGCTCCGGCTGTGCCCCGACATCCAACAACGCAGGGCGTTGGTCTCCGGCTCACCGGGCTTCGTGTCTCGGGCCCGGTCCGCGCTCCAGGACGCAGGCGTAGCCAAGGTCAAGACGGATGCTTTCGCGGGCTACTGAGATCCGCAGCTAGCATCGATTATGTGAACCCGAGCGCAGAGACAAGACCGGACACCAGGCCTAAGCCAGCCGGTCAAGACACGTCAGCCGGTCAGGCCAAGCCGGGCGGTCCGCCCAAGTTTGGTCCTCCGCACCCCCACGTGCGAGGTTCCGTCTCTGGCCTCACGACGGTGGTTCTGGTCCTGCTCGCTTGGATCCAGGCGGCCTGCCTGGCCGGGGTGTTCGTTGCACTGGGACGCGCGCTGGACTCCGCGGATCGCGCCCCCGCCGTCGTCACCCTGATCCTCTGTGGGCTCGGCGCGGCAGCGTGTGCGCTCGCCGAAGCCCTGCTGGTCGCACGTACCCAGGACCGCGCCGAACGCCTGCTGCGTGGGGCCGTCATGGACGCACTCCTGGCCCGTCCAACAGCGCGTGCCGACCGCGACGCCCGAGTGATTCCCCTGGCCACGTCTTCCGTGGAACGTGCAGCCCACTACCGTGCGGGGTTCCTTGCGCCCACCCTCGGTTCCTTCACCACGCCACTCGTGGTGTTGCTAGTGCTCGGGATCGCGGTGGACTGGGCTGTGGCCGCCTGGTTGGCGCTGATGATCGTGGTGGTGCCTGTGGTGATCGGTGTGGGCCAGCGTCTGCTCAGCCGCAACGGTGGCGAGAACCGTCGCCAGCGCGCGGCCCTCACCGGGGTTTTCTTGCGCAATGTGCAGGGCCTGTCCACGCTCGTGGCCTTCCGCGCCGCCGCCCGTGCGGAGGCCGACCTCAAGCGACTCGGGGAACAGCAGCGCCAAGGCCTCATGAGACTGCTGGCCAAGAACCAGCGGCTGGTGCTCGTGATCGACCTGAGCATCACGCTGGGACTGCTGCTGGTCACCACGGCCGTGGCCTCCGCGGGCCTCGCCGCCGGACGCATGAGCGTGGGCGAGGCTCTGGCTGCGGTGCTGATCGCGGTTCTGGCCGGTCAGCCGGCGGATTCGGTGGGCAAGTTCTTCTACGTCGGGATCGGCGGCCGCGCGGCCGAGGCCGCGCTCACCCGCTACCTCAAGTCGACCGGCAACGCAGCCGCGCAAGCGGCGGAAGCCGGCCATCCGACGTCGGGCACTGTCCCCGCCCTCCAACTCAGCGGAATCACGGCGGGCTGGGAACCCTCCCGACCCGTGATTCGGGGCCTGGACCTCACCGTGGACCATGGTGAGCACGTGGCGCTCGTGGGGCCCAGCGGCGTCGGCAAATCCACGGTCGCGGCCCTGATTCGGGCGGATCTACAACCATTCAGCGGCGAAGTGCGCGTGATCGGCTCCTCGACGTCCGAGGCGCCCGCGCAGGAGATCAGGTCGAAGCTGGCCGTAGTGGATCAACGCACCTACCTGTTCCAGGACAGTGTCGCCGCGAATCTTCGCCTCGCCGATGCGGACGCGGACGAGGACCGGCTGTGGTGGGCGCTGGACGCCGCCGGACTCGGGGACGAGGTGCGGGCCATGCCGGCCGGACTCGCCACGCAGGTGGGGGAGCACGGGATGACGCTGTCGGGTGGGCAGGCCCAGCGACTTGGCCTGGCCAGAGCATTCCTTAAGGACGCCCCAATCCTGCTGCTTGACGAGCCGACCTCGCAGGTGGATCTGGCCGGTGAGGCCGCCTACTTGGACGCCCTGGAGAGGTTGTGCCGGCACAAGACGGTGTTGATGATCGCGCACCGTCCCGGGGCCATCCTGGCCGCCGACCGGACCGTGACGCTGAAGGGGGAACTCGCATGAACCGGCTCTCCCTGATCGGGTGGCTGCTGAGCACCACCCGGCCGCTGCTGCCGCGGTTGAGTCTTTCCGTGCTGGCGCGCGTGGTGGGGCACCTTCTCTCCGCCGTGGTGCTGGTGTTGGCCGCTGAAGCCGTAGTGCACGCCGTGACCGGCTCGTTCCAGGCCGGCCTGATCTGGTGGATCGCGGGATTGAGCCTGGCCAAGGCCGGGCTGCGTTTCCTGGAGCACTACACCGGGCACTGGGTTGCGTTCGCGGCGCTGCAGCGGCTGCGAGAGCAGTTCTTCTCCCGTTTGGTCCCGCAGGCGCCGGCCGCAACCACCGGTGCTGCCTCCGCGGAGACCACGGAGATCGCCACCGCCGACATCGACCGGATCGAGGTCTTCTACGCCCACACCATCCCGCCCGCAGTGTCCGCGGTGGTGGTGCCGGCGGTGGCGCTGACCTGGTTCGGGCTGGCCGTTGACGCGGTCTCCGCCTGGATCATGGCTGCTGTGCTGCTGGTCGGCATGGTGCTCCCGTTCGTCTTCGCGCGGGGGACGTGGGCCGCCGCGCGGGCCCAATCCGCCGCACGCGGCGGCGTCGCCGTCCAGGTGGCCGACGACGCTCAGGGCTTACGTGAGATCCTCGCCTTCGATGCCGCGCCAGCGCGGGTGTCCGCCCTTGTCGCGGCTGAACGACGCGTCTCGCTGGCTGGCCTGTCCATGGGTGCCCTCGGTGCGTGGCGCACGGCCGCGTCCAGGCTCGTGTGGTGCGCCGGCCTGCTGGCCCTGGTGCTGGTGGGCGGGAGTGTGGAGACCACGGCCATGGCGGTGGCCCTGTTCGTCTCCCTGTGGGCCTCCGACTCCGGAACCGAGGCCCTGTCCCTGTCCCTGGACCCTGCGCTGGCCGCGTGCGAGCGCGTGCGTTCGGTGATCGACGCCGAGCCGTTGGTGCAGGACGCTGGGAAGTCGGCTCTCCCGGGGGCTGGCGCGGTGTCCGTGGCCGTGGACGGGGTGAGCTTCGCATACCCCGGAGCCTCCGACGGTCCGGGTGCGACCAGTTTGGGTGCTCCCACGCTGGCCGACGTCTCGTTGTCCGCGCCCGCCGGGACCTGGACCTACGTTTGCGGCGTCTCCGGTTCCGGGAAGTCCACGCTGGCCGGGCTCATCACGCGAGGGTGGGACGTCTCCGGCGGGCAGGTGTCCGTGGGCGGCGAACCCGTGAGGTCGCTGTCGTTGGCTTCCCTGCGCGCCGCCGTGGTTGCGGTGGACCAGCGGCCCGTGCTGTTCCCCGGGACCGTGGCGGACAACCTGCGTTTAGGGGACCAGGACGCCTCTGACGCCGAATTGTTGGCGGCGCTGGCCGTCGTGGACCTGGACTCCTCGCTGCCGCAGGGACTTGCCACCCGCATCGGGGAGGCGGGCGCCGGGATCTCCGGCGGGCAACTGCAACGCGTCGCTCTGGCCCGCGCGCTGGTGCTGCGTCCACGCGTGTTGATCCTGGACGAGGCGCTGAGTCAACTGGATGCGCAGACCGCAACGGTGGTGCGCCAGCGCCTGGCGTCGTTGGACTGGACGCCCACGGTCCTGGAAATCACCCACCGCACGGACATGATCCCGGACGACGGGGCCGTGGTGGTGATGGATCGTGGCCGGATCGTCGAGCAGGGCGCGGCTGGCGCACTCCGGGCGGCCGGCGGGCCGTTCTCCCACCTGGCGCTGAGGGCCTGAGCGATTCAGCCCGAATTGGTCGTGGAATCGAGTTCATAGCGGTAGGTGGGCCAATCGTCCTCGTCGCGCCACAGCCAGCGGACGGTTTCCGCAGTGGTGCGGTCGCTGAGCCAGGCGGTGGCATCCGGGTGCCATCCGGCGATCATCGAGGCACCATGCGAGCGGCCGTGACTGGGTGGAACGGGGATCACCGCGCCGGAGCACTCCAAGAATCCGGCCACCGTGAGGTGGATCCCGTCGTAGTGCTTGGCCACGGCGACCATGTCCGGGCTGGCCCACCTGCCGCGACGGCCGGTGGATTCTGACCAAGCATCGCGCCCTCTGGTGACATCAAACGGAAACTGAGCGCACAGCTCCGCCCAGTCCTGGGCGGAACGGATCTCCAGGATCCGATCGTCGCCTCCTACGACCACACGCCGCGCCCGCCGGTTCTCGAGGCCCAGGTCATCCTCCTCGCAGTACAGCTGTAGCGGCCCGGGGCGCACCGGGTCAGGAGACAGCCCGGTGGTTTCCGGGCCGATGGCGGTTGGCGTCTCCCACCCGGAGCCTTCTCGATTGGCCTCGGAGCGTTCCGACCTCACGCTCCTGGCCACGCGATCAGGTGAGCGGAATGATCCGTCGAAGTTGCTCAGCATCCAGCTCTGCCCCCGGTCGATGGGCCGTTCCATCCAGCCGCACACGGGCAACACGTACTCGGCCACCCGTCGTATTGCCTCCTTCACACGAGGGTCAGTCAAGGCCACGTCTATCCCGTCTGGGTGCTGCCAATACCTGGTCCAGGCCACCGAATCCTCTAGGGCTTGCAGTACGGCAGCTACGGTGGCGGCGGGCAGGGGAGTGCGTTCAAGACCGGCCGCGATGACCTCCAAGAGTGGGGCGGGATTTGCCTTCGCCGCCTTGATTTTCGCTGCATGGACTTTGCGCTCCCGCTTCAGCTCACGCATGAGTTCGGCGTGGTTGTACTCCTCGCCGCCGATGGCCACGGCCATCTGCAGCGGGCCGTATGAACCATCTACGTCCAACGCCTCGTCCGCTTGGGCCAACGCCGCGTCCAGCTCGGGGTCCGGGCTGTCCTGATCGTCGGGCCAGTTCGTGGCGAAGCTCAGCAGCATCCTGCGCCCGCGAGGGCCCGCCAACAGCGTTTCTGCATCCATGCGCTCACCGTACCTATCACGCACCACAGCGGCACCTCTACCGCTGGTAGAATAGGCCGCGACCGGGCCAACCCACGCACCCACCAGGAGGCACGCGATGCAGAACCGTCTGCCGCTCCTGGCTCGTGCCTGGGGTGCCTCAGCGGTGGCGGTGGCGCTCGCCGTCCTCACTCACGTGCTCGCGGGTGGCCACACCCCCAACCCGGTCTTGGTCGCGCTCGCAGGGGCCCTGGGCGCCGTGGTGGCGCTGCCCTTCACGACCCGCAAACCCAGCACCGCGCGCTTGGCCGGACTGCTGCTGCCCGCCCAGGTCATCTATCACGTGGCGTTCGGCGGAACGCATGTGGGGTCGCGGCACACGGCCGCTCACCTTCACGGCGCGGATCTGACCGCAGCCCTTGGTCAGACGACCCAAGGTGTGGGGGACCAGATGCTGCTGGCCCACCTGGCCTCCGCCCTGCTCTCCGTAGCAGCGATTCGGTATGCAGAACGCGGCCTCGACGCCGTGCACGCCCTGACTCGCCAACTGCGTAGCGCCCTCAGCCGACTCGCGCGCGTGGTGCGCCTGCCGCGGGTGCCTTCACTTCGGCGCACGACGTGGGTGCCCAACCGGGCTCCCGCCGTCGTCACCAGCCTAGCGTTGCCGGGTCCATTGACCCGCCGCGGCCCACCCTCCTTCTTCGCAGCGCACGCCTGAGTTCCACCTCAACCTTGAGGCGGCTCGGGCGCGCCCACGTGACCCCACATCACCTTGAACTGTTGAGGAAAATACTGTGAAGAAGACCTTTGCCGCCCTGTCCGCACTCGCACTCGTCGCTGGCCTGAGTGCCTGCGGAAGCACCGATTCCGCCGACCCCACGACGCCCGCAGATTCGGGCAAAATCACCGTCCACGACGCGTGGATCAAGGCCACGGACACCGACATGACGGCCATGTTCGCCACCATCGAGAACGGCACGGACGAGGACCGCACCATCACCTCCGCGGCGTCGGACACCGCGGGCATGGTGGAGCTGCACGAGACCGTGGCTGACGGATCCGGTGCCACCACCATGAAGGAGAAGAAGGAGGGCTTCCCGCTGCCCGCCGGTGCCTCCAAGGACCTGGAGCCCGGCGGAGACCACGTCATGCTGATGGGCCTGAAGAAGGAACTCGAGGCCGGGGACATCGTTACCGTCACCCTCACGTTCGACGACGATTCCACCGTGGACGTCGAGGCCCCCGTCAAGCCGTTTACCGGCGCCAAGGAAACCTATGCGCCGTCGGACGAGGCGGCCACCGGTGAGTGAGGTGGACCGGAGATCCCTCCTGCGTGGCGGCCTGCTCGCCACCACGGGCGCGGCGGTCGGCGCTGCCGCCGGTCTGGCGGGCGGAGCGGCACTTGTGTCCGACGGCCGTGGCCGGGACGGTGGGTCCGGCACCGCGTCGTCGGGCACAGTGCCATCCGGCAGTGGCGTCTTCGGCGCCGAGACGGTTGCGACGGCCTCCGGCAGGCAACCTGGTGTGGACACCGTGCCGGGTGCGCACGCGATTTTCCGTGCGTACAACCTGCGCGAGGGTGTGGACGCCGCGAAGATCAGGGGCTGGCTGTCGCTGCTGTCAGACGACATCGCCCGGCTGATGTCCGGGCGCCCCGTGCTGGCGGATGTGGAGCCGGAGCTGGGCGCGGATCCGTCCTCCCTGACGGTGACGTTGGGGTTTGGGCCGGGGCTGGTTTCGGCTGCTGGGGCTGCGGTGCCGTCCTGGTTGGAGCCGTTGCCGGGCTACCGGGTGGACCGGCTGGAGAAGCGCTGGGGTCAGGCCGATGTGGTGCTGCAGTTGACCTGCGACGACCCGCTGACGCTGGCGCATGCGGACCGCATGCTGCAGCGGGAGTGCGCGCCGTTCGGCACGGTCGCGTGGGTGCAGGAAGGGTTCCGCTACGCACGTGGTTCGCGGCCGGACGGCACCACCATGCGCAATCTGTTTGGGCAGGTGGATGGGACCACCAACCTGCGTCCTGGGACTGCTGACTTCGACTCACTGGTGTGGCGGTCCGGGGCGTCGGCGTTCGGGGAGGGATCCACCACTCTGGTCCTGCGGCGGATCTTCATGGACCTGGATTCCTGGGATGAGGTGGATCGCTCCGCCCGTGAGGATGCGGTGGGGCGGCGACTGTCCACGGGCGGTCCGGTGACTGGCGGCAAGGAACATGCGCAGCCGGATTTCGAGGCCAAGTCCGGGCTGGTGACCACCGTGGCGGATTTTGCTCACGTGCGCAGGGCGCGGACCGGCGACTCCTCGCAGCGGATCTTCCGGCGGGCGTACAACTACGCCTCGCCCGGGGCCCCTGGGGACTCGACGGACCGGGCCGGGTTGCTGTTCGCGGCGTATCAGGCGGATCCCGTAGCCCAGTTCCACCCGATCCAGCAGCGCCTGGCGGAGTTGGACATGATGAACGAGTGGACGTATCCGGTGGGTTCCGCCGTGTTCTGGATCCCGCCTGCCGCTGAAACTGGCGGGTTCGTCGGTGAGGGGCTGTTCTAGTCCCTAGTCCAGGTCTAGTTAGGTCTAGTCCAGGTCGGCTGAGTTCAGCCGTGCCTGGATCTTGGCCAGCACGGTCTTGAGCGTGTCCTGCTCCTGCTGCGTCAGGGCGTCGAAGACGCTCTCGCGGACGAACTCGACGTGATGGGGCGCGGCCGCCTCGATGGTGGCCCGCCCCTTCTGCGTCAGGTGGACGTCGTGGCCGCGGCGATCGCAGAGGCTGGGGACGCGTTCGATGAGTCCCTTGGCCTCCATGCGTCGCAGCAGGTGGGAGAGGCGGCTGCGTTCCCAGCCAAGGTCGGAGGCGGTGTCGGACGGGCGGAGCTGGTCGTTCTCCGATTCGGAGAGGGTGGCCAGCACCGAGTACTCGCCGGTTGACAGGTTGCTGTCACGGCTAAGTTGCCGGTCCATGGCTGAGGGGAAGGCCCAGACGAAGGAGCGCAGGCTTCGCCACAGGGTCTGCTCATCCTCGTTGAGCCACCTGCATGCTTCGTTGTCTGCCATCTCATCCTCCATATGCTTGACGCGTCAATCATAACGCGGGATGCTGGAGGAATGAAACAGGAGTCAGTCCAGGGCAGCTACGTTGAGGCCGGCGAATTCAATCGGGATACGAACTATATCGAGGACCGGATCGTCGCCCATCCGGACGCGATCGGGGAGTTGCCCGCGCCGCCTGCGTCGAAGATCGGATCGCTGGGTTACGGCCTGAGCCAAGACGCGCAGGCGTGGCCGGTCGAGGCGGGACGCTACCGGCTCATTGCTGCCCGCGCCTGTCCGTGGGCTCACCGCACCGTGATCGTGCGCCGCCTGTTGGGACTTGAGGACGTCATCTCCCTCGGAATGCCCGGACCCACCCATGACGCGCGCTCGTGGCGCTTCGACCTGGACCCAGACGGCCGAGACCCCGTGCTCGGGACCGAGAGGCTGCAGGAGAACTACTTCAAGCGCTTCCCGGATTACCCGCGCGGCATTACCGTCCCGGCGCTGGTGGACGTGCCATCCGGGGCCGTGGTCACCAACAACTACCCGCAGATCACCCTGGACTTCTCCACCGAATGGCGCCATTTCCACCGTGACGGGGCGCCCGACCTGCTGCCTGCGGATCGCGTGGAGGAGATGTGGCCCGTCATCAAGCGCATCTTCACCGAGGTCAATAACGGCGTCTACCGCTGCGGATTCGCCGGATCCCAAGGGGCCTACGATGCCGCCTACGCCCGGCTGTGGGACACCATGGACTGGCTGGAGGCTCGACTCTCGACCCAGCGCTACCTGATGGGAGACACCATCACCGAGGCCGATGTCCGGCTCTTCACCACCTTGGTGCGGTTCGATCCCGTCTACCACGGGCACTTCAAGTGCAACCGCAACAAACTCTCAGAGATGCCCAACCTCTGGGCCTACGCCCGCGATCTCTTCCAGACCCCCGGCTTCGGCGACACCGTGGACTTCGTCCAGATCAAGCAGCACTATTACGGGGTTCACCTCGACATCAACCCCACGGGCATCGTGCCGGTGGGGCCGGACCTGAGCAACTGGCTGGACCCGTCCGGACGTGAATCCTTGGGCGGTTCGCCGTTCGGAGCGGGGACGGCACCCGGCCCGGTGCGCGAGTCGGAGAAGGTGGCCGCAGGTCACAACCCGCTCTACCCGGCCTGACCGCCGCACTGTGCTGACCTGCCCGCTCATGTGATTCGATTGAACCCATGACGATCATCGCTGCAGCGGACGGTTCCGCGCTCGGCAATCCCGGGCCGGCCGGATGGGCCTGGTACATCGACGAGAACACGTGGCACGCCGGTGGGTGGAAGCACGGCACCAACAACATGGGCGAACTCATGGCCGTGTTGGATCTGCTCAACTCCACCGAATCCGTGCGCGAGCAGCCACTCCAGATCTTCTGCGACTCCCAGTACGTCATCAACTGCCTCACCAAGTGGATGAAGGGCTGGAAGAGACAAGGCTGGAAGAAGGCCGACGGTAAACCCGTCCTCAACCAGGACCTACTGAAGCAGTTGGACGCTGCTCTGGCCGGTCGCGACGTCACCTTCGAATGGGTCAAGGGCCACGCCGGTCATCCGCTCAACGAGGCCGCCGACACGCGCGCCAACGGGGCGGCCAAGGCCTACCAAGCCGGTCGGGAACCCGACGCCGGGCCCGGATACGGTTCTATGCCCGACGGCGCGGCGGCGCCCGCCGTCGCGGCACCTGCTGGCGCCGAGGCGTCGGGCATGGGGCCAGTGGACATTGCCCTGACGCTTGAGGCCGAGGTGATGGATGCCATCGAGAACGGCGACTCGCACACCTTGCAGGTTCTGTTGTCCGCCGAGTTCCGGGGCGTGAGCCACCGCGGCGAACTCGTCAACGCAGCACTGGTGGTGGATGCGGAGTCCGGCCGTCCCGTGGCCGACGGTGTGGAGCGGCTACTCGAGGCCGAGGTCGCCGCCTCGGTGGTTCAGTTGGCCTACCGAGTCCACCGCGGGGAGGTCGCCTCGATCGTCACCAGCTGGTGGCGGCGTGAGGACTCGGCGTGGAAGTGCTTCTTCCGGCAGGAGACCCCCGAGGCCTGACGTCACGTTCGATATGCATGCTCGGGTTCGGTATGTATGGAGGGCACCAGCGGGCCTCCATGCAGATCGACTTTGAACATGCATTCGGCACGGGTATCGGCGTGTTGTCCCCACTTCGGTAACCGCGGGTCCCGCGGGATCGTCGAGTCTTCCATGCTGGTGTGATGAACACGGTGATGGAAGTCGTCAAGGCGCTTGGAGGGGTGGCCTACACCCGCCAGCTGCGTGCCAACGGGTGTACTGTCCGCGACATCAAGCAGGCTGTGGCCGGTGGTGGGCTCCGCCACCTCCGCAAAGGCGTGTATGTGCATTCGAGGTTGCGCTCTTCGATACGCGCTGCGGTGGCTCATGGGGGTGCTTTGACATGCATGTCTTCGCTCAGGTTGGACGGCGTTTGGGTCATGGATGATCAGGATGTCCATGTGCACGTTTGGATGGGCCCGTCCGGACGAAAACACCCTCACTCAGAATGCAGGTGCAAGGCCCACTATGGACCGGGGGATCTGGTGCTCGGAAGGGTCGCCGTGCGGATGGCCTTGGTGCACCTGTACGTGTGCCAGGGAGACGAATCCTTCTTGTGCTCCTACGAGTCGGCCTGGAACAAGGGGCTGCTCTCAGCTGCGGACCGTGAATGGATCCGGCAACAGCTGCCGCCCCGGGCTTATTGGTTGTTGGACTTTGCTGTGCCGACGGCTGACAGCGGACTCGAGACGTTGGCGAGATTCCGTCTTCGAATCCACGGATTCTCTGTGGTGACTCAGTTCGTGGCGTTGGGTGATAGGACTGATCTGTTGATCGAGGGGTTGCTTCTCGTGGAAACCGACGGAAACGACAACCACTCCGGTCCCAGCAAACGCCACAAGGATCTGGCCAAGGATGCCCGGTCATCGGTACGCGGCTACGAAACCCTTCGCTTCGATTACCGGCAGGTCGTCTACGACTGGATGATGGTTGAAGCCGCCGTTCTGGCTGCCGTCCGCAGAATCAAGGGGAGAATCTGAGTATCCTGCGCAGGCGTTGATACATCTGCATGCCCGTGTTCCGTCTGCATGGAGGCATCCTGCGGAAGCTCCATGCATATCAACCTTGACCATGCATACGGCACGGGGACGTGTATGAATTGGTGGGAACGGCGGCATCTGACGTCCGGTAAGATTCATCTCAGCCATCGACCCGTGGCGGGAGAGACCCTCCCGGTACCCGGGTGGGCGCCGAAGGAGCAATCCCTCCCCGGGAAACTCTCAGGCACCCGCACCGCTACGGCGAGGCGCCCCTGGAAAGTGAACACGTCGTCCTCAGACAGTGTGTTCCACCGACGGTGCAAGCGTGTGTCCGGAGACGGCCTGCGCGGAAACTCTCAGGTCCAGTCACAGGGTGGGGAGGACACGCAAGTACTGCACGCCGTCAGTGACCCTTTGAGGGAGAGCATGTCCACCGTATCCGTTTTCGCGCCCCGCCACATCGGCCCTCAGGGAAGTGACCAGCAGCAGATGCTGGCGACCCTGGGCTACGACTCCCTGGCAGCTCTGTCAGACGCAGCGGTCCCTGAATCCATCAAGTCATCCGAGGCACTGAACCTCCCTGATCCTCTGACCGAGGAAGAGGCCCTCGCGGCACTGAAGCGCTTCGCGAAGCTGAACCACCCGCGCGTGCAGATGATTGGGCAGGGCTTCTACGACACTCACACCCCTGCCGTGATCCGCCGCAACGTCGTGGAGAACCCGGCCTGGTACACGGCCTACACGCCGTACCAGCCGGAGATCTCGCAGGGCCGCCTCGAGGCACTGCTGAACTTCCAGACCATGGTGGAGGACCTGACGGGTCTGCCCATCGCCAACGCCTCCCTCCTTGACGAGTCGAGTGCGGTTGCGGAGGCCGTGCTGCTGATGCGGCGCGCCACCAAGGCTAAGGCGGATGCCGTGACGGTCCTGGATCAGGACCTGTTCCCGCAGACCATCGCGGTGGTGAAGGGGCGGGCCAGCGCGTTGGGCTTCGAGGTGGTCGTTGCTGACCTCTCCGACCCAGCCAATCTTCCTGAGGGCCCCATCTCCGGCGTCGTGCTCCAGCAGCCCGGCGACTCCGGGGTGATTCGCGATCATGCCAAGGTCATCGAGGCCGCTCACGAACGCAAGGCTAAGGTCACGGTCGCCGCGGACCTGCTCGCCCTGACGCTGATCACCCCTCCAGGTGAGCAGGGTGCCGACATCGCGGTCGGCAACACCCAGCGTTTCGGCGTCCCGCTCTTCTTCGGCGGCCCGCACGCGGCATACATGGCCGTGGCAGAGGGGCTGCAGCGTTCCATGCCTGGCCGCCTGGTGGGTGTCTCTCACGATGCCGCGGGTCGCCCGGCTTATCGCCTGGCCCTGCAGACGCGTGAGCAGCACATCCGCCGCGAGAAGGCCACCTCCAATATCTGTACCGCGCAGGCCTTGTTGGCCGTGGTGGCCTCGATGTATGCGGTGTACCACGGTCCGGCGGGCCTGAAGCGGATCGCGCAGCGCGTCCACGCTCGCGCCCTGCAGATCGCCGCCGGCGCGCGTGCCGCCGGTGCCTCCGTTATGTCCGACGCCGCGGGGCAGGGTTTCTTCGACACGGTGCGTATCCGTGTGGATGGTAAGGCGGCCGCGGTGGTCGCCGCCGCAGAGGCGGCCGGCGTCAACGTGCGCCCCCTGGATGCGGACACCTTCTCCGTTTCCGCGGACGAGGTCACCACTCCCCACCATGTGGAACTCGTGGTCGCTGCCATCGCCAAGGCGTGGGAGTCTGACCAGGAGACCAGCGTCGACGCGGCAGCTGAGGCCACCATCACCGAGACCGGTGTGGAGGCGGGCCTGGTGCGCACCAGCGACTACCTGACGCACCCGGTCTTCCACACCATCAACTCGGAGACGCAGATGATGCGTTATCTGCGCCGTCTCTCCGACCGCGACCTGGCGCTGGATCGCACCATGATCCCGTTGGGTTCCTGCACCATGAAGCTCAACGCGGCTGCGGAGATGGAGGCCATCACCTGGCCCGAGTTTGCTGGCATCCACCCGTTTGCCCCTACCGCTCAGACCGGTGGCTGGCGCGCACTGATCGGTGACCTCGAGGATCGACTGAGCGAGATCACCGGCTACGCGGGCGTCTCGCTGCAGCCCAATGCCGGCTCCCAGGGCGAGTATGCGGGGCTGCTGGCCATCCGCCGTTTCCACCTGGCTAACGGCGACGATGATCGTGATGTGTGTCTGATCCCTGCCTCCGCGCATGGCACCAATGCGGCCTCCGCCGTCCTGGCTGGCCTGCGCGTGGTGGTCGTGAAGACGGCGAACAACGGCACCATCGACGCCGCGGATCTCGATGCCAAGATTGCAGCGCATGAGGGCAAGATCGCGGCCATCATGATCACCTACCCGTCCACGCACGGCGTGTACGAGGAGGAAGTCACGGATGTGACCGCCAAGGTGCACGCGGCAGGCGGCCAGGTCTACATCGATGGCGCCAACATGAACGCCCTGGTGGGTCTGGCCCGTCCGGGTGCCTTCGGCGGCGACGTGTCCCACCTGAACCTGCACAAGACCTTCTGCATCCCTCACGGCGGTGGCGGCCCGGGCGTGGGTCCCGTGGCCGTTGGCGAACACTTGAAGCCGTTCCTGCCCGGTTCCTCGATTGGTCGCAAGTCGGAGCGGATGGACGAGCGTCATGGTGCGCCGGTCGCTTCGGCGAGCTTCGGCTCCGCAGGCGTACTGCCCATCTCCTGGGCCTACGTGGCCATGATGGGTGCTGACGGCCTGACCGAGGCCACGCAGAACGCGCTGTTGGGCGCCAATTACGTGGCACACGAGTTGAACGAGGCCTTCCCGGTGCTCTACACCGGCGGCGCCGGCCTCGTGGCACACGAGTGCATCCTGGATTTGCGAGAGCTCACCGCCAAGACCGGTGTGACCGCCGCAGACGTGGCCAAGCGGCTCGTTGACTACGGCTTCCATGCCCCTACCCTGTCCTTCCCCGTGGCTGGCACCCTGATGGTGGAGCCCACGGAGAGCGAGGACAAGGGCGAGCTGGATCGCTTCATCGCCGCGATGCGCGCCATCCGCGCGGAGATCGATGAGGTCGCAGACGGCATCCACACCCTGGAGGGTTCGCCCCTGCGCAACGCCCCTCACACCGCGGATGCCGTGGTCTCCACCAGCTGGGACCGCAGCTACTCGCGCGAGCAGGCGGCGTTCCCTGGTGCCACGCCGAGCGTGGACAAGTACTTCCCGCCGGTGGGACGCATCGACGAGGCCGCCGGAGACCGCAACCTGGTCTGCGCCTGCCCGCCGCCCGAGGCCTTCGACACCGCCGGAACCAACTGAGAGGGGACCTAAGTCATGACCACGATCTCCCGTCATACCTCGTTGCATCCCATCCATGAGGAATTGGGTGCTGCCTTCACCGATTTCGGTGGTTGGGATATGCCCCTGCGCTATGGATCGGACAAGGCCGAGCACACGGCCGTCCGCACCGCGGCAGGACTGTTCGATCTCTCCCACATGGGTGAGGTGTGGGTGTCCGGCCCCGACGCAGCCACGTACCTGAACACCGCGCTGGCCGGGAACCTCGCCCGCGTCGCGATCGGCAAGGCCAAGTACACGATGATCCTCAACGAGGATGCGGGCATCATCGATGACCTGATTGTCTACCGCATCGCGGAGACCAGGTACCTGGTGGTGCCCAACGCTGGCAACGCCCCCGTCGTGGCGCAGGCGTTGAAGGACCGCGCGGCCGGTTTCGACGTCGAGGTGCAGGACGCCTCTGCTGACACCGGGTTGGTTGCTGTGCAGGGCCCCAATGCTGAAGCCATCATGCTGGCCGCCGTGTCCACCGAGCACGACCGCGCCAACGTCACCGGCTTGGGCTACTACGCCTGGACCTCCGTGGTCGTGGACGGTGTCGATGTGCTCTTGGCCCGCACCGGATACACCGGCGAGGACGGCTTCGAGCTCTTTGTCCCCTCGGAATCCGCGCCGACCATCTGGGCTGCACTCACCGCTGCCGGTGGCGATCACGGTCTGGTCCCGTGCGGGCTCGCCGCGCGCGACTCGCTGAGGTTGGAGGCCGGGATGCCGCTCTACGGCCACGAACTCGGTCTGGACCTGACGCCCTTGGCTGCAGGTCTGGGCCCCGTGGTGTCGCTCAAGAAGTCGGAGGACTTCGTGGGACGCACGGCCTTCGAGGCCGCCAAGGAGGCAGGCCAGGGCACGACGACGGGTCGTCGCCTCGTGGGGCTCCGCGGCGTTGGACGCCGCGCGGCACGCGCGGGTTACTCGGTAGCGGACCCCACGTCGCTAGGCACCGTTCTCGGCGAGGTGACCTCCGGGCTCCCCTCGCCCACCCTCGGATACCCCGTGGCGCTGGCGTACGTGGAGGCGGACCACGCCGCGGTCGGCACCGAGCTCGCGGTTGACCTGCGCGGCAAGGCCGAGGCGTTCACCGTGGTGGACCTGCCGTTCTACAGCCGCACCAAATAGACCTCTCCATCACGCACACGCAACTCTTTAAGGAGCAACCATGTCAGACGTCAAATCAGATCTCCGCTACTCCGCAGAACACGAGTGGATCGACTCCTCCTCGCCCGCCAAGGTCGGCATCTCCCAGGTCGCGGCAGACGCCTTGGGCGACGTGGTCTACGTTGACCTCCCCGAGGTAGGCGCCGAGCTGACCGCGGGGGAGACTTGCGGCGAGGTTGAGTCCACCAAGTCGGTCTCCGACTTGTACTCGCCGGTCAGTGGAACCGTGGTCGAGGTCAACCAGGCCGCCATCGATTCCCCCGAACTGCTCAATTCCGACCCCTACGGCGAGGGCTGGCTGTTCACCGTTGAGGTCACCTCTGAGGGCGAACTGCTCTCCGCCGAGGCCTATGCCTCCGCGAACGGCGGCGACGTGACCGCCTGAGTTCTCACCGGACTCAGACGGCTCCGCGCGAGCCTGACGCCCCGGATTCGGACTCGGGTCCGGGGCGTTTCTCCACCCAAACAACGTTGTGTCCTGTGACACAGCGGCCCTGAACGACCCTTCATCCCACACTTCATTTGAGGAGGTACCCGCATGTACCTGAGCATCTTCGACCTGTTCTCGGTCGGCCTTGGCCCGTCGTCGTCCCACACGGTTGGGCCGCTGCGCGCCGGTCACGACTTCGTGGCCCGTCTGGCTGCCACGGGAGACCTTCCCCGGGTGGCGTCCCTGCAGGTGGACGTTTACGGATCCCTGTCCGCCACCGGCCACGGGCACGGGACGTTCCCCGCCATTCTGCTGGGTTTGGAGGGGTGGCGCGTCGAGAAGATTGGGCCCGACGAAGCGGAGTCGCGCTACGCCGCATGGGAGCTTGGGCAACCGTTGGCGCTCGGAGCCCAGCTTGGGGATGGGCCCGGCGTGAACGTGCACTTCGGGGTAGAGGACATGATTCAGCATCCGCTCACGGTGCTGCCCCGGCACACCAATGGGATGAAGCTGAAGGCCTTCTCGGCCACTGGCGAGCTGCTTGCCGATGACACGTACTTTTCCATCGGCGGCGGGTTCATCGAACGCGAGGGGGACGAACACAGCAACGACTTCGTCCAAGTGGACGTGCCGTACCCCTTCGATACGTCCGCAGAATTGCTGCAGCGCTGCGAGGAAACCGGGTTGTCGATCTCCCAGGTGGCCATGGCCAACGAGTGCGCGCTGCGGCCCGTGGCCGAGGTCGAGGCAGGCATCGACCATCTCTGGGATGTCATGGAAGGGTGCAAGCAATCTGCGTTGACCCGCGAGGGTCGGCTTCCGGGCGGGTTGGAGGTGCGTCGCCGCGCTGCTGAATGGCATGCGAGGCTGACAGAACTCGACGTCAACAGGGACTTTGAGTACTGGCAGGAGTGGGTCAATCTCACGGCGCTGGCGGTGAACGAGGAGAACGCCACGGGCGGGCGGATCGTCACGGCACCCACCAATGGCGCTGCGGGCATCATTCCGGCAGTGGGGTTCTACGCGACGCACTACGCCCATGCTTCCAGGGGCAAGGATGAGCAGACCATCCGAGCGAACGTGCGGAAATACTTGCTCACTGCGGCGGCCGTGGGCAATCTCTACAAGAAGCAGGCGTCCATCTCGGGTGCTGAGGTGGGGTGTCAGGGCGAGGTCGGGTCGGCGTCATCCATGGCCTCGGCCGGGCTGGCGGAAGTGCTCGGCGGGACTCCCCAGCAGGTGGAGAACGCGGCAGAGATTGCGATCGAACACAACCTGGGACTCACCTGCGACCCGATTGGCGGACTGGTTCAGATTCCTTGCATTGAACGCAACGCGATCGCGTCCACGAAGGCCGTCAACGCGGCCCGTATGGCGATGATGGGCGACGGCGATCACCGAGTGAGTTTGGACGAGGTCATCATCACCATGCGTGAGACAGGCGAGGACATGCTGGATAAGTACAAGGAGACCGCCCGCGGAGGCCTCGCGATCAACGGCGCCTTGACCGTCAACATGGTGGAGTGCTGAGGGCGGCTTACGCGTAGAGCACCCGCGGTTTGGGCGGGGCCAGGCTGATGACGGTGCTGCTCTTGGCGATGGTGACGTTGGGGCCATGTTTGCGGACCAAGAGTTTGCCGGTGAGGCTGTTGATGACGAGGTCCCTGATCGCTTGTTCCTCGACCGTGCAGAACTCGAGCGTGCGAACCCCGGTGTCCTCGGTGTGCCAGGTTTCTCCCTCGATCGCGAGGATCCGGAAGCGGGGATTATTGGCGACGCCGTCCGGCATGATGAGTCCGCCTGCGGCTGGGCGTTCCGGCAGGTAGAGGCCTCCCCAATGACCTACCGATACGGGGCGGCCATCAACGGTCACCATCGCGACGGCATACTCGAGCTGTTTCATTCGTGACCCTCTCCGGAGCTCGACACGCTTATTATGTTGTAGGTCACGCTATCGGAAAGGTGCGCCTCGTGGGTACAAGCGGGGCGGGACGGTGTGTCAGGAGGTGTGTCTGGACGGTGTCTGGACGGTGTC
>JBQDZM010000006.1:82845-98084 GCA_052108535.1 Galactobacter sp. | reverse complement strand
ACGACGCGCCAACAGTCCGAGAACCCCGACCTACACCCTCAACTGTGAAGAGCCGTCATAGCGGACACTGTTGGGGCATGATGGAGTGCAGGAATACCGTGCCAGACCGGCAGGCAGTCGGTCGCTGGGAAGCGGTTGTCTCGAGCAGAAAGCGATTTCATGTCCACTCCCCCGAACCCACCGGATTCCACCCCTCCGGGCTGGAACAATCCCAACGATTCCGGCGAGGGCGCTCCTTCCTACGGCCAGTCGCAGCAGGAACCGGCCTATGGACAGGGGCCTTCGTACGGAAATGGCTACGGGCAGTCCAACCAGAACTCCTACCAGCAACCCCAGAATCCGGGCGGCTACCAGCAGGGTTACCCCACTCCCCCGCAGTACCAGGGGCCCACTACTGGCTACATTCCGCCGCGGCCTCGTGGCGCAGCCAGCGAAGAGGACCTGACGCTGCCGCTGTATGGCGCATCCCTGATGCAGTCCATCAAGCGCTTCTACAAGAAGTACACCACCTTCTCCGGACGTGCCTCGCGTTCCGAGTACTGGTGGGTCGTCCTGTATCAGGGCGTGGTCGGGCTGATCCTGGGCGGTGCGGCAGGCGCCTTGCTCGGCGTCTCGATCTACAACGGCTTGGAGGGCGTGGAAGGATCCCAGCAGCTGTATACGGATGGGAACTACTACTACGACGACTACACCTGGAACCCGGGCCCACTCTTCACGGTGGCGATCGTGGTCGCCATCATCGCCGGCCTCTGGTACCTGGCCAACCTGGTCCCCAATATCGCGATCACGTGGCGTCGCCTGCATGACGCCAACTTGGCCGGTCCGTTCTACTTCCTGAGCCTCACGTCGGTCGGGGCCATCGTGGTCCTGGTCATGACCATCCTTGACTCCAAGGTGGAGGGTGAACGCTTCGACGCCGTCCCCGCAGGCCAGTACCCGCCCGGTGGTTACGGCCAGCCGGATCAGTTCCAGCAGCCCGGCTCCGGCTATGGGCAGTCGGGCCAGCAGTCCGGCTACGGCCAGCCGAACCAGTACGGCCAGCAGCCGCCGCAGCCGCCGCAGTACTGAGCCGCCGCCCACAGCTACCGAGCGTTTGCTCCGAGGCCCGTCCACCAGCGTGTTCTGATGGACGGGCCTCTTCCGCTGCCAAGCTTTCCGACGGCTGAGAAGCACTGGGACAAGCAGACGTAAACTTGGGATGCGTCGTTGTCATTCGATGCAGTTCAGAATGACGAGGGCGCCTTCGCTCCCTTCGTCTTGAGGCAGTTCACCATGTCCGTTCCCACTCGGGGCCCATTTCAACCAGCGCATTCTCCCGGCACCTCCTGGGGTCGTTCGGGTTGCCACCCACATACCCCACCGACGGATGTGTACACCGATCGGGGCCAGCCAGTCCGTGTCCGGCTCCGCGGGGCCACCGGCCCATCTGAAACGTGGCTCCCCCTGTATGGAGCCTCCTTCGGTGAGGCCATAAGCCGCTTCTACAAGAACTACGGCACCTTCAGCGGACGCGCGTCACGCTCCGAGTTCTGGTTCGTCGTCCTGTATTCCAGCCTCCTTCAGTGGACATTCGTATTGGGTGGCATTCTCTTGGCTGCTGCCAGCGTCAATGCGGAGGTCGGGCTGGAGGGGAGCCAGCAGCTGTATGACGACGGCAGCTGGTACTACGAAGAGACCGTCCCGACCGACACTTCCGAACTGCTCTCTGCGCTGAGTGATGCATGCGGGGTCATCTGGGGTCTCTGGATGTTGATCCACATCATCCCGACCCTCGCAGTGGGATCACGCCGACTCCATGACGCGAACATGAGCGGCGCTCTGCTTCTCCTGATGTTTGCCCCGTTCGGCAGCCTCGTCCTCTTCATCCTGAATGCCATGCCCAGTCGATATCTCGGGCAAAACTACGATCCGACCGGCTACTATCACACGGCTCCTTATCCCGGAAACTACGGCCAGTACCCGCCCGGTGGTTACGGCCAGCCGGATCAGTACCAGCAGCCCGGATACGGCCAGCCGAACCAGTACGGCCAGCAGCCGCCGCAGTACTGAGCCCCGAGAACGCGAAAGGCCCCAGTCCCGAGACTTCACATGGTCCCGAGACTGGGGCCTTTCGCTGTTCGCCCAGCCAGTGCCCGACGACGCGGGGCAGCTTTGCGGCCCCACTCGCCATGTGCGGCCAGTTCGGTGATGTGCGACCGTCGACCGACGGCCGCACAACGCGCAATCGGTCGCAAACCGCCTGAGCGGTCGCAAATACCTGATGCTGGGCTGCCGACTCCGAATCAGTCCACGGTCTGGAACGTGATCCAAGACGGCTTGGCACCGGTCTCGACCCGTTGCGTGGGTTCTAGGACTCCGTTGCGGCCCACCCGGTACACGCTGATGTGGTCGGAGAGTTCACCAGCCACGAGGACGAGCTCGCCCCCGGGCACCACGGCGGCGGCGCGCGGCTGTTTCTCCGTGGTGGTCTGTCCCACCAGCTGCGGTGAGTCCCCGCCACGGATCACGGCGAGCTTGGACGTGGTGCGCTCCGTGGTGATGAAGAAGTCCCCGCCGCGCACGCCCCGGATGTCCGCGGCCCACATCGGGTGCTCGGGGACCTCCTCGCCCCCCGGAATGCGGGCCACGCCACGCACCAGGTGGTCGTCCCTGCCCTGGATCGAGGCTGAACGGTCCAGGGTCAGCGCGCCGCTGTCCGCGTCGCGAGAGTAGAACAGCACCTGTCCGCCCATCTCCGTCAGCACCACGACCTTGCTGCCGTCTGGCGACACGATCAGGTGCCGAGGGCCGTCGCCCTGCGGCTCAACGATGGTGTCTGGCAGACGCACCAGGGGCGCTTCCCCCTCGTTGCCACGTCGGTAGGTCAGGATCGCGTCCGTGCTGAGGGAGGTCGCGTACACGTGCCGCCCGTCGCGCGTGGGAAGCACGCAATGGACCTGTGCCACATCCTGGTCATCGGTGAAGGTGGGACGTTGGGTGGTCGGCAGCCCGTCTGAGTCCAGCGGGATCCGGATCAGGGCGGAATCGTGGTAGCTGGCCACGAGCAAACCGTCGCCGTCGAAGGCAAGGTAGGCCAGGGAGTGCGGCAGCGCGTAGTCGCCGCGGTGTTCTAACCTGCCCCCTGCCACCACGGTGAACGCGCTGACCAACGGAGTCTCCCCGTTTCGTCCGGCGTAAAGGATGGCGCGCCGATGATCGAAGACCAGGGTGTTGACACCCGGCACGCCGTCATAGCACTTGAGCCGGCGAAGGGTCCCACGCTCCTGGTCCAGGCTGTGGACCTCGATGGTTCCCTCGTCCCGACACGCGATGAACGCAAAAGTCGACATGGTTCCTTCCGAAGTTTTGGCCTAACCTACCGCGCCACGCGCGGATCACGCGCATCGGGCGGCGGGGTGAGACGCGTCGCTAGGCATTGGTCCGCACTGCCCGACGGCGCGCGACGGGCCCGAAGGCCCGTCGGCTCAGGCGTGGGTCACCTCGGTGCGGGACGAGCCGCGCTCGGTGCGCGGTCCAACGTGTCCGGCGACGTTGGCGATCACGGAGGCCACCAGCATGACCAGGGCCAGCGGCATCAAGGAGCCGGAATCACCGGGGCTGACCAGGGGCGCCACCACACCGGCCAGGCCGAATTGCAGCAGCACCATCAGCGCGGAACCGGAACCGGAAGCCGAGCGGCTCACGTGGGACAACGCCAGGCCGGTCGCGTTGCCGAGCACCAGCCCGAGGGACCCGAGGGCGATGAACAACGGAACCTCAAGCCACAGGTTCTGGACCCCGGCCATCACCATGACCGTGAAGCCAAGAATCCCGACGAGGTTTCCGCCCAGGCCGATGAGGAAGAGCGCACGCACCGTGAGCTTATAGGAGAGTTTGCTGCCGATCGCGGTGGCGATCAGCAGACCGAGGGCGTTGATCCCGAAGATGATGCCGTAGGCGATCGTGGAGAGCCCCATGAGGTCCTGGAACATAAACGGCGATGCGGAGATGTAAGCCATCATCGTGGCAAAGCCGAACGCGAAGGCCAGAGTATTGGCCAGGTAGCCGCGGGATCCCAGCTGCTTCCATGCGGATTCCTTGGGTCCATCGGTGGCGGCACGGGCGGCGAGGATCACGGACTTGGGGCGGGATTCGCGGACGAAGAGGAGCACAAACGCCAGGCAGATGATGCCGAAGCCCGTCACGATCCAGAGCAGGCCGTTCCAGCCGATCGGCTCAGCCAGGAGAGAGCCAACGAAGGGGGCGATGATGGGGGCAATGCCGCCCACGGCCATCATCACGCTGAAGGCACGAGCCGCTGCCGGGCCCTGCTGCTGATCAGAGATGACCGCACGACCGATCACCATGCCCGCGGCACCTGCAAGGCCCTGGATCAGGCGCGCCACGATCAGGAAGGTCATGCTCGGGGCCAGAGCGGAGGCTGCCGAGGCCAGGGTGTAGAGCACCACCCCGACTAGGAGGGGTTTGAGCCGACCCACGCGGTCTGACACCGGGCCGAAGATGACCTGGCCAACTCCCGCGCCGATCAGGAAAGCCGTGAGCGAAAGCTGCACAGCGGACTCGGAGGAGTCAAAGTGGCGGACCATCTCCGGGAAGGCCGGAAGGTAGAGGTCCGTGGCGAAGGGGGCCACGGCGGAAAGCAGCGCCAGCGTGATGAGCAGCGGGACCGCGATCTCGCCTCCGTCCGGCTGCGTCGGGACGGCCTGGTTGCTACGAGTACTCACTCAAGTCCTTTCAATAGTGCGACTCGGCACTGCGACGTGCGGCAGTGCCAGCGCAGCGATTCCGGGGCGCACTGCGCCGCCGTCAATATCGCTATGGGCTCATAGTAATGTTATCATCGGAACATGGAAGGTTCAGTACGTGCGTCTCATCACGTGACCCAAGAGGATGTTGCCAGCACCCCCGTCGGATCCCGGACACCGGAAGTCAACCGGGCACCGGAATCCGAGCGCGCCCTGGGTGACCTCGGGATGGTGGTGCAGGACCTGGCCCGGACCCTGACGAACCTGGACATGGGACACAACTCGGAGATCATCAAACTCACTCCCGTGGAATCCATGGTCATGAACCAGATTGATGCGACCCCTGGTATCACGCCGCGGCAGATCGCCGACGCGCTGGAGCTGAAGTCCTCCAACGCCGCCGCAGCATTGCGCAACCTTGAGACGCACGGCTTCTTCACCCGCGTCCCCGACCCGCACGACGGCCGTGTATCCCACCTCCACCCGACGGCGGTGGCGCAGCAGAACCTGTCACGGGTCAAGCAAGCCTGGGCAGAGGCCCTCGCACCGGCCTTCCCGGACACCATCGACCCCACCGCCCTCGTAGCGCACCTCACCTCTTTGAGGGACGGCTTGAGGCGCATCGGTCACTAGGCTTGATCCCGTGTCCACACCCCCCTTCTCCACGCCCAACAAGGTCCCACGGCCCGTCGTCGGCCTGTTGGCCATCCTGGCTTTCACCTCCTTCGTCACCGTCCTGAACGAGACGGCGTTGTCCGTGGCGCTGCCTGCCCTGATGCGCGAGTTCGAGGTGGGTGCGGGCACCATCCAGTGGCTCACCACCGGCTACATCCTGGTGCTTGCCGTGGTCATCCCGACCACCGGCTACCTGATGCAACGCTTCAGCCTGCGGTCCTTGTGGATCGTGAGCATCTGCGTGTTCGCGATCGGGTCCGTCGCCGCAGCACTCTCCGTCGACTTCACCACCATGCTCGTGGCCCGCGTCCTGCAGGCCACAGGCAATGCCGCCGTGATGCCACTCTTGGCGACCACGGCCCTGTCCAAGGTCCACCCCTCCAGGCTGGGTACGGTCATGGGCACCAACGCGGTGGTCCTGGCGGCGGGCCCAGCCTTGGGTCCCACCGTGGCCGGCCTGATCCTGGGCGTCTGGGGCTGGAGGGAGATCTTCTGGATCATGGCAGGCCTCGCCGTCATCCTCTTCGCGCTCGGCCTTCGCGCCATGCTGCGGCAGGGAACGGCCCGCGCCACCGGCAGAGACGACGACGCACCGGCCTTGGATCTAGCGTCCGTGGGCCTGACCGTGCTGGGCTTCGGTGGCATCGTCTATGCGTTGGCTGGCATCGAGGCCGTCCTGGATGGCGCCTGGATCGCACCCACGCTGGCGGCCGTGGTCGGTATCGCCGCTGTAGTGCTGTTCTGCCGACGCCAACTGAGTTTGGCTCCGAAGGGGCTCGCGCTGCTGAATCTGAACGCCCTGGCGACGAGCGGCTACCGCAACGCCGTGATCGGAATCGGTTTGGCCTTCGCGATCCTCGTGGGCCAGGCCGTGGTGTTGTCTCTCGTCCTGCAGAACGGCTACGGGCTCAGCACCACGGCCACCGGCCTCGCGATGCTGCCCATGGGCCTCATCCAAGTGGTGGCCTCCCCCATCCTTGGGCGAATCTACGACGCCGTGGGGCCGCGGCCGCTGGCCATCCCGGCGACCCTGCTGCTCAGCGCCGCAGCCGTGATCCTCTGCTTCATGGGTCCTGGGATGCCTGTGTGGCTGCTGATCGTGGCCACCACCATGTTCGGCTTAGGGATGTCAGGCGTCTTCTCCGCACTCATGACCGCCGGCCTGGCCTCCCTGCCCGGGGCTATGCACGGGGACGGGACGGCCATCGTCAACACCGTGCAGCAGGTGGCCGCCGCAGCCGGGACCGCCGTTCTAACCGCGGCGCTGACCCTGGGCGCCGGCGGCGACACCTCCAGCTCCGCCACCGTCTTCGCCGGTGGACGCTGGGCCTACGTCGTGGCGGCCGTGGCCTGTGTCGGCTCCACCCTCGCGGCCATGCGCGTCAAACGCCCCACCTCCTGATTCGAACCATCTCGTCCCGGTTCGAGCCGCCTCGTCCCGGTTCGAGTCATCTCGCTCGGCGGCGTCCGGATGTGATTCGATGAACGCATGCGATTGACCACCCTGCGTCTCACCGACGCGGCCCCCGACTCCGCCACCACCGCCGCCGTCGTGAACCCGGACGGAACCGTCTCCCCGTTGAACGGCTACGCGGATGTTGCCGCGTTCCTGGCGGCTTCGGAGACGACCCGCGCTGCGGCGCTCCACGCGGCCGCTGGCAGCACCCTGCCCGCTCCCGAGCCCAACGCCTACGCACCCGTCGTGACGCGACCAGCCAAGGTTTTCTGCATCGGGCTGAACTACCGCAGCCACATCGAGGAGACGGGCGAGAAGGTCCCGGAGTTCCCCACGGTCTTCACGAAGTTCGCGCTGTCTCTGACGGGGCCCTTCGACGCCGTCGAGGTTCCCCCCGAGGATCACCGTTTGGACTACGAGGGTGAGTTGGCCGTGGTGATCGGCTCCGGCGGCCGACGGCTGAAGGGTGAGGCAGCTGCTGCCGCGATTGGTGGCTACACCGTCGGCAACGACGTCTCCCTGCGCGGCTGGCAGGGACGCACTTCGGAATGGACACAGGGCAAGGCATGGGAGGCCTCCACCCCTGTGGGGCCGTGGGTCGTCACGCCGGACGAGTTCCCGGACGGCGCCCGCCTGACCACCACCGTCAACGGCGAAGTGGTTCAGGACGCGCCGACCTCCGACCTGGTCTTCACCCCCGTGGCCCTCGTGGAATACCTCTCGGCCATGATCACGCTGGAGCCGGGCGACCTGATCATGACCGGCACCACGGCCGGCGTCGCCCTGGGCCGCCGCAACGACCAGGGCCGTCATCCCTGGCTCAAGGCGGGCGACGTGGTGGAAGTCAGTATCGAAGGTCTCGGCACCCAGCGCACGGAGATCCGCTGATATGCAGGTCTCCCGCCGCACTCACCGCAGCCGCAGCCTCCGCGGCACCCGTCTGGCCGCCGTGGCGGCCGCAGGACTGCTGGCTGCCACCTCCCTCGTCGCGTGCTCGGCCTCGGGAACGGACCAGGAACAGAGCCCCTCGACGACCGCGAGCAAGGTGCTCGGCGCCGATACCAAGTGCAGCGACTACCTGACCATGTCCCAGTCTGACCAGGTAAGGGTCATCCAGAACACCTCGCGGGAACTCGACGATGAGTTCATCAGTTCCTCCCAGGCCATGACGGCGGTGGACTCCATCAAGCAGTTCTGTCAGGAGGAGGAGCTGCAAGACGGGACCATGCGCGATATCGCCGAAGCGGGCTAAGGGTCCGACCCTTAATTTGCGTCGAACCTGGTCGAGCGCGTTTTATGTGAGTGTCATATATCAATTCGTCAGAATGTAAGGACCGCACTTTCGTGTCTAGCTTCAGCACCACTTCCCGTCTCTCCGCCGCAGCCGGCATCGCCCTGCTCGCCGCCCTCGGTCTCTCCGCCTGTGGCGAGGACTCCCCCAGCGCGAATTCCTCCTGCTCCGACTACGTCGACATGTCCAAGGACGACCAGATCAAGGCCGTCCAGGATCTCGCGAAGGAACTCGGCGAGGCCAATATCAGCAAGGACGAGGCGGAGGAGCAGATCTCGAACTTCGCCAAGGCCTGCGAGACCGATGATTTCAAGGATGGCACCCTGAGCGACATGGGGAAGAAGATCACCGAGTAGTGATCGCCGCTGCGCGCAGCGTCCCGGGGCCTCGTCAAGTACGGACACGTGGTGGCCAAGCTGCGCAGTGCGGAGGCCTGTGAAGGCATACCCTTGAGATTCGACAATCAAGGCCCGCGAAGCCGTACCCGGCAACGCACGGTTCCCCCATCTGCGCCATCCCCGTGCGTGTTGCATGAACAGTAGAGAGATACCCGTGGCAGATGATCCGCGTCAGATCCGCACCCGACAGGCACTCAAGGCTGCGTTGCTCCGCCTCGCCGTAGACGACTCGGTCATGTCGGTGAGCGTCGCGCAGCTATGCAAAGAGGCAGGCGTTCACCGCACCACGTTCTACGGGCATGCCAACAGCCTGGAGGAGTTCGCGGTGGATGTCCTGGCTGAGGACATCGACGTCATCACCACGGTGGAAGTGGACTCCTCGGATGCGGTCAACGCCTACCGGCAGGCCACGGTGAACCTCATGGAGCATCTTCGCACCAAGCGTCCCGTGCTGCGTCCGCTCTTCGCCTCCCCCTGGAAGGGAGCGCTCCTGGCCAAGCTCGAGGAAGACCTGCATCGCCGCGCGATCCTCGCCGTGGAGACCCTCACCGGCCTGGACGGCGTCGATGTCCCGGACCCGAAGTCGGAGACGAGCGCCTTTATCGCTGGCGCCCTCCTTGGAACCTGCATCGACTGGGTCAACAGCGATGACGAGGACTCCGAGGCTCGCGCTATACGGTTGTTTGCGCTCTTCCCGGCCTGGTGGCCGGTGCGCTGATCCGCCGACGCAGCTGATCCACTTAATACGAGAGGGGCCCCAGGATTATTCCTGGGGCCCCTACGCGTTAAGTGGAGAGAATCAGGCGTTCCAGAGGCCGTAGGACTCGGCCAGGTCCGCGATCTTCTGGGCTCGCTTCAGACGCGGCAGGTATGAGCCGTCCGTCATCGCTGCGCCCTGTTCATGAGCATCCAGCAATTCGTGCGCCCAGGAGAGTTCGTCGGTGGACGGGGAAAGTCCTCGGTTGACCTCGTCCACGGAATCCATGTCCAGCACCAGTTTCCCGGTCATGCCCATGGACGCGGTGACGCGGCAGTCTCGATTTACGTCCTCCGAGGTGGCTCCCGGTGCGCTGGGTCCATCGATGGCTCCGGGCAGGCGGCCAACGCGGGAGGCCACCACCAGCCGTCCGCGAGCGTAGGCCAGGGCCATGGGGTCGTCCCCTACTCCAGTGTCTTTACGGAAGTCGTTGATACCGAAGGCCAGGCGGAAAGTACCGGGTGCGGACGCGATGGCCGTGGCGTTCTCGATGCCCTCCGCACTCTCAATCAGGGCGAGGACGGGGGTACCGGCGGCCAGCCGCATGGCGGTGTAGGTGACCTGTTCCGGCTTCTCGGTCTCGGCGAGCATCACTCCTCGCACGCCCGGGACCTTGTTCAGCGCGACCAGATCGTCTGCCCAGTGTTCGGACGTGGGCGGATTGACGCGCACCCAGCCGGTCATCCCGGAGGAGAGCGCGTTCACGACGTTGTCGCGAGCCGCCTGCTTCTTGTCCTGCGGAATCGGGGCTTCCATGTCGAAGATGACGGAATCGGCCTCGGAGGTCAGGGCCGGCCCGAAGAGTTCCGGTTTGAGGGCGTTGACCAACAACCAGGAGCGGGAGAGCTTGGCAGGCAGGGACGCGGCGCGCAGATTCCGGAACGGCATGGGTCCACCTTACCGGGGTTGGGAAGTATGCCCGCAGCCAGAACATTCCGCATTAGGCATATACCTCCCTCCGGAGGACGTCACATCAGGGTGTGCCGCAAATCATCCCGTCATGATTCCCCTGGGTAGCGCGAGCGAAACAGAGGCTGAGTAAGGTCGGCACTCGTGAGTCACCAGCAGAACACCTCCGGCTTCGAGCCAGGACAGGAACCAGGTTACGAGGCTCCTGACGCCCCCAAACTCGAGCGAGCCCTCAGCAACCGCCACATCCAGCTCATCGCGATCGGCGGCGCCATCGGCACCGGCCTGTTCATGGGCTCGGGCAAGACCATCTCCGTGGCTGGCCCCGCCGTGATCCTGGTCTACATGATCATCGGCTTCATGCTCTACTTCGTCATGAGGGCCATGGGAGAGCTCCTGCTCTCCAAGAGCGGCTACCGCAACTTCGCCGACTTCGCCGCGGACATCCTGGGCCCCTGGGCCGGCTACTTCGTGGGCTGGACCTACTGGTTCTGCTGGATCGTCACCGGCGTCGCAGACGTCATCGTGATCGCCTCCGTATACGTGAAGTTCTGGGCGGACAGCTTCCCTATGTGGATCACCGCCTTGGTAGTCATCGGCATCCTGTTGGCCCTGAACCTGCCCTCCGTGCGCGGATTCGGCGAGACCGAGTTCTGGTTCGCCTTGATCAAGATCGTGGCGATCTCCGCCCTCATCGTGGTGGGCCTGGTGATGGTCGCGATCGGCTTTGAGCACGAGGGTGACACCGCCTCCTTCGCCAACCTCTTCAACCAGGGGGCAGGCTTCTTCGGCGGGGGTTGGATCGGCTTCGTGGGCGGCTTCCAGATCGCCGTGTTCGCGTTCGTGGGGATCGAATTGGTCGGTACCGCCGCCGCAGAGACCAAGGATCCGGAGCACAACCTGCCCAAGGCCGTTAACGCCATCCCAGTGCGCATCCTGCTCTTCTACGTGGGCTCCCTGGTGGTGCTGATGTCCGTGGTCCCGTGGACCAAGTTCAGCGCGGACGAGTCGCCGTTCGTCATGTTGTTCTCCCTGGCGGGCCTCGGCGCCGCAGCGCACCTGGTCAACCTGGTGGTGCTGACCTCAGCGCTGTCCTCGGCCAACTCAGGCATCTATTCCACTTCACGCATGCTTTACGGGCTCTCCACGGACGGGGACGCGCCCAAGCTCTTCGGCAAGCTCTCCAGGCGCAAGGTTCCGCAGAACGCCCTGTTCCTCTCCGGCGTCTTCCTGCTGGCCTCGGTGGTCCTGCTCGTGTTCGGCCTGGACCAGTCCAAGGGCTTCTCCGTGGTCACCACCATCTCGTCGCTGTGCTTCATGTTCGTGTGGACGCTGATCCTGGTCAGCTACCTGGTTCACCGCAAGCGCCGCCCGCAGGCGCACGCCGAGTCCAAGTTCAAGATGCCCGGCGGCCTCGTGATGCCGTGGGTCGTCTTCGCGTTCTTCGGGTTCCTGCTGGTGGCCTTCCTCTTTGACAGCGACACCTTGGCTGGCCTCATCGCCACCCCCATCTGGTTCGTCCTGCTCGGGATCGGCTACGTGTTCCTGCGCCGCAGTCGCTTCCACGCCGCAGCCCGCGCGGAGCACCGCGCGGTGGTGGCCCAGGAGCACCAGGAGGCCGCCGCCTGGCGTGCCGAGCACGCAGGCTGACGCCCCTCACACACAACGGCACGCCCCCACGGCTGAGTGCCGCCCACGCACAAAGGTGCCCGACGGCGCGTGCCAAGCACGCGCCGTCGGGCACCTTTTGCTTCCCCCCGCCTGACCCAACGTCGGCGGAGATTCCAATCCAGGCGGAAACTGGCCGTTTGCGCCTGCATTGGAATCTACGCCTGCGCTAGATCCGGGCAACCAGACAATCCCAGGAAGCACACGACGCTTCCAGTTGGATCAGATCGCCCACGGGATCAGATGAAGTCCATCGGATCGAAGTCGTCGATGTCGATGATGTGCACGCGCGGCAACGGCTTCTTGAACGCCTGGACGTCGTACTCCAGGTCGATGATCTCCAGGCCATCGATCTTGCGCAGGTCCCCGGCCATGAACTCGCCGAAGCCCACAGCCGCGAGCCGACGTTCCTCCTCGTCGGCCGCCAGATCCGCCATCTGCTCGGCGAAGTCACGGTCATGACTGACGAGGACCACGTCACCCTCGCGGTCCTTCAACGCCGCGGCGGTGCGCTGGATGGCGATGTCCACGACCTTGCCCTCGCCGTTCAGCGGCACGGGCTTGTAGCCCATGGCGATGAGCGCCTGGACAAACGTCATGGGGAGGTCGCCGTTGGCAGCCAGGAAGAACAGCGGGACCACGGGCTGGCCCCAGGACTCCGAGAAGTGCTCAAGCAGTACGTTCCACCGCGGACGCTCATCGGAGTGAGGACGACGGCCTAGTACGGAATTCCCCAGCGTTGCATCAATATTCTCGCCATCGACGAGCAAATAAGTTTTACGTTCTGTCATGTCTCAACGGTACCCGTACCGCCGTCCGTCTGCTGGATCAGTTCGGCTGCCGCACCCGCACCCCGTGCGCGTCTTCGGCACGACACGCCCCTCCCCTCCCGCGGGCGGGAACCTCGGCGCGGTGCAATGGTGTCCATGAACCAGCCGGTGACCGCCATCGGGCGGCAAAGCACGTATCCCGCGCTCGCACCCCAGGATGCCGCTCGCCTCGGCGATGCCCTGGGCACCGAGGACATCTCCGTGTTCGTGGACGGCACCTCGCTGCGCCTCCCGGACACCGCCCGCGACGCGGTGGTTGATCTCCTGCGCAGGCTTGCCGACGGTGAGGGCGTCGAGATCCACGCCGCCCACGCCTGGTTGACCACGGCCCAAGCGGCGAAGCTCGCCGGGATCTCACAGACCTACGTGCGCAATCTCAGCGATGCAGGAGCCATCCCGGTGACCTACCGCGGAACGCATCGACGCTACCGCTCCGCCGACGTCCTGGCTTGGGCGGCGACCCACCGCGGCACAGAAGAGCAGTGATCGCGTCGCCGTTGCTCATGGTGCAGATCACCGTCTGCCCCTGGGGACGCCGGTGAGGGCATCCGCGTACACTGGATAACGATCCGGTCGCCTCCGTCCCCGGGTCCAGGTCTCCCCTCTTCATCGCTGACGATGGCTCACGTTCGAGCAGGGTCGAGGCCGCGCATACCCGCGCTGGACGGACTTTTCCGAAGAAACGGATCCTTGTATGCCTTTGCGCTCTGAAACCTCCTCTGATCGACCCCGCCGTTCGGCGTCCGCCCCGCAGGGCGCGCCGCAAGCCGCACCGAAGGCCGCGCCGCAGCGTAAGCGTCGCCCGTCGTCGGGCACTGCCCGGACACCACGCCAGACGACGCCAGCCACCAAGGCGCCCGCGACGCCCGCCGCCAAGCCCGCAGTTGCCAAGGCCGCGGCCCCCACGGCCACCACGTTCACGGAGCTCGGCGTCCCGACCGTCCTGAACGACGCCCTGGCGCCGCTGGGCATCACCACGCCGAGCCCGATTCAGGCCGCCACGCTGCCGGATTCGCTGGCCGGACGTGACGTCCTGGGTCGCGGTAAGACCGGCTCCGGCAAGACCTTCGCGTTCCTGCTTCCGCTCGTGGCCCGCCTGGCCGAGTCCAACCGCCGCCCCAAGTCGGGCAAGCCCCGCGCTCTGGTGCTGGCGCCCACGCGTGAGCTGGCGGCTCAGATCGAGGAGTCGCTCAAGGTCCTTGAAGGCCCCACGCACCTGCGCAGCCGGGCGATCTTCGGTGGCGTTGGCCAGAACCCGCAGGTCAAGGCATTGCAGGCCGGCGTCGACGTGGTCATCGCCTGCCCTGGTCGCCTCCTGGACCTGATGGGGCAGGGTCACGTGGACTTCTCCGACCTCCAGGTCGCCGTCTTGGACGAGGCCGATCAGATGGCGGACATGGGCTTCCTTCCCATGGTCAAGCGGATCCTGGACAAGGTCCCCGCCGACGCCCAGAAGATGCTCTTCTCCGCGACCCTGGACAACGGGATCGACGTGCTGGTGCGTAAGTACCTGCACAATCCCGTGATCCACGAGGCCGATTCCGTCGAGGGTCCCCAGGTGCAGATGGAGCACCACGTCATCAGCCTGGATCCTGAGCAGCGTCTGGACGCGGTCAAGGACCTGGCCTCGGCGCCCGGCCGTTCCATCGTGTTCACGCGGACCAAGTACGGGGCCAAGAAGCTCGCCAAGCAGTTGGTGCAGCAGGGTGTGCCTGCCGTCGAGTTGCACGGGAACCTGTCGCAGGGAGCCCGTACCCGCAACCTGGAGGCCTTCGGTTCCGGCCGGGTCAACACGCTCGTGGCCACGGACATTGCCGCGCGCGGCATCCACGTCGATGACGTTGCCGTGGTGGTCCACGCCGATCCGCCGGTGGAGCACAAGGCTTACGTGCACCGTTCGGGTCGTACGGCTCGCGCCGGCCAGTCCGGCACGGTCATCACGTTGGTCACCCCGGATCAGCGCGGTGATGTCCGCACGTTGATGCGCCAGGCCAAGATCAAGCCGGAGGTGCACACGCTTTCTGCTGCTGTGCTCACCGATCTCGCTCCGGGTGAGCGAGTCACGGTCACTGCGGCGGAAGCGCAGAAGATCGCCAATCCTGAGGCGCTGGCGCAGAAGAACGCACAGCAGCAGGCGCGTCAACGCAAGCAGGGGTCGGAGACGCGCAAGCAAGGTTCTGGCAGGAAGTCTCAGGGCAATGGCCGACGTTCCGGGGCCGGCTCTCAGTCCGCCGCTGGCGGAGCGTCGGGTCAGGGCTCCGAGCAGGGTGGTCGTGATGGTCATGGTCGCGGCGGACGTCGTGGACAGGGTCAGCAGGGTTCCGGTCAGCGTTCTGCCCGCAGCGCGCGTGGCGGTCAGGGTGGCCGTGGGCGCGGTGGCCAGGGTGGCAGCCAGCGGGTCTACAGCACCGGTTCGGGTTCTCGCTGATCCAAGCTGCCCGGGATCGTTACGGTCCGATGCGATCCTGGGCTCTGGGCTCTGGGCTCTGGGCTCTGGGCTCTGGGCTCTG
>JBQDZM010000006.1:56926-82745 GCA_052108535.1 Galactobacter sp. | reverse complement strand
GTCGCGTTCAGGCATCTAAGTCGTGTCTAGGCATCAAAGTCGCGTCCAGGCATCGGACCTGGACCACCCCGCCCACCCACAGAAGAATCACAAGGGCCAGATTCGTGGTGAAATGACCAGGTGACCGGATTGCCCTCGACCTCAGCCGCACCTCCCCGCACTCTGCGGATCGCCATAGTGTGCATGCATACCTCCCCCACGGCCATGCCTGGCTCTCCCGATGCGGGCGGGATGAACGTGGTGGTCCTCAACACCGCCCTGGCTCTGGCCGCCCGTGGGCACGCCGTGGACCTGGTGACCCGGCGGGCTGACCCCGATTCCGCGTCCAGCACCGTGGTGGCCCCCGGGATCACGTTGCAGCTGCTGGATGCAGGTCCGGCCGAACACGTCACTAAGTCCGCCCATGAGGAACTCATCCCGGATTTCTCCGCGGCCTTGGACGTCTGGGTCGCGGAGCGAGTCGGTACCGATCAAACGCCGGATCTGTTGCACTCCGAGCATTGGTTCTCTGGTGTCGCTGCGCTGCCGGTCGCGAGCAGGCACGGTCTGCCTCACGTGCAGAGTTTTCATTCCATCGCGGCACCTGCGGGGGCCGGCCTGGATGAGGGTGAGCCTCCGGAATCCCCTGGCCGCAATGCCGGGGAGGCGCTGGCTGCGGAGCAGTCCGACCTGGTGATCGCGGTCAGCTCCGCGGAGCGGGACACCATCGTGGATCGGCTCGGGGCCGCCCCCGAACGCATCCGCATTGTGCACCCCGGCGTGGATACGGAGCAGTTTCACCCCCTCACCGAGGGCGATCCCCGCCCCAGCCAGGAGTACCTGCTCTTCGCCGCGCGGCTAGAAGAACTCAAGGGTGTAGACCTGGCCATCCGTACCCTCGCGGCACTTCCGGAAGATGGCAGGCCGAACCTCGTCATCGCGGGAGAGGCTGCACCTGACTTCCGTGGCTACGCCGATGAACTCGAAGCGTTGGCCCTCTCGTTGGGGGTGGCTGAGCAGGTGCTGCACCTGGGCACGCAGAGCCGCGAGGATCTGGCCCAGCTGCTGCGCGGTGCGAGGTTGTTGCTCAATCCGAGCCGGTCGGAGACCTACGGTCTCATCAACCTGGAGGCCTCCGCGTCCGGCGTCCCGGTCATCGCCACCCAGGCGGGAGGCATGGTCGAGTCGGTCGCTGATGGCCGCACCGGCACGCTCATGACCAGCCGAGATCCCGAAGACTGGGCAGGCGCCGTTGGGCAGCTGCTCCACGATCCGCAACTGCATGCGCGTCTGAGCGCTGCAGGACGCAGCTTCGCGCTGGAACACACCTGGGCTCACGCTGCCGTGAAGACCGAGCGGTGCTATCTGGAGGTGCTTGGCCGGTGACAACCGCAATCGAGGTGCTACGATCCGCCTGCGGCGTCGAGCGGCCCCGAGTCTTGGTGGTGCATGCCCATCCGGACGACGAGACGGTGCAGACCGGCGGGCTGATGGCCGCGCTGGCCGGGGAAACGTCTCTGATCCTGCTCACGTGCACGCGTGGCGAGGCAGGGGAGATCGTGCCCGGCGTTCTACCTGAGAACGTCACTGAGGACGCCTACGTGGCACAACGCGAGCAAGAACTCGCGGACGCATGCTCGGCGTTGGGGATTGAGGAACGATATTTCCTCGGGATGCCGCCCGCCCGCGTGGGCAGGATGCTGCGTCGTGACTACCGGGATTCCGGGATGCGCTGGATCCGCGAGGGCCTGGCCGGGCCTGCCGACGGGACCGACACACGTACGTTCACGTCGGCGGAGTTGGATGAGGAGGTCGCCGACCTGCTCGCGCTGATCCGGTCCACCTCCCCGGATGTCATCCTCGGCTACGACCGCGAGGGAAGTTACGGACACCCGGACCATATTCGCGCCCACGAGCTCGCAGCCGCTGCCGCCACCGCGGCTGACCTGCCGCTGGTGGAGATCGCCTCGTCGGAAAACGCAGAGGGGTTCACATGGTGCGACCTGAGCTCGGGGGAGGCGCAGGCCGTGGCCGCGCTGCGTTGCCATGCCACGCAGCTCCAGGTTCTGGGCGGGGAGATCGTGCACGTGGGTGGTCAGCACCAGGCGCTGCCGTTGCGATCGGGACTACGCCGGGTCCGCTGAGATCAGGGACCCAGAAGCCCTAGTGGGAAAGCGCTACACGGCCGTCCTGCGCTACCGTTTGCAGACGCCCTACGCTACCGTTTGCAGCCTCTCTGCACTACCGTTTGCCGACGACCGGCGGGCTACTCGGCGCGCCTGCGTCGAAGTCGGCGCGGTTGGCCAGAACGGCCGCGGCGTGCTGTTCCGCCCAGACCCGAACCGCGTCGAGCGGTTCACCGAGCGAGACGCCGAGATCAGTCAGGGCATACTCCACCTTGGGCGGCGTAGTGGGATAGGCATGCCGGGAGACCAGACCGTCCCGCTCCAAAGTGCGCAGCGTCTGGGTCAGGACCTTGGGTGTCACGGTGCCGATGACGATCCTCAAGTCACCGAAACGCAGCGGGCCGTCCTTGAGTGCCTGAAACACCAGCGGGGTCCACTTGTCGCCGATGCGCTGCAGAAGCACTCGCGATGGGCAATCCGGATGCATCACATCGAACTCGCGACTCACGTCCACCTCCTCTGCGGCGATCATGGCTGAGGTTGGGCCACCCAACCCCACCGAAACCCATTAGTATCTTTGAGGTACTCGGTATCCCTAGGATATCATTGACGCCGAAAGGCGAGTCCGGCTACGGTCGGCTCAGCACGTGGAAACACCAATAACCAAGGAGTGTTCAACATGAAGATCGCCGTATACGGTGCCACCGGAATGGTCGGCAGCGAGATCACCGCAGAGGCCATCAAGCGTGGCCACGAGGTCACCGCGATTACCCGTGGCGGCACCGCGGTTGAGGGCGCCACCGCGCTGGCAGCCGATCTGTCGGACCTGGCCACCTACCGCGACGTAGCTTCCAAGAACGACGTCGTGGTCCTCTCCATCCCCTCTCCTCGCGACGGTTCCAGCCACGACGAGTTCCGCGAACTCCATTCGGAAATCGCCGAAACCGCCATCCCGGCCCGTCTGTTCGTGGTTGGTGGAGCGGGTGCCACCCAGACCCCGGACGGCACCATGCTCAAGGACACCCCGGACTTCCCGGCGGCGTACAAGCCGGAGGCAGACACCTTCGCTGCCGTGCTGCTGGATTACCAGTCCTCCTCCGGCCTGGACTGGACCATGCTGGCTCCGGCCCCGGAGATCGCTCCCGGCCCGGCCACCGCTTACAACCTGGGTTCCAACCAGCCTGCTGGCGACTTCGTCTCAGCTGGCACCTTCGCCGTGGCCGCCCTCGACGAGATCGAGACGCCCAAGCACAAGGAACAGCGCTTCACGGTCGCCAACGCCTGAGTCCGTTCGGACGTGGGTTTACCCTCGTTCTACAGCGCCTCCTGCGTCGCCATCAACAACAACTGTGCCGCAAACCAGGCCTCGGCTCGCCCTGACTGCAACGCCGAAACGCGCTGGCCCAGATCCGTCAGGCCGACGGTCCGCAGTTCCTCGGCCACCCGATCCGTTCTGCCCCAATCGCTCCCGCTCAGATTCCGCAAACCAGTATGCAAGGCATGGGACAGGAATTCGGCAGCCCCAGCCACGGCCAGCTCCAAGCGATCCCCACCACTGGACGTCAATGAACTCGGCAGCGGCACGCCCTCAGCAGGCTCCACGAAGTCAAGCGCTACAACGCCCTCCGCTGACTGCACGGCCAAAGGCTCCACCACCAGACGGCCGCCGCTCACCCGCACCAGCCCACTGACCAGCACCTCGCCGCGGCCTGCACCCCTCCAAGCGTCTGTGCCAAAGCGTCCAAGGCTCCGGGCGCGGATGCCCGATACGTCGCGTGCAGCACCACCTCGACCCCAGCCGCATCCGCCAACCGTGCAACCAAAGTCTGCTCCCCCGGCCGATAACTCACGCTAAGACACCGGGCCAAACGCAGCACCCTCACGCTGGACGCCGCAAACCGCGGCGCCACCACCCGCAACGGACGGGCAGACAGCTCGGCCACCGCGGAAGCGACGTCGGCCACCATCTGCGACGACGGCAACGCAGCCCACACCCCGGGTCCCCCGGTCACGGTGGATTTCCCCGCCCGCCCCACCGATAAGGTCAACCGGTTCCCGGCAGTGCGGGTCGCCGCCTCCGTCACCACGGTTCCAGTGGCGACCTGTCCCAGCCGCAAGCCACCGACACGCCGCTTCGCCAACGGGCCAGGTGAGGGAACCTGATCCGGCGCATGTGTCGACTCACCGGTCAGCACCACCACCGCTCCGGCATCTACATCAGCCAAGAACACCTGCGTGCGCACCTGAACCTCATCAACGTGACTACCAGCGCCCAGATCGTCGGATCGGGTCACCCGCACGCCCAGCCCAACGAACCGCGCCCGCCGCATCGCCGTCCGGGCCGACTGTTCAGTCCCCAACACCACGTCGGCGCGGTGAGGTTGCCGCTCAGCGGAAACCGTTCTCGCATGCAGTTCGGCAACAAGTTCGGCCAGCTCCCCAGCGTTGTACCCAGCATGAGCTCCCGCATACGCGCTCACCTGAGCAGCGATGTCCGCCAAACAGTCCGCAGGCCAGTTGAAGCCAGCCTCCCGCAGTGGAGCCAACGCCGCCGCAATCCGCGGGGCCGAACGACTCGCCTGAGCCCGCACGCCGTCAAGAATCAACTTATCCAAGAAATCGGTCGCCGGCCGCAGCCGCGCCCCCGGCGAGCGCAGGGCGGTCGGCTTCCCTAACGTGACCTCGACCCGCCGCTCCGTGGCACCCCTCGGCGCAGTCCCGCCCGCGGCCGCCGCCCTACACACCAAAACCGCGAGCGCCACCTGTTCATCACGCGCCGTAGCGACCACATCCGTGTGCGCGTACCCGAGATCCCCAGGGACCAGAAAGCGCACCGTTGTGGTGGGCAGCTCCACGGCCCACGCATTCTCGCCCGTCGCCGGCCGCCCCACCTCAGGCACGAGGACGCTGGCGCGTAGTCCCGCTTTCGCGCGCCGACGAGCGGCGTCGACCGCACGCTTGCCGAGGTGTGCGGTGAGTGCGGCGTCGTCCACCTCCGCTGGCGACCACGTCGGCTCTGGCTGTCCCACCGGCACCGACTCCAACTGCCCCGAACCACCGGAATCACCCGCAGCACCGACGCCACCCCCAGCACCTCCCCCAGCACCTCCCGCAGCCGCCAGCCGTTGCACCGCCAACACGGTTGCCACCAGGTGCCTGCACACGCCGGTCGCGGCGCATGTGCACGTTCCTGCGGCTAGCCCTCCGTTCCCCAGCTCGGTCCGGCTGCCGTCAGTGAACGCCGCGCTCACCAGGCCATCTGCGGCCACTTCGATGTCCGGCAGGGCCTTGTCCAGGTCCTTCGAGGCTCATTTGACCAGCCCCCGGTTAGCCAACGCGGCCAGGGAATCCGGGGACAGTGCCAGCAGGTCCGGGCGCAGGCCGACGTTGGGCGCACCGCTCGCTCCGGGGCCGGGCACCTCGTGCTCGCTCATGTGTTCCCAATCGTTGCCGCCAGGAACCCAGCAAGTTCGCCGGGCGTCATGGCACCGACATGCGCGCCGACGTCGGCCAATTGCTGCCCCATACCCCGGTCGAACTCTGGTGTACCGGCATCGTCCAAAGCGGCCAGCGCCACCACCTTGGTTCCCTGCGAAACCAAGCCAGCCACCTCGCGCGTCAGCAACGCTGCACTGCTGCCCTCGACCATATCGCTGATGAGCACCACGATCGCCTGCCGGGGGTTGTTCACCAGACCTGCGCCGTACTGGACGGCCTTGGCGATATCCGTCCCACCACCCAACTGCACCTTCATCAGCAATTCGACGGGGTCGTCGACATCACGGGTCAGATCGACGACCTGCGTGTCGAAGGCGACCAGATGCGTTTTGATCCCAGGTAATCCCCACAGGCACGCGGCAGTCACGGCGGAACGGATAACCGAATCGGCCATGGACCCCGACTGGTCCACCAACAAGATCACCTGCCACGGGCGCACCCGACGCTGCGTCCGAGAGGTGAACAGTGGGCGTTCAATAATGACCTTGCCGGTGTCCGGCTGATAGTGGCGCAGGTTTCGCCGCAGCGTTCGTTTCAGGTCCAGATTGCGTGAGTTCGGGATATTCGAGGGCTTGCGCGTCCTGGACCCGGAGAACGCCCGCTGCACCTGTGTGGCCAGGCGTGCCATCAGTTCCCGAATCACCTTGTTCACCAGTTCACGCGCCAGCCCCAAGACTTCTTGGTTCATCAGGTGCTTGGTCTGCATCACCGCGCGCAACATCGCCTGACTCGGCTCCACGCGCCGCAGCACCTCGGGATCGGTGACCAGATCAGTGACCTCGAATCGCTCCACGGCGTCGCGCTCCAGCCGCTCAATCGTGGGGGTCGGGACCAGCCGATGCACCGCGTCAATCCACACTGGTGTGCTCAAAACCGAGGCGCCGCCGCCCCCGACTCTGCTGCGCTCACCACGCCTGGCCCGCACCGGATCACGACTGTATAGCCACTCCAACGCGGCATCCCGCGCCTGGGCCTTCTCTGAGAGGTCGCCCAGCTCATCGGCTGCCTCCCCGAGCACCAGCCGCCACCGTTCCAAATCAGGATTCACTTCTGCCCCCTGCTCTGAACGCTTGGTTCCATGCCCGACGCCGCGTTCCCCAGTTGTGTGGAATCGTCCAGTCCCGCTGCCGCCAGTAGTTCGCGAGCGCGCGCCTGCGCTGCCGCGGCGCGCGCCAGCAGCTCAGCCGAGACGTCGCCCAGACCTGATTGCAGGGTTCGCGGATCGGTGCTGCCATGCAGTTCCAGGATCGTGTGGGCTAGCCGGTCGCGTTCCCGCGGCGAAAACGCGGAGAAGGCCTCACGCAGCGCAGGTAGCGCGACCAGAAAATCGCGATCAGCCAGTTCCACCAAGAATGTGTCCACGGCTTCGATCACGCCGGGTTCGGCCACCGCTTCATCCCGTGCCAATGCGAATAAGCCGCTCAGATAGTCTCCGATCCGTTCCGGCACCGCCGCCGCGCGAATAGCTCTGACCGGGTCGGCAGGTGTTTGCCCCAGGGACCACATCAACCCGAGTCCGGCTCCTTGTAGGCGTGCTGGAACCTGCCTACCGTTAAGCAGCCTCGCCGCGACGTCGAGCGCATCGGCACGAAGGACACCGGCACTGCGGACGTCGGCCTCCAGATCTGCGTGGTCGTTCTCCTTCGACTGGGCAGCATCTTGCGTTGCCAAGGACCGCACGGCATCGCGTACGGCGCGCAGCGCCCCGACGGCGACATCTGAGGCAGCGTTCAAGAGCATCCTTGAGCGCTGGTTTACCCGCCGCGTGGAAGTGTTCGCCGTGCAGCCACAAACCCAGCACCGTATCCAGAACCCACGTCAGCCCTGCCAGATCTCGGCTCTGACCCACAAGGAACGTCATGCGCCGCAATAGCTCTGAGCTCAGGTCAGCATGACCGCACAACACGGCGTCGAACAACACCCGCGCCGCGAGCGCCAAATCCGGGCCACCGGGGCCGTCAGCGCCGTCGGGACTTCCCTGACCAGAGATCGCCGCATCGGCCAGTCTTTGCACGAGCGCAGCCTCCGCCGCACCGTCTAACGTCGGGCCCAGGCTGGCCGCCTCGATCACGGAGGCACCACGCAATACGGCGTCGCCCAGAACCCAGGTCTCCTGCAATTCAGGGTCGAGGGCATCCGCCGGGCCGTCGATACAGTCCACACCGGCGAGGCCGATCACCCGCAGCCGGTGCAACACCCAGGAGCGCGCCAGGACGCCGCGGTGACCCCACGGCAGCGGGGTATCGAGGGCGTTCTTGATCAGGGCGGAGGCGAGGCCGTCCAGCACGTCGGTACGGCTGGGCACCCCATGCCCGCGCATCGATGCGAACGCGGGCCCCAGCGTCTGCGCCGCGATCAGATCCGGGGTGGAAACCACCTGCTTCTTCTCCCGCAGCCGAGCGACGACCGTGGCAGCGAGGAAGCGACCGGCCTCCTGCGGCCCGGCCTCCCACAGCCGCTGATAGTAGGCCGGCGACGGCATGCCCGACTGGTAGCCAGCGAACGAGTCCAGCCGCAGGTAGGAGAACGGCACCAGGTAGCTGCGCGGTGCTTCGTCCTCAGCGGGCCGCGGAATGTCTGGCCAGTTGGGCCGCTTGGGACTCGTCATGGTGCCCAGCGTCGGCTCGGTTCCCTCCTCGGTCTCGTCGACTTGAGCCTGCTCACGTTCCAGCCCGTCCCGCTCCAGCATCGCGCGCAGGGCCGGCATGTGGAACCCACCCGTGACCACGACGACGTCGGCCCCCTGCGCCTCGGCGGCGGCCTCACGAATCCAGCGGTGCATATAGGCTTCGCGCGCGGTGTCCCGCTCGTCGGCCTCGGCGTCACCACGCAGCCCGGTGAAGTAGGTATCCAACCGCTCGGCCAGCGGCGCAACGTCGCCAGCCGTACCCGTCCCGATCTCGAAGAGGTGATCCCACAAGGCGTCGGAGTCCTGCGTGTGGAAGCGCTCCAAGAGCAGCTCGTGGGCTTGCTGGTAGCGCAGATCGGCGTCGGCGAAACGGTTCTCATGCCCGCCAAAGGCCGCATCCCACGCGGGGAGGTCAATGAACCGGACCTGAGCACCGACCTCGCGTCCGGCCTGCAACGCCACCCATTCCGGTGAGTACTCGCACAGGGGCGCCCAGGAGGCGTGGAGCCGGTCCTGCTGGGTGTACCCGGTGTAGATCGCGATCGGCAGCCGATGCTCCAGGTAGAGCTCGCCCATCCACTCGTTAAAGTCCGAGGGCCCCTCCACCAGCACGTGCCGGGGCCGCACACGCGCAATCGTGTCTGCCACCAAGCGGGCGCATGCCGTGGAATGGTGCCGAACGGGAACGAAAATAACGCTCATGGACGCGTGAGTTTCTTGCTACTTAACCAGGCAGCAGATCGCGCGCCGCATAGAGGGCTTTCCACTGCTCTCCGCGTTTGCGCGGCACCTGCTGGGAAAGGTAGCGCCGCAGCCGGGCCAGGTCCTCAGGCTCATCCTTCACGGCGGCACCGGCGAGCGCGACCACGACATCCGCGGCGTCTGGCACGGTACCCCTCAGGTACCAGGCCCGCACGCCCGCAGCGTGCGCCACCGACACGGCTTCGGCGGTGGCGAGCACTGTGGACATCCGCTCCATCGCCTCGCCGCGCTCACTCAGACCCGTGCGTAGTTCCCGGAAGGCGGTGACCAGCACGTCGAGCACATCTTGGGACGGCGCTTCCGGCACCCCGGATTCCGCCAGCAAACGCGCCGATTCCTGCGAAACCAAGGCCAGTTCGGTGGCCGCGTCGGGGATCGGGAAGACCGTCTCGAAGGTGAAGCGTCGCTTCAGCGCTGCCGACATTTCGTTCACGCCGCGGTCCCGAGTGTTCGCGGTGGCGATCACGTTGAACCCTTCATGGGCAAACGTCATCGCGGAATCCCCGAGCAGTTCAGGGATCGCAATCACCCGTTCGGACAGCAGCGACAACAGCGAATCCTGCACTTCCACCGGGCAACGCGTGATCTCCTCGAAGCGCACCAGCGCGCCGGAGCGCATGCCACGCAGCATCGGTCCCGGCACCAGGGCACGCTCCGTTGGCCCCTCCGCCACCAGCAGGGCGTAGTTCCAGGAGAACGCGATCTGGTCCTCGGTGGTCGCGGCCCCACCCTGGATGGTCAGGGTCGAATCGCCGCTGACGGCCGCCGCGATCAGCTCGCTCAACAGCGATTTCGCGGTGTCCGGCTCCCCGACCAGCAGGAGGCCGCGTGAGGTCGCCAAGGTGACCAAGCAGCGTTCCACGAGCGCGACGTCGCCCACGAACTTCGCGCTGATGCCGCGTTCCCGGTCGCCACAGATGAACGCGCGCGCCGACTGCAGACTTAAGCGCCAGCCCGGCGGTTTCGGCGCAGTGTCTACGGCGCGCAACGTCGCCAATTCCTCAGCGAAGCGCACCTCCGCCGGTGGCCGCTGCACGCCCTGAGTTCCATCAGTGCCCTGCGTTCCGGTGGTGTCGGCCCCGCTCATGCGCTCAACCACACGAGGTCACGCAGGATTTCGGACGCGGTCACTACATCAAGGCCAGCCAACGAACTCGCCGACGGCGCATGCCGCTGTTGCCACCCCAACTCCTCCGACGTCGCCGTCGCCGGTCCCAAGATCTGTTCGGCGACCCCCTCCACATTCGGTTCTCCCACGATGATTCCGGGGCCAACATAGATGACCAGTACCGCGCCGTCTGGCAGATCACGAGCGAACCCGGGCTGAATCTCCGCGTCCTCCGGCGCCAGCCGGTACCAGCCTCGCTTTTCCATGCCAAAGATCTTCGTTGTGGCCACGGTGATGTTCTCGAAGCGGTCGATCACTCCCGAGGCGCGCTCCCCGTCAGTCAACGCATACACATCCCGCCCCAGTTGCTCAAAGGGCTGCAGGATCTCGTAGTCACCGAACACCTCGCTCATCGCCGCCAACGCCGCAGTACCCACCGTGAGCGGGTGCGCCAAGCGGACCGTGGCGTCCTGCGGCAGGGCGAACTCCTCATCCTCCGCGTCCGCGAGCGTCCCGTCCTCCGCGACCCGGAACGGCGTCTGCGTGCCGCCGGTTGCCGTGCCCGACGCCCCGGCAGCGCTCCCAGCCGTACTCACCTGCGCGGTCCACACGAGGCGGCGCGCCAGATGCACCATGAACGGATGCTGCAGGAATAGGGTCGTGAACTCGTCAGCGGTCCAGGAACGCTGGTTCACCATGGCCCGCTCCAGGCGCTCCACCTGGTCCCCGGCCGCCTGCCTGACCTCCTTTTTCAGATCCCGATACCAGTCATAGGCCGCCTGAGCGAGCTCCGCATCGTCCTTGGTCCCGGGCCGCGGCAGGGTCTTGCGCAGCACGCCGTCCTGCGTCACGTATGGTTTCAGCGCCTCATCGAACCCGACTTGGAACTGAACCCCAACTGCTCCGCAATATCGTCAATCAGCTCACCGGCACGGGTCTTCAGCGCCTTGAACTTCACCTTCCGGGAAATACGATGCAGATGCGTCAGCGCGGCATCCGTACCGACGGCGGCCAGCACCTCCAATCCCTGTACCGCCCGCTTATGGGCGGCCTCCCCGGGCCAGGCGCGAATCAACGGGGAGAGCATCGCCGCGGTCCGGTCATCTCCAACCAGCCCTTGCGCCTCCAAAACCCAGCCGTCCTTGGCGGGATACCCCGCCATGCGCCAGAGCTGGAAGATCTCGCGGGCATACGCCGCCAGGGAGCTTGGGTCGGTAGCCTCACGCAGGTCGTCAAGCCCGGCATACGGATTCTCCAGCGTGGACAGCGCCAGCATCGTGATCACGTGCGGTGCCACCTCCACAGGCAGCGCCATACCCTCCGGCGTGAGCAGACTCGCCAGCGCCGCCGGGTCCAGCCACTCAGGGGTCGCCGGAATTCTCGCAGGCAGCACGTCCAGCGGATCCGTATCCAAGAGCTGACCAACCGCCTCCGCAACGTCCGCGGAAAGCCCGTCCGCCGCGAAGCTCTTCGCCGCGGCCATGATCCCATCCCGATTCCCCTGCTGACCCAACCGGAAAAGGGTAGTCTCCGCGCTCTTGCGCGCCTTACCGGCAGGGCCCACTGCCAACGGGATCAGCCCCCTTGGCCGCGGCCTCAGGGTGCCGGGCGAACCAGGCCTGGGAGGTGGGACGGACCGTCTTCAGCCTGGTGTCCCAGTCGGCCATCAACGCGGCCACAGGCGCCCCGGAGACCGGCAACAGTACGTCGGCCAGCTCTTTCGGTCTCACCTTGGCAGCATTCAGAAGCAGCGGGACCGCCACCTCCCCGAAACGGCCCAGCGCGATCCTCATCGATTCCCACGCACCCCAGTAATACTGGGGCACGCGCACGTCCTCAAGGACCGGCACCAAAACCTCGTCCGGCCCGTAGGCCAACAACATCGCGAAGTCTTTCCACTTTGCTTGCCCCTTGACGCACCGGTCCACGACAGGCCCCCATGAGAACTTTGCATCCGGCGCGCGGAAGGCGGGCTTGGTGGCTAGATAGTCGTCACGCTCTCCGGGCAGCCACTCGACGATGACGCCGGCTTCGGTGTCCAGGCCCTCGATGACCACCGGCTTGGTGCGCTTGCGCTTCTGCAACCACGGCGGGCTGACCAGCACCCTGGGCAACTGGTCCGGATCGGCCTGCGGCACCTGCTCAACACTGAGCAAGTCGGTGATCCGTTGCGCGGCCGCCGCACCCTCGTTGGTGCCCGACGGCGTGGCCTCCAGTTCCGCCGCGACCTCGGCGGCGAGCGCGCGGTCGGCACGCACTCTGGTGGTGAGCAGGTCTTGTACTTGGCTGTCCTTGGGATCGTGTTGGGCCAGCACGCGCAGCGCCCGGCGGGGGTAGCGGTCCACGGACTGAAGCAGGGCCGCGCGCATGCGTTTGTCTTCGGAGTGCCTGAGCAGTGCCGTCATCGCGGCATCTGCGGGGATGGACCCCAGCACAGCGGCGGCCAGCTTGAGAAGATTCGCGATCGGATCGTCCTCCATGGCGATCGATTCCACGGCCGGGACGGCGGCGGCACCAAGCCATTGAACCATGGCCAACAACTCGCCGGACTCGCCGGTCAGTGACCAGTTGCTCACGCGGGGATAGATCTGGTGCAGCTCGGCTTCCGTGTGCACCAGTTGCAGGGCCAGAGGCGGCAGCTCCAACTGGGCATTGCCCTGATCATCCGAGACCGCCGTCCTCGACACCAGCCAAGCCGGAACGCGAGGCATCTCGTTCAAGGACCGCACCACGGTTTCCGACCAGTCGGTGCGTTCCGGTGCCAGGTAGGCGGCCAACAATTGCTGTGTGGGCAACGCGGAGCCGATGTAGGGCTCCAGGACGTCTAGCACGTCGGAGTAGGCGTCGCTGGGCATGGTGGCCAGGAACCGGCGAAAGTCACGAGCCATTTCCATCCAGGTTCTGTTTAGATACGCCCCTCCCGAGGGTCCCCCCTGACCAAGCCCTCCGGCTGCGAGTATCCGTAGAACTTTTGCAGGTTCGACTGCCGACCACGCGACCAATCCAAGCTGGCGGTTTCCATCACGACCCGGGCCACGAACGCAGGCGAATGCTCGGAGAGCAGGTACTCCACCGCGAAAAACTGTTCCCAGTCGCTGTAGGACATCACCTGTCTCAGCGAAACGATCCGACTCGCCAGCCCCAAAGGGCTGTTGGCGTCCGCACCACTGATCTCCGGATCCGGGCTGGCCGCGATCTCCTCCTCAAGCGGGACTTGAAACCGCCTCAGACCAGTGGCACTGGAGTCGACGTGTTTAGGGTTGATCCGCGCGGCCCTGGCCGGGCGGTATTGGTCGCGGTCGGGTGGGATCTGCTTGGCTAGCGCCGACGGAAACTCAAACCGGTCTTCCTGGTCTCGTTCGGCCTGGTCTTGTTCGGCGGCCTGCGGTGGCTGGCTGGTGGCCAACGACGCTGGCGCTGGTTGGGTCGGCAAGGCCGGCGCTGGTTGGGTCGGCAAGGCCGGTGCCGCTGATGCAGCTACAGACGCTGGTGCCGACGCTGACGAAGCCTGCGGCGCCTCGTCCTCTATGTAGCCCTTCTTGACCTTGGACGCGATCAGCTTCGCAGCGTGATCTTGCGCCTCGCTCACCGAATCGAAGTCTTTGGTCGTGGTGCGACCGACCGTGCCGATCCGTCCGTAGGACACGGTCACCGAGGTGTCCTGCACCTCGATGTCCCAGAATTTCGCAGACGTTCCAGCGACCAGTTCGAAGTGGCGCACGTTGTTTCCCCATCCAAAAGACTTTGATCGGTCGCATCAAAGCCTACAAGTTCACCGCCAGCGGAGGTGACTCCGATCACCTGCGACCCCACGACGCCACGACGCCACGACGCCACGACGCCACTGGCCAGGATCCACCCCATGACCATCAGCGCAAGCCAGTCGCCGTCGTCAGCCCCGATATCGGAGACGACGAGAGCGCGGTGCCGAGTGTCGAGTGCTCGGCAACGTAAGCGTAGGCGTCCGGGTCGATCAACTCGAACAGTTCCTGAACCTCGCCCAGACGATCCTTTAGCCCGGTGCGGGTCGAGAACACTGGCTCGTTGTGAGCGAGCCTGTTGCGGAACTTCACCACACGCGCCACGAGTTCATGCACCCGCGCCCGCTTGGTGCCCTTGGGGAACGCCCGGTGCAGCATCGGGTTCCACAGCGTCGGCGTTCGCTCACCCACGGTCAGATTCGACCAGAACCCGAACGTCAACGCCGCTACGACCTCCGCGTGAGTCGGTGACGCACTCAGCCCCCGCTTGGCATCAGTGATCCGAGCCATGCTCGTCTGGTTACGGCGAAGCTGCTGAGCGCGGGCGCGCTGCACGCCCTGTTCCAGATGGAACAGGGAAGACTTCGGCTCAACGGCCCAGTCTGGGAATCGCCTCGTCAATTCACGGTCGTAGGCATTACGCACCGCAACTTCCAGATGCCCGACGTCCACGATCCCGGCGGCAGCAACCCGCGAGTTCCACAGGTAAGTTTCCATCGCGAGGTCGTGGTCGCCGTTCGCGACGCCGAGGTAGCGCCGGTACCGTGGCGCGCTCAGCCACCGCGTCGCCTGGGCGGCGTCGAGCGCGGGCGCGTCATCGGTCATATCTGCTATTCTAGGAGCATCGCCCCGCGGCAACCGTCCTCTGTCTGGCTCCGGCCGGTTAGGCACCGTGGGGCTTTGTTCTGCCCGCTATCGACCGCCGTACCGAGTTTGGGTAATGCGGGCAGAGTCAGCGATAGGCTGCAGACGCGCGCACTCGCCATCACAGGTGAATGCGTTTGCTCTACCTCGACTACGCGAGGGTGCCCTACTCACTCGCGGCTGACATCCACCAGTTCGGAGGCCGGTTTGGGAGCCTCTGTCCGTTCGTCTGCGTCCTTCATGACCGGATAGGTGGCGTCTGCGCGGCGTTTGAGCTCCGCGGCACTGATGCGCATACCTGCGTCGGTGTGGCCCTTTTCCAGCTCTCGCATGGAGTACACGTAGTCCGTGTTCATATCCTGCGTCAGCGCGGTCCACTCGAGGTTGGTCACCGTGGGAGCGCCCTCGGCAGGCACCTCCACCGTGGCCGTGGTCAGCAGTCCGGACGTGACGCGAGGATCGCGCTGGGCCACGCTGGACTGCCCGGAGATCATATTGCCCATGGACCACACCACCCACATGCCGTTGTCGGCAGGTCCCCCGTCCAGTTTGGTGACCGGCTCCGGCACGTGGGAGTGGTTGCCGAAGACCAGATCGAACTGGCCGGACGCCGCCATCTGGTCGGCGATCTGCGTCTGTTCCGCCACCGGCTCGGAAACGTACTCCGTACCCCAGTGCATCGAGGCCACGACCAGATCAGCTCCGTCCTCACGGGCCTGCTTAGCGTCCTCGATCAGATCGTCCACCGAGCGGTTGCCCAGGTCTCCCACCACGTTCCACGACCACGGCTGTTGGGCCGGGATGTGAATGCCGTTGGTCAAGGTGGAGGCAGAGAGGTGGGCCACCTTCAGGTCCCGTTCGCCGACCTTCAATGTGTAGAACTGCGTCTGCTCCGCTTCCTCCGCGGTCCGCGCCGTTCCGTGGTGTCCCAATCCGGCTTCGTCGAGCGCGTCCAGGGTGGATCCCACCCCGGCGAAACCTCGATCCATCGAGTGGTTGGTCGCCGTGGCGCAGCCATCCCAGCCCATCTCCTTCAGCGACGCCGCGATCTCCTTAGGCGCGCCGAAGGCCGGGTAGTTGGAGGGTTGGGTCCCAGGAGGCGCGACCGGTACCTCGAGTGCACAGAGGGAGAGGTCGGCACCCTTGATGTAGGGCTCCACGTTCTTCGTCAACGCGGTGTAGTCGAGTTTCCCTCCGGCCGCGCGTTTGGCCGCCTCGTTCACCGAGAGGTGCAGCAGGATGTCGCCGCCGGAGACGATGTGGACGGTGGTCGGTTCCGGCTCGGGCGTGGGCGAGGGTTCCGGGGTCTCGACGGCCTCCGTGGACTGCGCAACTGCCGACTCAGAGGAAACGGAGGAGGACGAGGGCGTGTTCGGCGAGGACGACGCACACGACGACATCACCAGCAATGCTGCCGTCGCCACCGCGATCATCGCCGGCTTACGCACGGCGGAACTGGGAGAATTCATAGCTCATAGTCGCATATCCGGGTTGCTGTGGTGGGCCATGATGTCCTGGCCGATCCGTTCCAGGTACGTCGCTGCATGGCGCAGGCTGCTCTCGGTATCAGGGGCCAGGTCAGCCACGGCGAGGCACGCTGCGAAGCCCGCCGCCCTCCAAGCCGATTCCTTCAGGGTGGTTCGGCCACAGACCACCACGCAGGGGGCGCCGCCCCCGACCCGTGAAACCAGCCCCGCGACCCCGACCGGGGTCTTGCCTCCCAGGCTCTGGTGATCCAGCGACCCCTCCCCCGTGATCACCAGATCCGCCACCCGGACAGCGGACTCGAGGCCGACCAGGTCCATAACCACGTCGATCCCGGACTCACGACGAGCGTCCAGACCCGCCATGGCCCCGAATCCCACACCGCCGGCCGCACCGGCTCCGAGCGCCGAAACCAGGTTAGGCGCCACCAACGCGGCGAATCGCCGCAGCCCGGTTTCCAGCTTCTCCACGTCGTCCTCGGAAGCACCCTTTTGAGGGCCAAAGACCGCGGCCGCCCCATCCGCGCCCAAGAGCGGGTGGTCCACATCCGTGGCCAAGACAAAGTCGGTCTCACGAAGACGTGGATCCAGTCCGGAGAGATCCACTCGGGCCACCGCGGCAAGTGCGCCACCACCGTCTGGCAACTCGTGGCCTTCCGCGTCCTTCAGGCTGGCACCCAGGGCCGCCAACATGCCTGAGCCCCCGTCGGTGCAGGCGCTGCCGCCCACAGCCAGCGTGATCCGGCGCGCGCCGGCCTCCAACGCGGCCAGAATCAGGTCACCGGTCCCACGGGAAGTGGCGGCCAGTGCGTCACGCCGGTCGCCTGGGACCAGGGCCAGTCCGGAGGCTGCGGCCATCTCGATCACGGCCTCGTCTCCTCGCAGCGCGAACTGTGCCTCCACGGGGTCCCCCAACGGGCCGCAGGCCCGCACCCGGACGGGAACGAACCCCGCGGCGAGAGCCGCGTCCAGGGTTCCCTCACCGCCGTCGGCCATAGGCACGCACGTGACCTCGGATGACGGGAGGGCCGTGCTCACGCCACGAGCCAGAGCCGCCGCGACGTGCGCGGCAGAGAGCGAATCCTTGAACTTGTCAGGGGCGATGACGACACGCATGAGGGTCACGCTAGACCACGAAAACCCTCCAAAGGAAGGCCCTTGCTACATCTGATATATCAGTTGTACTTTACTGAAGTATCAGCGCTGTTCGGCCTGATCCCCCTTCGCGAGAGACGGAGCCCCCATGCACTTGGCGACCCGCCTGGAACGCCTCGGTACGGAGACCGCGTTCTCCGTGGCCCAGGCCGCAGCAGCCTGGAAAGCGGCCGGAAACACGGTCTACCCCTTCCACCTTGGTGACATCAACATCCCCACAGCGCCCCACATCATCGAGGCCATGAACCGGGCCATCGCGGACGGTAAGACCGGCTACTGCCCCGGCCCCGGCATCCCCGAACTCCGCGAGGCTCTGGCCCACGACCTGGGCTCCCAGCGCGGCCTGGACTTCACCGCAGACAACGTCGTGGTGATGACCGGTGGCAAACCCGTCATCACCAAGTTCCTGCAGACCGTCATGAACCCGGGACAGGAAGTCCTCTACCCCAACCCTGGCTTCCCCATCTACGAGTCCCAGATTGAGTACCTGGGCGGTACGGCGCTCCCCTACCGCTACGTCCCCACCGATACGGGCTTCGCGATCGACCTGGACCAGGTTCGCGCCTCCATCACCCCCAACACCGTCGCGATCATCTACAACGACCTGCAGAACCCCATCTCCGCGGAGTCCACTCAGGCCGAGCGCGAGGCCATTGCGCAGATCGCCATGGAGCACGATCTCTGGGTGCTCTCCGACGAGGCCTACTTCGAGACCCGCTACTCCGGGACCTCGCAGTCCATCGCCTCCATCCCTGGCATGGCGGAGCGCACGGTAATCCTCTACACCTTTAGCAAGAAGTTCGCGATGACCGGCTCCCGCCTGGGCTGCGCCGTGGCACCTCCGGAGTTGGCACAGGTGTTCTCCACCCTCAACACCAACGACGAATCCTGCACCACGCACTACGTCCAGTGGGCCGGAATCGCCGCGCTCACGGGGACCCAGGAACCGGTGTCTCAGATGCTCTCCACCCTCAAGGAGCGCCGCGATGCCGCCTGCGAACTCGTCAATGCCGTCCCCGGTCTGAGCGTCGCCGTGCCTGAGTCCACGTTCTACCTGTTCCCCGATGCCACCGAGGCCATGCAGCGGATGGGTTTCACCGAGGTGGGCGACTTTGCCACCGCGGCACTGCACAATACGGGCATGTCCTTCTGCACCCGCGAACACTTCGGCCGCCGCCAGCCAGGAGAGGATCGCCAGTACATCCGTCTGGCCTACTCCGGCATCGACGTGCCCAACATCCAGGAGGGTCTCACCCGTCTGCGCGAATGGATCGAGGCCGGCTCATGAAGGTCGTCGTGACCGGGCGGATTCCCGAGCCCGCGCTTGCGTCCCTGCGCGCCCACCACGAGGTGGATGCCTGGGACGAACCCAACGCCATTCCCCGTGAGGAACTTCTGCACCGCGCTGCCGGGGCAGACGCCATCGCCACCCTCCTCACCGAGAAAGTGGATGCCGAGTTCCTCGACGCCGCAGGCCCGCAACTGAAGGTCGTCGCCAACGTTGCCGTGGGCTACGACAACATCGACGTGGCCGCCTGCAAGGACCGCGGAGTGCAGGCCACCAACACCCCCGGCGTGCTCACCGAGGCCACGGCAGACATCGCCTTTGGCCTCACGCTCATGGCCACGCGTCGGCTGGCTGAGGGTGACCGCCTGATCCGCTCGGGAGCGTCCTGGAAGTGGGGCATGTTCTTCCTGCTCGGTGCGGGCCTACAGGGTAAGACCTTAGGCGTGATCGGCATGGGTGGCATCGGCCGCGCCACCGCCAGACGGGCCAAGGCCTTCGGCATGAAGATCGTGTATCAGTCCCGTTCGGCACAGCCTGCGGAGGTGGAGCAGGAGCTCGACGCCCGCCGGGTGGACCTCGACGAGCTCCTCGCGATCTCCGACGTGGTCTCAGTGCACTGCCCCTTCACCCCGCAAACGCATCACCTGCTGGGCGCGAAACAGTTCGCCGCCATGAAGGATTCGGCGTACCTGATCAACACAGCCCGGGGTCCAATCGTGGACGAAGCCGCCCTGGCCGTGGCGCTGCGTGACGGGATCATCGCAGGTGCCGGCCTGGACGTCTACGAGAACGAACCCCTCGTGGAGCCGGGCCTGCTCGACCTGGAGAATGTGTCCTTAGCCCCGCACCTGGGGTCCGCGACCGTGGAGACCCGGACCGCCATGGCGAACCTGGCTGCGCAGAACGTCCTGGCCGTGTTGGCCGGGGAGGACGCGCCGACGCCGGTCTGAACTGAGGAGTGCGGCAGCACCCCTAGTCCAGCAGCGACTCAGCGGTCCACCACTAGCTCAGTAGTCCAGCAGCAGCGCGGGCTCCTCCAGGATCGAGGCCACGTCCGCCAGGAAGCGGGCGCACTGGTCGCCGTCCACCACGCGGTGATCGAACGAGCCGCCCACGGTGGTCACGTAGCGGGGCACCACCTCGCCGTCCACGACCCACGGGCGTTGCCGCACGGTGCCGAAGGCGATGATGCCGCACTCGCCCGGGTTGATGATGGGCGTTCCGGTGTCGATGCCGAGGGTGCCCACGTTGGTGATGGACACCGTGCCGTCGCGCATTTCGGCGGGAGACGTCTTCCCCTCGCGGGCCCGGCCCGCCAGGTGCTCCAGCGCCTTGGCGAGTTCCTTCATGGACATCTCGTTGGCGTTCTTAATGTTGGGCACCACGAGTCCGCGCGGCGTCGCCGCGGCGATGCCGAGGTTCACGAAGCTCTTGACCTGGATCTCGGCACCGTCCGGCGTGTCCACCCAGGAGGCGTTGATCTGCGGGTTGCGTTGAGCCGCCCAGATCACGGCCTTGGCGACCACCAGCAGCGGCGTGACCTTCACGCCTTGGAAGTCGCGGGCCTTCTTCAGGCGCTGCACAAACTCCATGGTGCGGGTGGCGTCCACGTCCACGAACAGGGAGACGTGCGGCGCGGTGAAGGCGCTGGAGACCATGGCGGCTGCGGTCGCCTTCCGCACCCCCTTGACCCTGACGTGCTCCACGCCGTCGGTGGGTTCGGTCCACGTACCCTCGCCGAATGCGGCGGAGAGCGCCTCCCGGCCGTGGTCGTACTCCTGTGTGGGCGCCGAGGCGGAGGCGGAGCGCAGACGACGGTCGGCGTAATCGGCCAGATCGTCCCGGGTCACCTCGCCGTGGCTACCAGTGGGCGTGACCAGGCTCAGGTCCACCCCCAGCTGCTTGGCCAGCGCCCTGACGGGCGGCTTGGCCTTCACCGCCTTCTTGGCCTCGGCCGCAGGCGCACCAGTGCCCGACGACGCGGTGCCCGTTCCGCCCGCGCCTCGCCGCACGCGGGCCCGGCGCTTCACAGGGTCCGCCACCGGACCGGACCCGACCAACGGGCCAGGGGTCGCGTCTGCGGCCTCGGCGGAGCCGGGGGTGGCGGCGGGAGCCGACTCCCCGCCGTCGGGCAGTTCTCCGGCCACCGCGATGTCAATCAGCGGCGCACCGACCTCCAGCGTGACGCCCTCCGCGGCGCGCAGCGCCGTGACGGTGCCCGCGTACGGGCTGGGCAGTTCCACGAGGGATTTGGCGGTTTCGATCTCAACGAGGACCTGATTCACACCCACGGTGTCCCCGACGGCGACCTTCCACTGGACCAGATCGGCCTCGGTGAGCCCTTCCCCGACATCAGGCAGATTGAACGTGCTCATGCGTGTTCTTCCTTGTTCTCGCCAGCGTTATTCACTCGCGTGGGTCTCAGTAGTCGAAACTGCGGTCTAGTGCGTCGAGGATACGGTCGATGTCAGGCAGGTACTGCGCCTCGACCCGGGAGGGCGGATAGGGCATGTGGTAGCCGCCCACCCGCATGACTGGGGCCTGCAGCGCGTAGAACGCTCGTTCGCTCACGCGCGCCGCGATCTCGCCTCCCAACCCGCCGAAGGTGGGCGCCTCATGGGCGATGACCAGTCGGCCGGTGCGCTGCACCGATTCCGTGATGGTGTCGAAATCGACCGGGCTCAGGGAGCGCAGGTCGATGACCTCGACCTCGCGGCCATCCTCGACGCAGGCCTGCGCCGCCGCGAGTGCCACCGGCACCAGCGGGCCCCACGCCACCACAGTGGCATCGGTTCCGGGACGGACCACCTGGGCCTTCTCCGCGGCTGGTGCGGGATGGTCCAGGTCCACCTCACCCTTGAGCCAGTACCGGCGCTTGGGTTCAAAGAAGATCACCGGGTCCGGGCTGGCGATGGCCTCCTGGATCATCCAGTAGGCGTCGTTCGGTGTGGACGGCGACATGATCCGCAGGCCGGCGGTGTGGGCAAACAAGGCCTCGGGGGACTCCGAGTGGTGTTCCACCGAACCGATGCCGCCGCCGTAGGGGATGCGGATCGTGACCGGCATGTTCATGATGCCCTCACTGCGCATGTGGATCTTGGCCAGCTGCGTGGTGATTTGGTTGAAGCCGGGGAAGACGAAGCCGTCGAACTGGATCTCCGCCACAGGTTTGCGACCGCGCAGGGCCAATCCGATGCTGCTGCCGATAATCCCGGACTCCGCCAGCGGGGTGTCGACGACCCGGCGTTCTCCGAAGCGGGCCTGCAGTCCCTCGGTGATGCGGTAAACGCCACCGAGTTTGCCGATGTCCTCACCGAGCAGCATCACCTTGGGATCTTCCTCAAGCGCGCAGGCCAGGCCGGTGGTGATGGCCTTGGCCAGGGTCATGCGTTCCGTGCTCATCGGGTTCCCTCCTGCTGCGCGGCGTCGGCGAATCCGGCCTGGTACTCGCGGTACTGCTCCAATTCTTCCTTCACCAGCGGGTGGGCCGTGGCGTAGACGTTCTCGAAGGCGGTCTCCAGGCCGGGGGTCGGGAAGGCGAGAGCTGCGGCGCGCAGCTCCTTCGCCATGGTGTCTGCCTCGGCATCCAGGTCGTCGAAGAATTGCTGGTCGGTGCCGCGCTCCCGAAGGTGGCGCTCCACGCGCAGCAACGGGTCACGCTCGTCCCACCCGAGTTCCTCGTCCCTGGTGCGGTACTTGGTGGGATCGTCGGCGGTGGTGTGGGCGCCACGGCGGTAGGTCACCGCCTCGATGAAGGCGGGTCCCTCACCGCGGCGGGCACGGTCCAGGGCCCAGCGCGTCACCGCGAGGACCGCGAGGACGTCATTGCCGTCCACCCGGATGCCGGGCATGCCGTAGCCGGCGGCGCGCTGGACTAGCGGCACCTTGGACTGCACCTCGAACGGTACGGAGATGGCCCACTGGTTGTTCTGGCAGAAGAACACCACGGGGGCGTCAAAGGAGTTGGCGAAGACCATGGACTCGTGCACGTCGCCCTCGGAGGAGGAACCGTCGCCAAAGAAGGCGAGGACCGCCGAACCCTCCTGGTGCTTCTGTTCCGCGGACCAGTCGGCCTGGTCCAGGGCGATGCCCCATCCGTAGCCAACGGCATGCAGTGTCTGGGCTGCCAGCACCATGGTGTAGTTCTGGAAACCGGTGGACTCCGGGTTCCAGCCGCCGTGGCTGATGCCGCGGAAGACGCGCAGCATCTCCGAGATCTTCACACCCCGGGTCATGGCCACGGCGTGTTCACGGTAGGTGGGGAAAAGTCGATCTTGGTCCGCGGTGGCTCGACCGGCGCCGACCTGGGCCGCCTCCTGACCCTTCAGCGGCACCCAGAGCACGAGCTCGCCCTGCCGCTGCAGTGCCGTGCCCTCGTCATCCACGCGACGGGCCAGGAACATGTCCCGGTAGTAACCGCGCAGTTCGTCCTCGCCGATGTCGGCGACCCAGGGTGTGTAGGTGGGATCCTCCACCCGGTTGCCCTGGGCGTCCATGAGCTGAATGTAATCGCTTCCGGAGCCTGTAGCTGGTGTCTGCACTGAACCGGTCCTCCAGTTCCGTATATGCCGTCTGAGTTATTGACACGTGGGTCGGTGCCGCTGCCCACCCTACTCAGGTCAGCGGCGCGGTGACGACCCCTTCCATGGCACGGCGCGGCGAGTGAACCAGCGCCGCGCTCCGAGATACTTGGAGACCCTAGTTATGCCGTTTCGGTTATACGTTGCTGGCACGGAGCTTCTGCAGCGCTTCTCCGGCCAGTTCGATGAACCGCGAGTTCGCCTCGTCCTCACCGATGCTCACCCGCACTCCTTCACCGGCAAATACGCGTACAGACAGGGCCCGGCGCTCCGCCGCGACGCCGAAGGCCACAGCCTTCTCGCCCAGCGGCAGCCACACGAAGTTGGCCTGCGTCTCCGGCAAATCCCACCCCTGACTCGTCAGGGCCTCGACCACGCGCTCGCGCTCGGCTACCAGCCCCTTGACCCGCAGCAGCACGTCCTCCTGGTGGCGCAGCGACGCGATGGCGGCGTGCTCAGCCACGGTCGACACGGCGAACGGCGTGGCCGCCACCCGCAGGTGCTTGGTGATCTCCGGGCGGGCGACGCTGTACCCGACGCGCAGATTCGCTAAGCCGTGCGCCTTAGAGAAGGTGCGCAGGGACAGCACATTGAGGTGCTCCCGGTACAGCTGGATTCCGTCCACGGCCTCCGGCTCGGTATCGAACTCCAGGTAGGCCTCATCCACGATGATCAGCACATCCTGTGGGACCTTGGCGATGAACTCCTCCACCTGCTCGCGCCGCAAGGCGGGGCCGGTGGGATTGTTGGGGGTACAAAGAATCACGATGGACGTGTTCTGCGTCACAGCGGCGGCCATCGCGTCCAGGTCATGGGAGCCATCAGACTTCAGGGGCACCTGGACCGAACGAGCACCGGCCAACTCCACGACGATCGGGTAGGCCTCGAAGGAGCGCCAGGGGTAGACCACCTCATCCTGGACGCCGTCGTCATTCGTTCCGGCGAAGGCCGCCAGGATCTGCGTCAGAGCACCGAGGGAACCGGCGCCAGTCACGATGTCATCCGCCGGGACGTCCAGGACGCCGGCCAACTCTTCACGCAGCGCAGTGCACATGGTGTCCGGATAGCGATTGACAGCCGCGGCATCCCGAATGGCGTCCAGCACGGCCGGCATGGGCTCCAGTGGGTTCTCGTTGGAACTGAGCTTGTACGAGGTCAGCCCCGGAACGGTGGCGGGCGGTTTTCCTGCGGCATACGGGGGCAGTTGCCCCAGGACCGGACGGGGCTGCGGGCCGATGACGGGGAGGGATGAGGTGTGCGGTTCCGACATGGTTTTACCATAGTCGCCCTCACCCCACCGCGGTGCGCACAGCAGGCCGCAAATACGTGATGCTTCCGTGACGCAAAGGCTGGACAGGTGTTGAGTACTTTCTGAGCCTCAGGTTAGAGTTATCTGAGCAAGGGGCACCTTAGTTCTATCGCGATGAAACATGTGCCCCTTCCACACCTGACGAGGCCGACGGTCTGACGCTGTACCACCTCGCCCGCAAGGCGGGAGATGAGGACAACGTCGAGCGCGACGCCTTTGATTTCTGATCACTACTCGGTGGTGTGGTCCGCATACATACGCCCCCACCACCTATCGCTGTCAACGAGCACCCCAGAGAAAGCCACCAGGTCATAAAACATCACTCCAAGCCCCCCAGCCGCCACGCGCGAAGACTGACGTCCATAGCGCTTGCCACCTTGCTCGCCACAGCCCTCACCGCAGCTTCGCTGCCAACGGAACCGGCTGCAGCCGACGAATCAGGTATTGCCGCAACCGAGATCACCAACGGCTACGTCGAATGGGGAATCAAAGAGTCCTGGCGCGATTACATCACCAAGGCTGGCACCACCCCTTCAGGGGGTGCAGAATGGGCCGACGGTGACATCTTCAGACTCCCGATCAGCAGCGGTTCCTTTGACGCGGACACCAACGAGCTGAAGCTTGACCTGGACGGCAAGGTGCACTTCCAGGCCTACTGCGAAGACAGTGGTATATGCCTATTGGATTCCACCTTCGAGAACCTGTCCTTAACCATTTCCGAGGACGAGCAGGTCATCAGCGGTGATCAGTGGGGCCGCCCCGAGGACAATCCCGGCGGCGACTTCGAGATGCACAGCGGTGTCTTTGGGGTCATGGACATCTACGATGCTGAGCCGCAGACCGAAGACGGCACCACTACCTGGAGCAAGATCCCCGCCAAGGCGGGCGACGCCCTGGCGCTGTACTCTGCCGGCACACCCAGCGATCCGATCACGATCGTTTACAACGGACCAGGCGGCAAGCCTCAGACGTCCGAACGCTGGGGTGGCGAAGGAGCCCCCACCTTCGAACCCAGCGCAGAGGCTCTTTACGAGCCGCTGAGCGATCAAACCCGACAACTATATTCCGCAAGCTCCGGCGACTACCTGCTCGGTTTCGAAATACCACGTAAGAACCGGTCTCCGCAGACGGTTACCGCCTATGATTCTTCGACGCTCGAAATATTAGGCAGGGACGATATGCCATCCGCAGCAAGAATGATGAACCCCTCATTCGATCCAACGAGCGGAACTCTATTTTCTGCCATAAATGGGTTTGATGAAAATGATCCGTACGC
>JBQDZM010000006.1:54956-56826 GCA_052108535.1 Galactobacter sp. | reverse complement strand
ACGCGCATTTAGCACAGAAGTTCACCAAGGAACAGGGCACCTGGGTCGAATCGACGAACGAGGTGACACTGAAGGGTGAGATCAATAATCTTCCGGCTGCACAGAAAACTAGGATCTTTGGCTCAAATACAGCACTGACGGGCGCGGTCACCCGCGACGGTAGCTACATCTTCTCTCCGGGATCCAGGTTCAAGGTTGATGGCGCCGACCACGCCACCGAGCTCGTGCGGCTGATTGAGGATGATGGCGCCTGGGAGGCGTCGTTCATCCCGGGGACGACACTGGATTTTGATGCGGTCCCCCATCCCCAGGCATATGTGACTGTGGACACGGCAAGCGATGGTTCCGTGATCACCGGATATGCCAACACGTTCAACGACTCAACCGCCCTGTACATCGACGTTGTCGACGGGGAAGTGACGACCGAGACCGTTCCGGCGTTCGCCGGTATGGACAAGGCCAGCGCCTATCACTTCGCGTCCGACAAGAAGCGCGGTTACGATTACCTGCTCGACTCCACCCAGATGACCATCTCGGTCATGAAGGACAGGAAGAATGTCGAGCTGATCTCCATCCCCGAATACGCCGGGGCACGGAAGGGCAACGGCATGTTCACCGTAGTTCCCGACGGAGCGATCGTCATGGAGGTCAAGAATTCGGACGGCGAGCATGTTCTGCGTCGTTACGACTTGGTCGGCATCACCCCAACCATCACTGCCCAGCCCACGGCTGAGCAGACTGTGTCACTGACCCAGGGTGCAGCGTCCGGCGAGGCACAGCTTTCGGTCCGGTTCGAGGCTGACGACACTACGGTGCAGTGGCAGCACAAGCGACCAGCGGACGCACGCTTCACCTACATCGAGGGCGCCGAGGGTGCCGAATACGCACCCGAGGTGTCCCTTGCGGACAACGGCATTCAGTACCGCGCCGTGGTCTCCAATGCGGCCGGCAAGGTGCCCCCCGCCGTCGCGACCGTGAACGTGGAGTCCGCTCCACTCTTCGCTTCCCAACCCAAGTCGCTGAACGTCGCCGACGGTGACACCGCAGTATTCACCGCCCCCGTCTCCGCCGAGGTTGCCGCCCAGTCCCAGCGATGGGAGCGGCAGGTGGACGGCCAGTGGGTTGCGATTGAGAGCAACGACGTGTTCACCGTGGAAGGCGACAAGCTCACCATCGAGACTTCCGAGGCAGTCAACGGTGCAGTCTTCCGCTCAGTGATCGCCAACTCGGTGGGTGAGAACGTCTCCGACGAGGCCACGCTCACCGTGCAGGCAGGCTCCACCATCCCCGAGGAGGGGCTGGACTGCACCGGCGTGACCTTCGAATGGGATATCTCCAAGGAGATGCAGTCCAAGCCTCCGGTAGGCGGTTCGCAGTACTTCACTGCGGGAGCCTCTGATGGCGGCGCGGGCACGTATTCTGCGGCTGAAGGCAACGTGAAGATTGAACACGTGGCTGCCGATGGAACCCGTACTACCCCGACCTACGAAACTCGATCGGCCTTCATTGCCTCTGGTGGTAAGCAGGTCGTGTCGCTGTCCGGTGGCCAGGCCAAGGTCATGCCAGACGGCAGCGCCACGGTGAACTGGGAAGGAACCTTCTCGGTGAACATGTACGGCGGCATGGTGCCGTTCACCTTCACGAACCCGGTGCTCACGATCGACGGGAACGGTGTTGGTACCTTGACGGCGGACATGTCCGGTTACGCCTCCTCAATGGATAACCCCTCGGACAAGGAACCGTTGGAACCGCGTCAGGGCGTCAGGGTGGCGACCTTCAACGGTGCCTCCGTTGACACGTTGAATCCGTTCACGGTGAACCCGGACTACGCCGGTGTGGTGGTGACGATTCCTGAGGGCTCCGACGCAGA
>JBQDZM010000006.1:16357-54856 GCA_052108535.1 Galactobacter sp. | reverse complement strand
GCACCCACGGTGCAGTGGCAGCAGAAGATCGCCGACGGCGACTGGACCGATGTCGAGTCCGCGGGCACCTTGGCTCGGAATATCGAGGCGTCCTACACCATCGACGACGTCGCACTGGGAGCTTCCGGGCTGCAGCTGCGGGCCGTGTTCTCCAATGGAGTGGGCGACGACGCGATCTCCGAGCCGGCGACCCTCACGGTCACCGACCCGACTGATAACCCGGTCCCGGGCGACGGGGTGGCCCCGGAGATCACCGCGCAGCCCAAGGCTGTGGAGGTCAAGCCAGGTGAGGACGCCAGCTTCACGGCAGCAGCGTCCGGCACCCCTGCACCCAAGGTGCAGTGGCAGCAGCTCGTGGGCGACGGCGAGTGGAGTGACATCAACGGTGCGGGTGAGGCCACCTACACGGTCTCCGGCGCCCAGCTCACGGCCTCCGGAACCCAGTACCGTGCCGTGTTCTCCAACGGAGTCGGAGATCCCGCCGTCACGGTTGCCGCGACGCTGACCGTCACCGCACCGGAGCCACCAAAAACCCCGGAAACTCCCGATGGGGAGAACAAGGGAGACGAGACCGACGGAGACAACAACTCCGACGAGAACGTTGACGCTCCGGACAAGACGGACACCCCGTCCGGCAACGGAGACGACTCAGGTGACAACGCGACGTCGGGCAGTGGCTCCGGCGGCGCAGCCGGCGGGTCCGGGAGTACCGGCGGCGGGGACAAGCTCTCCAACACCGGTGCGGACGAGGTCATCCCCATGACCCTGTCCGGCCTAGCCGTCCTGATCGGTCTGGTCTGCTACCTGGGCTCACGCCGCAAGAAGGTCGCACACCAGTGATCGCCATGGGGTGATGGTTGACCATCACCATCCTGGCCGCAAATGGGTCGGGCCCTGAGAACCACACCTGGTTCTCAGGGCCCGACCCATTGGGCTCCCAGGACGACCTGAGATCATGGGCGGCATGCGTTTCCTGATCCGATTGCTCATCGACGCCGCCGCACTGTGGGTCGCCGCCTGGCTGATCCCAGGGATCACCATCCGCCCCGGTGAGACCGTGGACCCGGACTGGCAGACCGCCGTCTCGATCCTCACCTTCCTGCTGGTCTCCCTGATCTTCGGCGTGATCAACGCCGTGCTCAAGGGTGTGCTGAAGTTCCTGTCTCTGCCACTGACCTGCCTCACGCTTGGGCTGTTCACCTTTGTGGTCAACGCGTTCCTGTTCTGGCTCACCTCCGTGGTGAGCAATTGGTTCCCCGTCGAGTTCACGATCAATAGTTTCTTCTGGGACGCGATCCTGGGCGCCATCATCGTGACCATCGTCTCCGCGATCCTGAACTCCATCCTGGTCAGGAAGGACGACCGCTCCTCCTGACACCCCGGGGACGCTCCGCGTAGGTTTTCGCCGGAGTTCGCGGTTCGGCCTGGCTGGTGGGAACTACCCAAGACTTTGAGGTGACGCCGCCCGCTGCTCCGATCCCCAGTCCCCCCACGGCGGCGCTGAGTTCCGTGTGACCGGTTCCGGCCTGAACCTGTTCAGCCAAGGATCTGTAATTGGGTCCCTTGTGCTCCCAACCGAAGAAGCCTGGGTCGCCGCCCTCCACCTGCGGTGCAGGCTCCGAACGTGAACGCACCAGGAAGCGGTCCTGGGTGGGCTGCACCCACGTGGATCCGTCCAGTCCCGGGACGGAGTCGTCCGGGTCCTCCAGCTGGACCACGGTCATGCCTGGCGTCACGGAGGCACTGCCGCTGGGTGCACCGGCGGTGACCACACCCGTGATGCGATACCTGGTGGAAAGGGCCTCGTCGGTGGAGAGATTCAAGGCGTGACGGCCTCCTTGGCTGTGCCCGTTGAGGACGATCTTGGCCCCCTCTGGCACGCCTACCTTGTCCAGAGCCGCCATCACTGCCGGGGCCACGTCACTCGTGTCTGACCCCATGGCCTGCGGCAGCCGCTGGTTACCCCACACTGCGTCCCCGGTGTTGATGGTCCCCGGCACGGTCACCACCCAGGTGTCCTCCTCCCCTGCAGTTGAACCGCCTGCCGCGGACATCCTCGTGACCACGATGGCCCCGGACCCGTCCTCGCCCTGATTGGCCTTCATCTGCAGGTCGATCAGCCCAGGCAGCCCGGTGGCCGCGACCGGTTCCTGCGCCTGCGGCTCCTGTACCGCGATTTTTCCCCCACTGCCTTTCACACCCGCGAGGCCCATGGCTCCGGCCAAGCCGCCAGTGAGTGCGGTCACCAGCCATTCCGACTCGTGCGCGTTGTCCCCGGCGCGAGCGGTCCCCGTTCGCCCCAACAAGGTCGCCAATGCTTCCGCCGCGACGCGTTGTTCTGGCGGCGCCTGGTTCTTGAGCCCGCGCACCAGTTCCAGGACGGCATCCCACCCCAAGGTGTCCGGAAGCGGCGAGCAGAATACGTCGATCTGTTGGATGGCGTTCTGCTCAGCCTGGGCGTAGGCGCGCGCCGCCTGGTCAAGCTTGTTCGCCAAGTCCTCCGCCTCCTGATGGGCAACCCGTCCGAGCTGCCCCACGGCGTCCCACGCCTGACGGCACGCAGACCTGAGCGCTTGCAGCTGCGCTGAGGGCGGTTCCCCTCCCAATCCCACCTGTGTTCCGAACACGGCTAATGAGGGTTCACCCGGCGCACCCCATTCCACGCTGTTGGCACTAATCCCCAGGAGCCCGGCCAGCGCCTGTGCCGCCCGCCGCCATTGTCCCGCCGCGTCCTGAAGTTCCGGCACCACGACCGCAGCGGCCTGTTCGCCTCCGTAGACCACATATCCGCTCATTCCACATACCCCCTCATGGACTCAGCCCAGCCACAGATCCCCGCCCCAGCACCGCCCGCTGCGCGGCCTCGTCCCTCCACGCCCGCTCAAACTGTGCGGTGATGGCCTGAGCCGCCTGCACCGCTGCACCCAACTGGATCAGACGCAGCTCGAATTCGGCCCGACGGTCGTCAAAGCGGCTGGCCGCCGCACCCTTCCACCGCGGCGTCACGGCTGCGGACGCCAGCGCCCGCCCCCGCTCCACCTCCTGCGCCGCAGCCTGCAGCCGCTGCGTCAACGACATCGAAGATCACCTCCACCCCACGCTCACGGGGGCTGCCGCCCCTCCCCATTCCCCGGTACCCCTCCACGCTAGGCGCGTCTGATCCCCGGCGAAGGGAAGAAGGCCTCAGTTGTGGAAGACACACCGCGGCTGCGGAACGTGCGGCACATGAAATAATGGCGGCATGGCATCCCCCGCGCGCGTTTCCCTGTCCCAGTCCGCCCTGGCCCTCGGTCCCCTGGACGGCCGCTACCGCCCGCAGGTGGCCCCGTTGGTTGACCACCTCTCCGAGGCTGCCCTGAACCGCAACCGGGTCCATGTTGAGGTGGAGTGGTTCATCCACCTGACCGAGAACTCCGTCCTCCCCGGCCTCTCCCCGCTCACGGATGAACAGAAGGACGGCCTGCGAGGCATCGTCGCCGACTTCAATGAGGACTCGGTCAACGAACTCGCCGAGATCGAGGCCGTGACGGTCCACGACGTGAAGGCCATCGAGTACTACATCGGCCGCCGCCTGGACGCTCTGGGCCTGGAGGAACTCAAGCCCCTGGTTCACTTTGCCTGCACCTCAGAGGACATCAACAACCTCTCCTGGGCGCTGAGCATCAAGGACGCCATCGAGCAGGTTTGGCTGCCGGCCGCCCGCGGCCTCGTGGAACGCATCGCCGAGATGGCGCGGGAGGACCGCTCCACCCCGATGCTCTCCCACACCCACGGTCAGCCGGCCACCCCCACCACCTTGGGTAAGGAGCTGGCCGTCTTCGCCTGGCGCCTGACCCGCCAGCTCAAGCGCATCACCGCGACCGAGTTCCTCGGCAAGATCAACGGCGCCACCGGAACCTACGCGGCGCACGTCGCCGCCGTCCCGAGCGCGGACTGGCAGGAGGTATCCCGCACCTTCGTTGAGGGGCTGGGCCTGACCTGGAATCCGTTGACCACCCAGATCGAATCCCATGATTTCCAGGCGGAGCTCTACTCCGACGTGATCCGCTTCAACCGGATCCTGCATAACTTCTGCACCGACGTGTGGAGCTACATCTCCATCGGGTACTTCCACCAGATCCCCGTCGAGGGCGCCACCGGTTCCTCCACCATGCCGCACAAGGTGAACCCGATCCGCTTCGAGAACGCGGAAGCCAACCTGGAGCTGTCCAACGGCATCCTCGGTACCCTCGCTGAAACGCTGGTCACCTCCCGCTGGCAGCGCGACCTCACCGATTCCTCCTCCCAGCGCAATATCGGCGTCGGCGTGGGCCACTCCCTGCTGGCCATCTCCAACGTCGTCAAGGGACTGGCCCGGCTCGATACCGCGGCCGACGTGCTGCTTGAGGACCTGGACCACAACTGGGAGGTGCTCGGCGAGGCCGTCCAGACGGTCATGCGCGCGGAGGGACTCGCCGGTGCCCCCGGCATGGAGAACCCGTACGAGCGCCTCAAGGAACTCACTCGCGGGCACCGTGTCGATGGCGAACGGATGCAGGAGTTTGTGCGCGGGCTCGGTCTGCCTGGCGCCGCAGAGGCACGCCTGCTGGCCCTGACCCCGCCGTCCTACATCGGCGTGGCCGAGTCCCTGGTTGACCACCTGGAGGACTGAGTCCGCGACGCCGTCGAGGCGGGGGTCTGGCCGGTCATGAGGCGATCGGGGCAAGATGCCCATAGCCGAACTGATCAGAAGAAGGATTCTTCGAAGCGATGCCCCTGCCTCCGCTGCCCGTCCCCTCCCTGGAACACACCCTCACCGCCCTGCACAGAGCGGCGTTGGCCCTTGCGAGCCCGGATCAGGGCGAAGACCTGGAACAGGTTGAACAGTTCGGCGCCGCGATCACGACATTTCAGCGAGGAGACGGCCCGCACCTCCAGAAGGCCCTAGAGGCCCATGCAGAACACGAACGTCCGTTGGAGCGGGCGTGGTTCAGCGATGAGTGGAAGAACATCTACTTCGCCGGGCGGGGGTCGCTCCCGCTGACCACCAACGTGGCGTTCGGGATGAATCTGCCCCAGGAAGAGGGCGATCCGATGGAGCAGGTCGCAGCGACGATCCATCGGATCGCCGTGGTACACCTGGCCTATCTACGCGGCCAGTATCCTGTCCAGGTCAACGGCCGCGGCCAGCCCTTAGACACCGGGCAGCTGCGCGTCCTGGCCGGAGGCGTGCGCCATCCCCGGCTCGGCAGCGACGGCTTCCGGTCCGCCACGACGTCCTCGATGCACCGTGAACTCGGCGTCATCGTGGCCGGCCGTCTGTTCGCGGTGACGGTCAGTGACGCCGAGGGGCGGCCCGCGGACACCCCGGCATTGGCTGCGGCTCTACGCAGCATCCTGAAGACCACCGACGGAGTTGCGGCCCGTCCCGGCGAGCTCGGGTTCACGGAGATGTCCTACCTGGGTAGCGAGCTGCTGGCCCCGATCCTGCTGGACTTTGCCGAGGACCCAGCCAACGTCGCCACCTATGCGCGGCTGACGGATCTGTTGTGCACCGTCACCATCACCGACGACGGCGTTGACGGCGACGCCAGCAGCCTCGCGGACCGGCTCAGTGACGTGTTGCTGCGGCCCGGGAACGCCTGGACGTACCGGCCGATCAGTTATCAGTTGGACCTTGGCGGGGCTGCGCCCGCCATCCACATGGAACATTCCATGTACGACGGCGGGGGCGTCGCCGAGATCGTGCATCAGCTCCAGAGCGTCGACGTGCACACGGACCGCGAACGTGCGCGTGCCGAACCGGCCGCTGCACTGCCGATCGGTGAACTGACCTGGAACCTGACCGAGGATCAGGTGAGCCAGATCCAGGACGGGTTGTCGTCGTATCGCAGGGACGCGGCCCGATTCAGAGCCGTGGAGGTGGTGGTCCCGCGCATCCCGCAGGAGGAACTCCCGTTCCGGATGAGTGGGGACGGGCTGAGCCAAACCGTGCTGACGGTGGCGCAGCTATTGGCCTATGGCAGGGTCCGCAGCGTGTACGAGGCCGTGGATATGCGTACGTTCCTCGGCGGCCGCACGGAGATCATGCGCCCGGCCACCGTGGAGGCAGTGGCGTTCGCACGGGCGCTGGTGGCCGGCGAGGCCACTGAGGCCCAGTTCCATGATCTCCTCGAAGCCCACCGCCGGTGGGTGAAGGCGTGCAAGGCCGGCAACGGCTTGAACCGACATGTGCTCGGCCTGCATTTCATGGCACGCCAGCGCGGCACCGAGGAGGCCTTCTTCTCCCGGCCTGAGCTGAAGGATCTTCAAACCGATTTCCTGTCGACGACCTCACTCGGTCCGCCGACCCAGATCACGGGGTACACGTTCGAGCCGACCACCCCGGACGGTTTCGGGATCGCCTACACGCCGCAACCGGGGGCCATGTCCTACCTGGTCTCATACGTTGAGGGGCAGGCAGACGATCCGGAGGCCTTCCTCGCTGCGCTCCCCAAGGCGAGCGTCCTGCTGCACGACTTCGTGAAGAACTTAGCCCCGCGGTCATAGCGCCTCCCGCGGGATGCCCAGTGACCGTGAGATCGTGGTGTCGCGAGTGATCGAGGCACCGCGGGACCGCGTCATCGACCGGCCGAACCGGATCGAGTTCCGCCATGGAGAGTTCCCCGACGATCCGTCCGCCTTCGATTCCGTGGTGACGTTCACCCGTGAGGCCTGATTCGACCTAACCGAGCAGCCGGTGGCGCCCCTTGGGCAGCATGAGGGGCTTCCCAGAGACCGGATCCACGATCACACTCGAATCCATCCCGAACACCGCAGACACGGTCTCCTCCGTGAGCACCTCTGCGGGATCACCCTGCGCCCTGATCTTGCCATCGGCCACGGCCACCAGGACATCCGCGTAGCGGGCGGCCAGGTTGAGATCGTGCAGCACCATGATCACGGTGGTGCCCCTGCGCTGGTTCAGGTCCACCAGCAGATCCAGCACCTCCACCTGGTGGTTCACGTCCAGGTAGGTGGTCGGCTCATCCAGCAACAGGATGTCGGTGCGCTGAGCCAAGGCCATCGCGATCCACACGCGCTGCCGCTGTCCGCCGGAGAGCTCGTCGATGCTGCGTTCGGCCAGCTCCACGGTGCCCGTGACCTCAAGCGCCTCCGCGACGGCGGCATCGTCCTCCGCACCCCACCGCTGCACCAACCCGTGGTGCGGGTGCCGTCCCCGCCCCACCAGGTCCACCACGGTGATGCCGTCCGGAGCTACAGGGGACTGCGGCAGCAGACCTAAGGTCCTGGCCAGTTCCTTGGCAGGGAAGCGGTGGACGTCCTTGCCGTCCAGCAACACCTGACCGCCGCTGGGCCGCAGAAGGCGCGACATGGTGCGTAGCAGCGTGGACTTGCCACACGCATTTGCGCCCACGATGGCGGTGATGGCGCCCGTCGTCAACGACAGATCCAGGCCGTCGATGACGGTGCGATCGCGGTATCCCGCCTGCAGGGAATCCAGTCGAAGTTGATGGTCTTGACTCACATGTCCTCGGTTCTCGAACTCGTCTCAGGGGTACCCCACCAGGCATGGTTGCGCTGGGAAGTCACAGTCCACCCGCCGCCCCGCCACGGTTGGCCCTGATGATGAGGTAGATCAGATAGGGGGCACCGAGCACGCCGGTGATGACACCCACCGGGTAGCGCGTGCCCAACGCATACTGGCCCAGGAAATCCGCCGCGAGGACCAGCACGGCACCGATCAGGGCTGCCGGGATCAGCACCGGCTTGCCCCCACCGACCAGGCGCGCGGCGATCGGCCCGGACAGGAACGCCACAAAGGCGATGGGGCCAGCGGCGGCAGAGGCGAAGGCGATCAGGGCCACGGCCCCGACGATCATGAGGATGCGCACCGTCTCGACGCGCACGCCGAGCCCGGCTGCGGTTTCCTCCCCCAACTGCAAAGCCAGCAGGTGGCGACCCACGCCCAGCAGCACCGGGCCCAGCACCACCAGTGCGAGCACCGCAGGCAAGGTGGTGTTCCAGGCGGCCCCATTCAGGGATCCGGCCAGCCAGCGTTGCGTGGCCTGAAGGTCCTGGGTGGAGGCCCTGGAGAGCAGGTATGTGGTCACGGCCTGGAGCATGGCGGCGACCCCGATGCCGATCAGGATCAGCCTGGTCCCGGACACCCCGCTTCGGAAGGAAAGCAGGTAGATCAGACCTGCCACGACGAGCGCACACACGATCGCCGAGATGCTGGTGCCTGCGGCACCCAGACCGAGCACGATGATGGCGAACGCCGCGCCGGTCCCGGCACCGGCGCTGATGCCCACCACATCGGGGCTGGCCAGCGGATTGCGCAGCATGGTCTGGAACACGCAGCCGGCCAACCCGAAGCTCAGGCCAGCCACGAGGCCGAGCACGGTGCGCGGCAGCCGCAACTCCCCCACCGTGAAGGAGGCCCCGGGCACCAGGTCGCCGCGGATGACGCCCCACACTTCGGTCAGGGAATAGTTGGTGTGCCCAAAGCACAGATTAACGATCACCAGCGCCAGCACGATCACCGCCAGAACGGACGTGATCACCACGCGACGCCGGCTCTGCCTGCGCCGGGCCCGGCGCAGCCGGGCCACCGTCGCGACCCTGCGGTCGGTGGCAAGGCCCGACGACGCTTGGTGCGGCGAGCGCGGGTGCTCGCCCAGGCCGTCGGGCACTGTGGTCTCAGGGGTGCTCACAGTTCACGCACCTTCTGTCTGCGCACGATCGAGACGAAGAAGGGGGCGCCAACCACGGCGGTGATGATGCCGACGGCGATCTCGGAGGGCGGGAGCAGGACGCGGCCCACCAGGTCGGAGACGGCCAACAGCACCGCCCCGCCCAGGGCGGAGAAGGGAAGCAGCCACGTGTGGTCGGGGCCGCTGAGCATCCGGACCGCGTGCGGGACCACCAGGCCCACAAAGCCGATGGGTCCACACAATGCGGTGGCGCAGGCCGCGAGCAGGACCGCGCCCAGCGCGGCGACTGCGCGGGAGAGGCCGACGTGTGCACCCAGCCCGGCGGCAAGGTCGTCACCCAGGGCCAGCGCGTTGAGGCCGGGGGCGGAGAGCAGGCACAGCACCACGCCGGCCACGAGATACGGGGCTCCCTGCGCCAGTGCTGGCCAGGTGGCGCCGCCCACGCCGCCGATGTTCCAGGCCTGAATGCCCTCGGCAATGTTCCCGCGCGGGAGAACCACGGCAGAGGTGAGTGACATCAGGGCGGCGGCCGTTGCGGAGCCGGCCAGGGCCAGCTTCAGGGGGGTGGCGCCGCCTCGGCCGAGCGAGCCCATGACATAGACCAGCACCGCGGTGATGGCCGCCCCGACGAGGGCTACCCAGATCTTGGAGGCGAACGCCTCAAGCGAGAAGAACGCGACCCCGATGGCGATCGCCAGGGCGGCACCCGTGTTCACGCCGAGGATGCCAGGATCGGCCAGCGGGTTGCGGGTGACTCCCTGCATCACCGCGCCGGCCAGTCCCAGCGCCGCACCAATGATGAGGGCCATGACCGTTCGGGGCAGACGCTTGGCCAGCGCCCCCTCAGCCACGCCGTTGACATCCCCGCCCAGGACGGCTGCGAGGTCGGAGAAGCTGCTGACGCCGCGGGAGCCGATCATGACCGAGGCGACGGCCGCGACGATGACGGCGGCCACGAGCAGCAGCAGCGCCGCGATCCGCACGCGGCGCGGACGCCTCACCAGCTCCACGACGTCCGTGGCGGCTACGGGCACAGCCCGGGAGCCGGAGGGTGTCTCCCCCGGCTCCCGGGTGCTGGCCTGCTCGCCGGTCACTGCGTGACCTGGTTCATGCTGTGTCCTGTCCTAACTGCGCGCGGCCCTCACTCGGCCGAATCAGCCTTGGCCGCGGCCTTGGCCAACAGGTCCGTGTACTCACCCAGCACGTAGGGGACAGCCAGCGGGGTGGGGTTGGCCGCGGTTCCCAGGGGGCCTTCATTGGGCAGCGCCACAATGGCATCGTTCTTCACGGCCGGGATTTCCTTGAGCACCGGATCCGCTTCGAGGGCCTTCTTCACCTCGTCACCACCGTAGGTCACGATGATGTCGACGTCGTCGAACTGGTCGGCTCGCTCGGCGGAGACCTCACCGGAGAACTGGTCGGTCTTGGCCGAGGCCTCAGCGATGGACTTGGGCGTCTTCATGCCCAGGTCGTTGAAGAACATGGGGCGCGTGTCATGCGTGGTGTAGAAGCTGATCTTGGACATGTCCTTGGTGTCCACGTGGGTCAGGAACATGGCGGAGACCTTGCTCAGCTCGGGGTGCTTGGCCTTGGCCTCGTCGATCTGCCCCTCCAGGTCCTTGAGCAGCTTCTCGCCCTCGGACTTCATCCCGAGTGCCTCTGACTCGATCTTGATGGAGTCCTGCCAGGAGGTGCCCCACGCGACCGTGGGGTAGGCGACGGTCGGGGCGATCTTGGAGAGCTTGCTGTAGTCCTCCTTGGTCAGCCCGGAGTACGCGGCCAGGATGACGTCCGGCTTGGAGTCGGCTACGGCCTCGAAGTCGATACCGTCAGTCTCGTCGAAGAGGACCGGCTTCTCCCCACCGAGTTCCTCGAGCTTTTCCTCAACCCAGGGGAGGTTGTCCTTGCCCTTCTCCACACCGAAGTTGGCCTTGGCCATCCCGACCGGGGTGATGCCCAGAGCCAGCGGCACCTCCTGGTTGGACCAGTTCACCGTGGCGACCCGCTTGGGCTGGCTGGGGATCTTGGTCTCACCGAGGGCGTGGTCGATCGTCAGGGGGAACTGCGAGTCGCTACTGGAGCTCGACGTGGAGCCCTTGGACTCAGTGCTCGAGTCGGAGCCGCAGGCCGTGAGGGCCAGCGCCGCAGAGGCCGCAACGGCCACGAGTGCGGTAGTGAGGCGACGAGTGCGCATGATGGCGGATGTCCTTTACATGATGGAGTTAGGCCAGCCTATCCGATCACATTCACTGGAACGTGTCCATAACTGCTCAGGGTCATCCGCAGTACCGTGAATGGTGCTCTCCCCTGTAATCCTCACGTTCTCACGCACCGTACACCGTTCGCTGCTGTGACCAAGCAGACCAGAATCCGCAGTGGATCCTGGCCGGCCCGGTCCCGCCTCACACAGAGATCGGCGCGAAGGCACCGCGGTACTTGGCCGCAGGGTGGGACGCCGGCAGTCGGTCGTGGCCAAAGAGCTTCTTGCGCAGGGTGCCCTCCTCGTACTCGCTCTTGGCCAGCCCACGCTCCCGCAGCACCGGCAGCACCTTGTCAGCGAACTCCTGGAAGGAACCGGGAATGACCCAGTTGATGACGTTGATGCCATCCACCCCGGCGTCCTGCCAAGCCTGCAGCCCGTCCGCGATCTGCTCCGGTGTGCCCACCAGGGTCTGGCGCGTGGCACGATGTTTGATGAGGTCGGCGATCACGGGTTCACGGTCGGTGATGGCCTTGGCCAGCCACTCAGCCTCACCGCGTGCGGAGTTGGTCCGCAGCTGGGAGATGGGGGTCTCCGGCGGATAGACGCGCCCGTCCGGGTCCACCAGAGCCGTGTGTGCCGCGTAGCCCTCCGAGGAGACGTACCGAAGGTAGTCCTCCTTCAACGCCAGCGCCTCCTCCTCCGTGTCTCCGATGATGAAGCTGACGCCCTGGAAGAACTTGATGTCCTCACCCTTGCGCCCATACGACTCCGCCTGCGCGCGGGTCTCCGAGATCTGTTCAGCCGCCAGCTCGGGACTCGGCGCCATCAGGAACACGGCCTCCGCATTGCGGGCAGCGAAGGCCCGCCCGGCGCCGGAGGAACCGGCCTGATACAGGACGGGGGTGCGCTGCGGCGTCGGGGAGACCAGATGCGGGCCTTCCACGTCGTAGCGTTCGGAGTGGTGGTGGATCTTGTGGACCCTGTCCACATCGGAGTATGCACCTGAGCGGTCCTTCAGCACGGCGTCGTCATCCCACGACCCCTCCCACAGCTTGTAGGTGACGTCGATGTATTCCTCGGCCCAGTCGTAGCGGGCGTCGTGTTCCACGAGTCGGTCGAGGCCAAAGTTCCGGGCCCCGTTGTCCTGCATGCCGGTGACCACGTTCCAGGCGATCCGCCCGCGGGTGATGTGATCCAGGGTGGAGATCTGGCGGGCGAACTGGAACGGGTGGGACTGCATCACGTTGGAGGTCACCGCCAGCCCGATGTGACGCGTGTTCACCGCGAGCGCGGAGATCAGCACGGTGGGGTCATTGGAGGGGATCTGCAACCCCTCGCGGACGTAGGTGTCCAACGGCGCGTCGGCGTCTCCGTAGAGTCCGGTGACGTCGGCGAAGAACATGCCGTCGAATTTGGCCTCCTCCAGGAGGCGCGCCAGGTTCACCCAGGTATCCACGTCCTCGAAGTCCACCTGTCCGGCGTCCGGTCGGCGCCACTGGCCGTGGTGGATGTGGGAGGTCGTGTTCATCACGAAGGCGTTGAAGAGCAGTGGCGTGGTCATGAGAGATCCTTGTCTGCGGCGAGGCGTGTGGATGCGGGGTCTGTTGCGGCGGGACGGTCCGGTCGGGTGGAGGAGACGAGTTCTGCGGTGTAGGGATCACCCGGGTCGGTGAAGATGGTGTCCACGTCCGCGTGCTCCACCACGCGTCCGTCCTTCATGACGAGCACGTCGTCTGCGAGGTGAGCGATCACCCCCAAGTCGTGGGAGATGAACAGGTAGCTCAGGCCCAGGCGGTCGCGCAGGTCCACGAGCAGGTCAAGCACTTGCGCCTGCACGGAGACATCGAGGGCGGAGACCGCCTCGTCCAGCACGATGACCTCTGGCCGGGAGGCCAGTGCACGGGCGATGGCGATGCGCTGGCGTTGCCCTCCGGAGAGGGTCAGCGGGTGGCGGGCGGCCACGGAGGCCGGGAGCCTGACCAGGTCAAGGAGCTTGGCGACCCGCTGCTGTCGTTGCGCACGCGGAACGCGTGAGCGGATGGCGTCCAGCAGGATCTTCTCCGTGGTCCAACGGGGGTCAAAGGCGGAGAGCGGATCCTGTTGCACCACCGCGATCTTGCGCCGAAGGCGTCTGCGGTGCCGTTCCGGAACGCCGGAGAACGCGGCTCCGTCCAGGTGGACCGTCCCGGCATCGGGGTCTTCGAGTCCCAGCGCGATCCTGGCCGTGGTGGACTTCCCCGACCCGGATTCGCCGACGATGCCAAGCGTGCGTCCGCGCCGCAGTTCGAAGGACACCTTATCCACGGCCTGGTGGTGCCCGGAGGGGGTACGGAAGGCCTTGCGCAGGCCGCTGGCCTGCAACACGACGTCGTTCTCATGCCCGACGGCGGTGGCCGGCTCCCCGCCGTCTGGCACCACGCCAGCGGGTGCCGCACTGTTGGGCACGGCGCCGTCCGGCACCGCGGACAGTCGCCGTCCCCGCGTGTGGGGGCCGGGGACGGCGGCCAGCAAGGACTTGGTGTAGGCGTGTTGAGGGTCGCCGAGGATCTGCTCTGCGGGGCCCTCCTCAACGATGCGACCGTGGTTCATCACGGACACGGTCTCCGCGAGGTCACCCACCACCGAGAGGTCGTGACTGATGAGCAGGACGCCGACACCGCGCTCCTTGGCCTGGTGAATCAGGCCGAGCACCTGCCGCTGCACCGTGGCGTCGAGGGCCGTGGTGGGCTCGTCAGCCACAAGCAGGTCGGGCTCTCCGGCCAGAGCAGAGGCGATCAGGGCGCGCTGGCGGAGTCCGCCTGAGAGCTGATCCGGGCGCTGCCCGGCCCTCAGTTCCGGCTCCGGAACCCCCACATCGCTGAGCAGTTCGATGACGCGGCGGCGGCGTTGATCCGCGGAGCGGTCCGTGTGCAAACGCAGCACCTCGTCGATCTCGCGACCTACCGGGCGCAGTGGGTCCAAGGAGAGCAACGCGTCCTGGAGAACGAAACCGATCCGGCCTCCACGCACACGCCGCCACTCGGCCGGGTCGAGCGAGGCCAGGTCCTGTTCCCCGGCCTTCCCCGCGAGCGTGAGGCGGTCGGCCCGAACCGACGAGCCCGCGCCCGTGAGTCCAACCAAGGTGCGGGCCGTCACCGACTTACCGGAGCCGGACTCCCCCACCAGCGCATGGCACCGGCCGCGCTCAACGCGCAACGAGACGTTATGCACAACCGGGGTGATTCCCCCATGCTTGGCGAAGCCGACGTCCAGATGGGAGACCTGGAGCAAGGACGTGTCTACAGGCGCCTCGCCCGGGTGGAGTCTGGCCTCGACGGTAAGGGTCTGGAGTGTGGCGGTCATCGGGTCTCTTCCTTCTCTAGGACGTCCTGCAACTTGCGGCCAAGCGCGGTGGCGGTGACGGCGAGCGCCACGATCACTAGGCCGGGGATCACGGTGAGCCACGGAGCTTGGACCACGTATGGGCGGCCCGCGTCCAGCAGCGCACCCCATTCGGGGTTGGGAGGGGCAACGCCCAGGCCGAGGAAGGCCAGGGAGGAGGCCCAGACGATGGACTGGCCGATGCACATGGCGATCACGCCCACGAACGGGCGTAGTGCGTTGGGGAGCACGTGGCGCAACAGCACCCGGGAGAACGGATGGCCGAGCGTCGTTGCCGCCTCCACGTAGCCGGAGTTCATGGCCTTGAGGATCTGGGCGCGGATCATGCGGGCATAGCCGGGTGCGGTACCGATGGCGACCGCGAAGACCTGTGCGGTGGCCGACGGTCCGGTGATGGCCACGAGCAGGAGCGCCAGCAGCAGCGTCGGGAAGGCGAACTGGATCTCGATGATGCGGTTCACCAGGGCACCCACGCCACGGCCCACGTGCGGGATGCGTTGGGCGAGGGCGGCCAAGGACCCCAGGATCACGGCGGTCACCATGGACACCACGGTGGCGCCGACCCCGATCCAGAGCGACAGTCCGGCCCCATGCACCACGCGGGTATAGAGGTCACGTCCCTGGACGTCGGTGCCGAACGGGTGCGCCCAGTTCGGGGCAAGCAGCGAATCATCGAGGTTCAGGACGTACGGGTCGCCGGGGGCCAGCAGCGATGGTGCCAGCGCGGCGACAACGAACGCCAGAGCCGCGGTCCCCGCGACGACGCTCCCCCAGGGGAAACGACGGAGCCGGCGGAGGGGTTCTGTCCGGGAGGGCAGCGTTTGGGTAGTCATGATGCCTTCAATCGCGGGTCGATGATCACGTAGAGCACGTCAACCACCAAGTTGGCGATGACGTAGAGGGCGGCGATCAGGACCACCACGCCGGTGACGATGGGCAGGTCCTGGGAGTTCACCGCCTGGACCAGCGCGGAACCGACCCCGCCTCGGGAGTACACGGTCTCCACGACTACGGCGCCGGAGATGGTGGCGCCCAACGCCCACCCGGACAGGGTCACCGGCGGGATGAGGGAATGCCGCAATACGTGACGCACGCGGATCGCGGTGTCCCGCATGCCCCGGGTCCGTGCCGTGGTGACGAAGGGCTGGCGCAGCTGATCCTCGAACTCGGTGCGCATGGACTGGGACATGAACCCGGCCAACGGGATCGCGAGCGTCAGGGCTGGCAGGACGATGCCCTCCGGGGAGGATCCGGAGATCACCGGGAACCAGCCCAGCCCGGACGCGAAGATCAACAGCAGGATGATGCCGAGCCAGTAGTGAGGCAACGAGGCCGTGAAGGCGTCGGCGAGCTCACCAAAGACCCGTACGGGCTTGCTGCGCCCGGCCGTCAGCAGCGTCCACGCGACCATGAGCACCCACGCCAGCAGGATCGCGGTCAGGGTCAGCGTCAACGTGGCGGGAAGTTGTTCCCCGATGACGGCGGTGACGGGCCGGAACTGCTGATAGGACAGCCCAAGGTCCCCGCGCAACAGTCCGCGGAGGTAGCTGAAGTACTGCAACAGCACAGGGTGGTCCAGCCCAAACATGGAGACCACCGGAGCCAGTTCCTCCGGGCTGCGTTCCGTGGCGTGCCCGGCCCGGATGTTGAAGATGGCCTGCGCCTTGTTCCCCGGCAGCGCCAACTGCGCCAGGAACGCGACCGTGGCAGCGCCCCACAGCGTCACCAGCGCACCACCGATGCGCAACGCCACCTTGACGACCACACGGCGCGCGGCGCCGTCGCGTGTGGGAGCCGACGACACGGCGTCGGGCACTCGGTGATCCGCGTCCTGCGCGGCCGTCTCAGTTTTCGAAATGAGCGTCATGGAAGACCGGCCCCCCTTGTGCATTCTCCTGCCACACGTCGTGGAGGTTCGTGGAGACCGCGAGCGTGCTCAGACGGTCGTAGAGACCCACCGCAAGAGCGCGGTCGGCGATGTAGTCCTGGGCTTGTCGGTATAGGGCGTTCTGCTGGTCCTCATCGGCCTCGGCATTGGCGTCCGAGATGATCTTGGCCAGCAACTTGTCCTCATAGAACGCGGAGTTGTCGACGTAGGGGTGTTGGTCCTCTGGAGCCCAGTTGATCCAGAGGATGCCGGCGCCGATGGCGGTCCAGTACCCGGGGTAGATGTCGCGCTTGTCTGGGGTTCCGTAGGAGCCGCCCCACCACTGCGCAGGCGGCACCGGGTTCAGGTCCACCTTGAAACCGGACTTCTTCACCTGCTGGGCCACACCCTGCAGGATCTCCCCGCCCTCCGCGTTGAGAATGGTCCCGGCACCATAGGGCAGTTTCACCTCGAGGACCTTGCCGTCCTTGGTCCGGTAGCCCTCCTCGTCACGTTCGGTCCACCCGGCCTCGTCGAGGAGCTCGTTGGCCTTGTCCAGGTCGAAGGGGTAGCGGTCCGCGGCCTTCTCCGAATAGCCCGGTGAGGACTGGGAGACAGAGCCGTTGCCCTCCGCCGGGATCACGCCGCGACCCACCGCTTCCACCAGGGGTTCCCGGTCCAGGCTGTAGGCGAAGGCCTGACGAACGTTCTGGTCGGTGAAAATGCCCTGCTTGGTGTTGAACGTCAGCTGCTGCGGGCGGCCGCCCGTAACGTACTTCAGGCGTTGGAAGCCGGCCTCGCCGAGGTCCTGCCAGTCGATCGAGGGCACGTCGTAAATCGCATCGACTTCCCCAGCCTTCAGGGCCGACGACCGGGTGGTGGCATCAGGCACGAACTTCCAGTTCACGGCCGCGACCTTGGCGGGCCCCTGATGTTTGGCGTTAGCCGGCCATGACGTGTAGTTCTCGTTGCGTTTGAGCACAATATTCTGCCCACGGTTCCAGTGATCCACCGTGAACGCGCCAGATCCGATGGGCTGCTCGCAATTCTGCTGCTGTGTGCGGTTCTTCAACGCGTGTGCCGACTGGATACCAAAGTAGCCCTGAGCCAACGTCTCCGGGAGCCTCGGGTACGGGCTCTTGAGGTTGATCCGGACGGTGTGCTCGTCCTCCGCCTGCGCCGACTCGTACTGGCTGCCGATCCACGCCGCTGCGGTGGAGTTGCCGCTGTCCTTAATCCAGTAGTCGAAGTTGTCCGCAACGGCCTGGGCGTCCACGGCCGTTCCGTCGGTGAACTTCACACCGTCCTTGAGCTTCAGGGTCCACGTCAGGCCGTCCTCGGACGACTCCCAGCTGGTGGCCAACCACGGGACGGCGTTCTTGTCCTCGTCCAGGGCCGTGAGCTGGTCAAGCACCTGGTAGGAGAGATAGGCCTGCTCAATCCAGCCGCCGAACACGCACATGGGTTCTTGCTGGTGCGCGTAGGTGATGGTGCGATCGGCCGGATCGGTGCCGGCGTCGGATGCGGGATCACCGCAGGAGGTGAGGGTGGTCGCGGACGTCAACGCGAGAGCAGCGAGCGCGATCGTGGATCCGCGCCTCACCTTGTTTCTCGCCTGGGCCGCGGCTGCGTAGTGCCGTAGGCGTGTCATGAAGGAAAAGTCCTTGTGAGTTCAGTTGTGTGCCCGTTCCCGGGCGGTGCACCTACTGAACCTTTTCCGGCGCGCCCCTGGCGAGTGGTCGTGGAACACGACGTCACTCAAGACGTATGTGACTTGTCGTGACGCGGCGGGCAGGTCCCCTGGGCCCTCCTACTGCGTCATCCAAAGACTTGTTGCCGGCTCCGGGCCCGTTCGTGAGACTTTGCCCCCGGGCCGGCTCAAACGAGGTCGAGGACACCCCGGGCCACTGCGGCCACGGCACCGAGTGCGGCCAGACCGAAGGCGAGCGTCTTCGCGGTGGATGTCTTCACCCGAGACGCCAGCCTGCCACCCGCCCAAGCGCCTACGAACACAGCCACGATCGCTGCCGCGCCGAGCCAAGGGCTGGGCCAGGCGCCCTCGCTTCCGCCGACCCCGGTCAGGAGTTTCGCGACGACGGAACACAGGCCCAGGGTCGCAAAGACGGGCTGCATGGTGGCCGCATAGGAGACCTGCGCCCAACGGGTGAAGCGAGCATTGACCACCATGGCCGCTGCCGCGACGCCGGCGGTGACGTTGAACAGGCCACCGAAGATCCCGGTCACCACGTTCATGGGAGTTCGCGGTGCTGGCGGGACGCTGCGCAGGAACACGGTCGCTGCCAAGCCCAAGAGGACCACACCGCCCACCACGATCTGCAACCATGCCGAGGGCAGGCTGGCCACCAGGTACGCGCCCGGAATAAGACCGATCATGGCGCAGGAGACGATCACTGCATACCGTTTCCAGTCCACGTTCTTCCTGGCCTGGATGGTGAGTGTTCCGCCCGAAACCGTGGTGACGGCATTGGTGACGAGGACACCGTGGGCCGGGCCGATCAGCAGGGACAGCACCGGTGCCACGACCAGTCCCACTCCCGCACCCGAGATCCGCTGCAGGATGGTGCCGACCATGACTGCCGCCCCGGTGATTGCTACAGCCCACATGATTCCCGATCATAAGCGGTACGGCCTCTCAGCCGTGGCAGCTACCCCGCGCGACTGCAACGGCCATCTGCTCAGATCCAGCCCTTCTCCCGCGCGGTCCGGGCCGCCTGCGCTCGGTTGCCGGTCCCGGTCTTCCCGATCGCCGAGGAGAGGTGGTTGCGCACCGTGCCGGCCGAGAGGAAGACCTCCGTGGCGATCGCGGCGACCGTGCGTCCGTCCAGGGCCAGCCTCAACACCTCGATCTCCCGCTCGGTGAGGGGGTTGGCACCGTCGAACAGGGAGGCCTCCGCCAACGCTGGGTCCACGACCCTCAACCCGGCGTTCACCCTCCGTACGGCGTCGGCGAGCGCCTCCGCCGGGGCATCCTTGACTACGAAACCGCTCGCACCGGCCTCTAGTGCCGAGCGCAGGTACCCCGGCCGGGCGAACGTGGTGACGATGAGGATCTTGGTGTCGGGGCTGACCTTGAGCACCTCTGCTGTGGCCTCAATGCCGTCGATACCGGGTAGCTGGATGTCCATGAGGCACACGTCCGGACGCAGTTCGTTGGCCACCGTGACGGCCTCCTCGCCGCTGGCCGCCTGCCCCACGACGGTGAGATCCTCCTCGAGGTCTAGCAGGGCTCCCATGGCGCCGCGCACCATCGCCTGGTCGTCCACCAGTAATAGGGTCACCATGACAATCCCACCCTCGTTCCGCCCAGGCCCTGCGACGCGTCCACGCTGAACGTCGCGCCCGAGACCGCGGCGCGTTCCGCCATGCCGCTGAGGCCATTGCCGCTGCGGCGCACTGCATCGGCGGGGAGGCCCACACCGTCGTCCTCGAAGGTGAACGAGCCGGGGCCCATACTGATGCACACCCGCGACGCGTGCGCGTGCCGCAGCGTGTTGGTGGTGGCCTCCCGCAGGATCCAGGCGGCGATGAGCGACTGAGCCGGGGACAGCGACGTCGACTCCCCCTCGACCTCGACGACGGTGCCCGCGTCCTGAAGTGTGGCGATCGCCGAGTTCAGCTGCGCCGCCAGTCCCTCCGAGCGCAGACCGGTCACGGTGGCCCGCACCCCACCTATGGCCTCTGAGGTGATCCGTTCGATCTCCTCCAGTTCCGCAACAGCCCTGTCCGGGTCGGCGCGGACCAGCTTCCGAGCCAGCTGGGCCTTGAGTTTCACCACGGTCAGGGAATGCCCGATGAGGTCGTGGACGTCCCGGGCCACCGTCTCGCGTTCCTCGCTGGCCACGAGTTCGGTGGCGAGCTTGTCCGCGGCGATGGATCGACCGATCAACCAGCGCACGATCCAGTGCACGGCGCAGATCACCAACAGGATGATCAGCAGGGCAACGTTGTCCGCCCATTCCCCGGAGATCAGGATGTACCCCAGCAGTCCCAGAACGCTCACCGCGATCGTCGGGAGGAAGAACCAGGTCGGCATCTGGTAGGCGGGGATGGTCACGACGAAGGGTAGGAAACTGAAGGCGCCGTCTCCGATCGCCGGGACAGTCCCGACCACCGCGAGCACCGCGACTGCGAAGAACACCCAAGTCCGCGGCAGGGTCGGCTCGCCCGTGATGCCGGTGTTGTGACCCAAGCGGAAGGACACCAGATAGACGACGATGAACAGGCCAAGGCAGCTCCAGCCGAGCACTTGCGCCGGCATCGCCGCGGTGGAGCCCACCAAGGCCCGCACGGGGTAGAAGATGAACGCCAGCCAGATCGCTGCGACCAGCCAGGAATGCCGTTGCCAGGGGTCCCCCGGCGTGCTGGCGCCCTGGTGGGGCTGGGTTGAGTCGTTGCTCATGGCGTTGACCCTACCCAGCCCCGCGCCCATCGGCCGAGAGGTCGGGGTCATCGACGTGCCCGGCTACGCCGCACCCCGTAGAGCGCCAGGGCCAGGAAGATCAGCGCCCAGACCACCACGTTCAGCACGGGCTGCCACAGCGGATCGGTCAGGGTCTCGTCCACCGCACCCTCCGTGAGCGGCCAGCGGGCCAGGGCCACGACGCCGTAGAGCGGGGTGTAGTGGGCGATCGTAAGCATGGTCCCGGAGAGCGGCATGAACACGTTGCCGAAGAAGGCGAAGAAGGTCAGCAGGGCCGAGGCCAGTCCGGTGGCGGTGTCCGACTTGAAGATGAGGCCGACGGCCAGGCCGTAGAGCCCGTAGATGGAGCCCAGCCCCAGCGTGATGCCTGCGCAGGCGAACCAGCGCCATGTGGGGCCGGCCTCGGCACCCGTGAAGAAGCCCAGGACGTAGACGACCACGATGGAAAGTACGGAGTAGAACAGCGCGACCAGGACTTTGGTGACGGTGTAGCCGCCGTTACCCAGCGGGGTCATGGCCAACTGCCGCCCCCATCCCTGCGCGGATTCTGCCGCGGCGGAGGAGGTCAGGGAGGTCATCGCCGTGACCACACCGTAGGCGGCCATGGACACCATGACGGAGAAGGTCACGTTGCCCTCACCACCGGCCCCGATCCGGATGTCGCCCCACTCGGCACCGGCGCCGAAGATCAGGTACATCACCGCGGGGAGGGCCAGGGTGAAGAACAGGGTGAAGCCGTCGCGGAACTGGCGGATGAGTTCGATGCGTAGGTAGGTCATGGAGAGTGTCATAACTTGCTCCCGGTACTCTCGTTGGCGGACTCGCCGTCTGCCTTGGTGGTCAGTTCGGTGAAGGCGGATTCGAGGCTGGGTTCAGCGATCCTCAGATCGGACCCGCCGAATTCGGTCAGAAGTGCTCGGGCCACGGCGTCGGAATCCTCCGCGCGCAGGCTCACCTGGTTGTCAGAGCCGTCGGCGCCAGGGTCAACGCTCATGTGCGAAACGCCCGCGAACGCACGCAAGTGCGGCAGGGCTGCGTCTGGCACTATCGCGGTGATGGTGCGCCCGCCGAGCGAGCCCCTGAGGTCTCGGGTGGGCGCATCCGCGATCACCTTGCCGGCCGCGATCACCACGGTGCGGGGCGCGAACTGTTCGGCCTCCTCCAGGTAGTGCGTGGCGAAGAGGATGGTGCGCCCGGCGTCGGCGTCGGCCCGCATCACGTCCCAGAAGTGTCGCCGTGCCGTGACGTCCATGCCGGCGGTGGGTTCGTCGAGCACCAACACGTCGGGGTCCGGCAACAGCGCGAGCGCGAACTTGAGCCGCTGCTGCTCGCCACCGGAACACTTGCCCACACGGCGCTTGGCGATCCGCGTCAGGTCGGTGCGATCCATGACTTCCTCGATGCGGTTCGCGGCCCCGTGCATCGCGGCGATGGCGGTCACCGTCTCACGCACCGAAAGGTCGCGGAGCAGACCGCCGGTTTGGAGGACTGCCGAAATGCGGCCGGAGGTCGCCGCCTTCCGGGGGTCGACGCCCAGCACCTTCGCGGTGCCTTGCGTCGGCTCGCTGAGTCCCATCACCATGTCCAGGGTCGTGGTCTTCCCGGCCCCGTTGGGGCCGAGGAAAGCGACGATCTCTCCAAGGTTGATGTCTAGTTCGACGCCGTCGACTGCCCGGACGTTTCCGAATCTTTTGGTCAGGCCCGTGAGCTCGATGGCCGGGGCCGCTGTCGTGGAGTTCATGGTTCCACTCTGGCTCTGAACCGGGGTGTTGGTCTCCGGCAGCTGTCATCACGTGGGCATGACGGATGTCATGGGCTAGCGCCCCTGTAGACGTATTTGTCTACACCTATTAGGCTTGGCCTTATGAGCAACACGACGACGATCCGAGTCAGCCGAGCCACGCGCGACGCGCTCAACGAGTTGGCAGCCAACCGTAACGAAACGCTGAACGACACCGTTTCGCACGCAGCACGACTGCTCAGGCAGGAGGCCATTGGCGTTGAGCTCTCGACCCCACTACGCGACGACGAAATTGCGTGGCTCGATGCTGACGCCGGGTGACATCGTCGAGCTGGATCTCGGAGTGCCTTCGGGATCGGAGGCGGGTCTCCGCCGCCCTGCCGTGGTGATAACCGCCAGCCAAATCCTCCGTGGCCACCCCAACGTCGTCCAGGTGATTCCGCTGACCAGCACGGTGCGGTCAGGCGGCTCCGAGGTCCTCCTGGAACCCGATGCCCACAATGGACTGACCGCGGTCTCGTCCGCGCAATGCCAGCACATACGATCCGTGGCCGAATCACGCGTCGGCGTCACGATCGGCAACGTCGGCCCCGTCGTTCTTCGCCAACTGCGCAGTGTAGTCGCGCTCGTCATCGATGCTTGAGTTAGGCTCGTCGGCATGCTGCTCAGGGCCTGCGTCAATGGTGCCCGACTTCCCACGGAACACCCGAGGCTGTCCACGGACCCAGCCGTCCTCGCCGCGGAGGTGACCGACGTCGCGGCCCGGAAGACAGCCATCAAGTCCTGGGCCGTCCTCCCTGACTTCGCGTCGTTGAACTGGCACGAGGACGGGGCCGATGAGATCGCCGCCGGGCTCGCCGGCCGGGGTATCGGTATCGAGGCTGGCATCTGGAACGACGAGGGACGCGTGGCCTGGCGGTCCTCCCCTTACAGGGGCCAATGCCATAGCGCACTCGTGGAGGTCCCGGACCTCGCCGACGCCTCCGAGGTGGAGGCCACGGGCCAACGTCTTGTCGACGGCATCCGCGAGACGGAACCGACGCTTTCCGTCCTGTTGCACGGCGAGGGAGCCTCCACCTGGCCCACTTTCGACCTGGCCGTCATGTGGGGGTTGGACACCCGCATCGGCTTGGAGGACACCCTCCACCTACCAGACGGACGAGTCGCCACCGGCAATGAGGACCTGGTCGCTACGGCGGTGGGCAGGACTCACGAGAGGTCTTCCACGTAGACAATGTCGATCTCGGCGAGTGCGGCACTCAAACCCATATAGACCAACCACATCGTCGAAAACGGTACCCGTACGCAATACCCCTCGCTCTGGTCCAGAGAAGCTCCGAACGTATTCGGAGAGCCGATATGCCGGAGGTAACGCAACCCTCGTTCCTCATGCAGCAGCTCAAGCCCCGGGAGCGCCACTGTCGGAGTAACTCGCTTTCAGCCAATGCGAGTTTCGAGTTGATTACGTAGACCTTCAGATACGAGAAGATCCCCCGGTTGCGCTTCGCGTTGAGAGGCTCGGGGGATGTTGTGCACGCCACCCTACAGGTTCGCCCCACTCTCTCCCTGTGGACTCACTCATCCTCGACGCCTCGCGTCTCCCACTGGCCAAACGGACCCTCGGCACTCACCCATTCAACGCGCCCGTTGCAGGACCGCCCCAACGCTATCGCCCCTGCCGTTGACGGCGAACCAAACACGATATCTCGCATGGTCCGGGCGACACCGCCCTCTACCACTATGGAACCATCGGCGATCAGACCCTCATGCTGCGCACGATAACTGGAGTACGCCCTACGGGTGCTGGCGGCGCTGCCAACTCCCTGCCATACCGGCACCACCACAGATCCCTCAAGCACAGTGAATTCGCCGTCGACCTGCTGCGCACGGGCATCGACGCCCTGCCGCCTATTCGTCAGCCTGAACACAGGCGACTCGGACGTTCCAACCACCGCAGGGTTTGCCTGCGTTGGCCTGACCCGGACGACGTTGACGCCGAGTACTGGGAGGACGATCTGCAATTGGCTGAGGAAGTACTCCATGTCCGACTGATCCGCCTCCGGCAGTCGAGGGTGAGGCGGTGCGGTGCCGTTCTCCAGGGTGACGCGACCGGCCTACTGCGCGAGTTCGATCAGACGAGACTCGAGATAGCGCACATGAGATTTGGTCAGGTTCGTATCTTTCGACGTGACAAGCACGGCCTGGTTCCAGAACGACTTCTCCTTCGAATGGGCACGCAGCCGAGTCGCCACGACGTCAGCCTCACCGACATAGCAACGCGTGTCGCCTATCGCTTCATCGTCTTCACCCAACAACAGGTAGACACCGGTACGCCCGGCCTCCTCGCGACCAATTAGCTCGGCAAGGTCCGAACGACGCGCCGAGACCACGCTGCCCGTCCAATTCGTGATCTCAGCCGTCGTCAGACCGCCAGGAGTACCGTCAACGAGGAAGAGCTTGACCTGCTTGCCGTTCATACACTCATCACTGTTCCCACGTTCGATGTTGACTGCGAGTTTCCGGTCAGTCGACCCGAGAAAGCTGCTATTAGCAGCGAGCGGCGGAGGGCAGCGGATCGCTGTTGAACCGTTTTCAGCTCGTTCTCGAGAAAGCTGCCACCATTTCGGATCCTATCAGCGGGCCCCGGATTGGTCGGTTATCGTGTGCCGCACTTTATTCGGCTTTGTCGCTCGAATAAGCACCCACCTCGATCGAGATCCCGATTCCTCAGATCCAGCAGACCTCATTTGGAATAGACGATGCTTCACGCCGCCAAGGTGGATTAGAACGCGAGGATCCGCTCCACTGCGCGGGTCACGGTGTCCTCACTCGCGGCGAAGGAGAGCCGCACGGTGCTGCCCCCGTTGACGGGGTCGAAGTCCAGTCCGGGCGTCAGCGCCACGCCCTGTTCCTCCAACAGGGCGGCACACCAGGCCGCCGAATCCGCGTAGGGGCCCAGGACCTTCGAGATGTCCGCATAGAGGTAGAACGCGCCGTCCGCCGGAGCCACGTCGGTCCATCCAAGGCGGGGAACCGCATCAAGCAGAACCTGTCGATTGCGCGCGTAGGCCCGCACCTGCGCTTCACCGAAGGCATAGGCGTCCTCGCTGAAAGCCTGGACCGCGGCGACTTGGGCGTTTCGTGGGGCGCATAGGGCCACATTTCCGGCCAGCGCATCCGCGCTCTGTCTCAGGTAAGCGGGCAGCAACGCCCAGCCGACTCTCCAGCCCGGCATGCCCCAGAACTTGGAGAAGGAGGAGATGACCACTGCGTCCTCCCCAAACTCTCGGGCGCTGACGCCGCGCGGGTCCGACTGTCCAGGCGCGGGATAGGTGATGCCGTGGTAGATCTCGTCGCTGACCAGCAACACGTCATGGGCTTTGCACCACTGCACCAACGCGGACAACTCCTCGCGGTTGGTCATGGTCCCCGTGGGGTTGGCAGGAGAGGCCAGCACCAGGCCGGCCAGGTCTCCGTGCTCCGCCACCGCCCGCTCCAAGAGCTCCGGGGTGGGTTGGTAGCGAGTCTCTGGTCCGCACGGGATCTCCACAACCTCAAGTCCAAGACTGGTGAGAATATTGCGGTAGGCCGGGTAACCGGGGCGGGCCAGTGCAACCCGGTCGCCAACGTCGAACGCGGCGAGGAAGGCGGTGACGAAGGCTCCGGATGCGCCCGTGGTCACGAGTACCTCGTCCGCATCCACGTCCGTGGCGTACCACCGTGCATAGTGTCCAGCGATGGCCTGGCGCAGTTCCGGCAGCCCCGCCGCTGGCGTGTAGTTGAGCGCCTGTCCACTGGCATGCAGCTCAGCGGCAGCCTGACTGACTACCGGTGCGGGCCCACTGGAGGGCTCGCCCGCGCAGAGGGAGAGCACCTCCCGGCCCTGGGCCCGGAGTTCGCCCACCCGACGTAGGACGTCCATGACCATGAATGCCGGAACCTGTCCCCTGACTGAAGGTGCTCTCATACCTCCATTCTGGGCCACGCAGTCTCGATCTGTGGGCCGCCCAGTCACCGTCCAGGCGGCTTTGATGCCCAGATGCGTCCGGCCAGGTGTCGAGTCGACGCATCAAAGCCGCGTTTGGGCATCAAAGCCCATCCAAAGCCGCGTTCAGGCATCAGAGCCGAATTCAGGCATCAAAGCTGACCAGCATTCCCCGCGCGAGCTTGCTCAGGACATCCGCCGCAGCCGAGCCCGGGCCACCACGTGCCGGACCTTGTCAGGCAGCACCGGGTAGACCTGCCCGAGCGCGGCCACTGCACCCCTGAAGACGGCATCCTTGCGGGGAGTGAGCTCCAGCTCCGGCAGCCCGAAGTCCTCTCGAACGGCCCGCGGGAGCAGCGCAGCCGTGGCCACGCGCACCAGCGGCATTGCCGCACGCAGCCAGAGCGGTGCGTGCTCGGCGGCCAACAGCCCCCGCGCCACCCGCCTGGCGTCGTCAGACACTCGCAAACCCCGCAGCCGCTGAGCAAAGGCGGCGTCGAAGGAGGCCCGGTCCCGGAACCACAGGCTCGGCGGAACGCCCAATGAGGTCGCCAATGCACCGTAGCCGCGCACCATCTCGTCCTGCACACCGGCGGGCAACTCACCGAGCACCGCTTCCCACGCGGCGGTGCCGCAATGACACAGGGTCATGGCAACCCAGAGTTGCGCATCGACGTCGTGGGCGTCGTAGGCGGGGGTGGTCTCCGTTGCGGGACCATGCACGTAGGAATGGGCATGATTCACATGCCATACGACGCGTGCCCGGGTCTCGCTGTCGCCGAGACTGACCGCGTAGATGTAGTCCAGCGTGCCCCACAGTCGCCTCATGGGGTCGCGGACGAAGTCCGAGTGGACGGCCACACCGCGCCCCACCCGCGGATCGGCGATCTGCAGCAGAATCGCGGCCCCCGCACCGCCCAGAAGGACGGACTCGGGCGCTACCTCGCGAAAGCTACGGGCTCGCCGCGGGTCCATCTGCGGAGTCTTACTCGGCCCGAGCGGAGTCGCCCGCTTCCGCCTCTGCCGCCGCTTCAGCGATCTCCTTGCGGATCTGATCCATGTCCAGCGCTTCCATCTGCGAGATCAGGTCCTCCAGGGCCGAGGCAGGCACAGCACCGGACTCGCGGAAAACCAGCACACCATCCCGGAAGCCCATCAACGTGGGGATCGAAGAGATGCCGGCCGCTCCCGCCAGCTGCTGTTCAGCCTCGGTATCGATCTTGCCGAACGTGATCTCCGGGTGCTTCTCCGAGACCGCTTCGAAGATCGGGGAGAACTGCTTGCACGGGCCGCACCAGTCGGCCCAGAAGTCCACCAACACGATGCCCCCGTGCGCAACATTGGCTTCGAAGGTGGCCTCGGTCAGGTCGATGGTCGCCATGCGGTGTGTCCTCCAGGTTTGTGGTTGAGCCCGGCTCGTCGTGATGCCGGTCTTGTAGTTGTACCGGGTTGGTCGTGATCCCGCTTTGGGGCGGTGATCAGTCGTTGGCTGCTGCGAGCTGACCGCAGGCGCCGTCGATCTCCTTGCCGCGGGTGTCACGCAGCGTGGTGGGCACACCGGCCGCCTCAAGGCGCTCGATGAACTCCATGGTGGCCTTGCGGGTGGATGAGGTCCAGATGGAGCCGGGCGTGGGGTTCAGCGGGATGGGGTTCACGTGCACCCAGCCGCGACCGCGGGCGTTGAGCTTCTCCGCGAGCAGATCGGCGCGCCACGGGTGATCGTTCATGTCCTTGATCAGCGCGTACTCGATGGAGACGCGGCGGCCGGTGCGCTGGTAGTACTCGTGGGCGGCGTCGAGCGCCTCATCCACCTTCCAGCGGGAGTTCACGGGGATCAGGTCGTCGCGCAATTCGTCGTCCGGTGCGTGCAGGGACAGCGCGAAGGTGAAGGGCAGTCCTTCGTCGGCCAGCTTCCGGATGGCGGGGACCAGGCCAACGGTGGAGATCGTGATGCCGCGGGCAGACATCGCCAGACCCTCGGGAGCCTCAGCGACCATCCGGTGCACGGCGTTCATGACGCGCTTGTAGTTGGCCAGCGGCTCACCCATGCCCATGAACACGATGTTGTTCACGCGCTCGGGCTCACCGTTGACGTGGCGGTTGGCTCCCAGCCCGCCCTCGTCGATCACGCGGTTGGCCTGGACGATCTGGTCAAGGATCTCCGCGGTGGACATGTTGCGCGTCAGGCCGTTCTGGCCAGTGGCGCAGAACGGGCAGTTCATGCCGCAACCGCACTGTGAAGAGATGCAGAGGGTGATGCGGTTGGAGTAGCGCATCAGCACGGACTCCACGAGGGCGCCATCAAAGAGCTTCCAGAGGAACTTCACGGTCTTGCCGTCGTCGGTGACGAGGCGCTTGACCTCGGTCAACAGCGGCGGGAAGAAGGCATCCACGATCTCCTGGCGCCGGTCCTTCGGGAGGTCGCTCATCCGCTGGGGGTCCGTGGTGTGGTGGACAAAGTAGTGCGTGGAGACCTGCTTGGCGCGGAATGCCGGGAGGCCCAGTTCCTTCATCTTCTCCTGGCGCTCCGCCAAGGTCATATCCGCCAGGTGCTTGGGCGGCTGGGAGACGCGGGGGCGCTGTGCGAACTGCAGCTGGGGGCGACCGTCGGGGCCCATGGGCTGCTTCCAGCCCTCGGCGGTGGGGCGCACCTGAGGACGGCTGCCACGCTCCAGTCCGCGCGCTGCGCGGGCGGCGTGGGCGCGGGAGGTCCCGGAACGGTGGTGGTCTTCGGTGGTGGTGCGCTCGCTCATAACGAGCAATCATCCCACGGGTGGTGGTGGGTGCGCCGTGGTCCACCGCACCATCGACGCAAGTTCATCGGCAACTGGTGCGTGTGATGCGTCACCGCGACCGGACGCTACGCCTCTAGTTGCGGATGCTCTCGAGCACGCGTTCCTCTTCCCTGGCCAGCTCGGACGCGGTGAACTCGTGCCGGGAGCGGACGGTCTTGATGACGGCCAGAGTGGCGGTGATCAGGAGGACAACGGCGGTGAGAATCGGGACCCAAGCGAGGTCGTGGTCCACCTTGTAGAGGTACCCGCCGGCCACGGTGCAGGCCAGCGACAAGAGGGTCAGGCGTGCGAGCATGCGCGCAAACCTACACCCGCCCAGCGAAGACTGGCAATTTCCTGAGAATCCGAGGCGGGTGCGCCAGCTCACCCCACCCGTCAGGAACTCCCGGCCAACCGCTCAGCCAGGCCCCAAATACGCGCAGATTGCCGCGGATCTAGGCAGGATTCAAACGGTACTCGGACGATCGGAGGACCGGCCACACCGCCAAAACGTGAGGGAGCGAACATCACGGGGAACACGGCGTCGGGCATTCCGACGGCGTGCGGCAGCGTCGTCGACGCCGCCGCGACGGCGGTCTGCGCCGCGGTGCGAGGCGGGTTGCCGACCCGGCGCTCTGCCCACCGGAGCAGGGGTCGCGGGACCAAAGCCCGGATGGGCCCGGCGATGGAGCTGCCCGGCACCACACCCGGGTGCGACTGGGCCACGGTGATCCCCCACCTGTTCACCGCGCTTCGCCCCGCCAGCTCTTGGCAGAAGAGGGACAGCTCCAGCTTGGAGGCACCATAGGCGCGGAACGCACCGTATGGATTTTGGCTCTGGAGGTCGTCCCAATCGACGCTCGCGCGTGCCGCGTCCAGGCTGGTCTGCACCACAATCCTGGTGCGGGAGGCCCGCAGCAGCGGGAGCAGGCGAAGAACCAAGACGGCATGAGCCAGGAAGTTCACCTGGAAATGCGCCTCAAAGCCGTCGGCCGTGCCGCGCCAGGTGCGTCGCGCCAATTCCATGATTCCGACGTTGAGGATCAGGGTGTCCAGCTTCTCGCCGCGGTGGAGCAGCGAGTCGGCGAAGGCGCGCACCGAGGCCAGGTCTTCCAGGTCCAGATGCGGTGTGGCGACATCCACCCCGGGCCGCGCTGCCTGCAGCCGTTCTACCGCGGCGGCCGCCTTGGCCGGGTTCCGCGCCGGCAGGCAGAGCTTCACCCCGGCCGCCGCGAGCGCGGCTGCGATCTCTGCCCCTATGCCCGACGTCGCCCCGGTCACCACCGCGGTGGTTCCCTCCAGGGGCCTGCGGCCCCAATCATTGGCACGTCTCATCGTCCACAGCCTACGGGCCACTCCGCCACGCTCCATGCTGCCGGAGCCGCAGCCCAGATTCTTTTGACCGCTGGCCGCTGCCCGCCCGGGACCTGAGCCGGTAGCGTGTGTCACATGAAGGAATCCGCGGCACCTGGGGCAACAACACTCGCCGACGCGCGCCATCAGGCCGACGTCCTGCACCGCTCTGGCGGAGTCTCCCTACTCACGCTCGCAGCGTTCTGGGCCATCGCGTCTGCACTTTCCCAGTGGGGAACCCCCACCGCGGGACAGGTCGCTCTGCTGCTGGGGACCCTGGCAGCCCATCCCGTCTCCTGGCTGGTGCTCAAGCTGGTGGGCGGCCCAGTCATGTTGCCGCGCAGCAACCCCTTGAGCTCCCTGTTCTACGAGATCGTGGCCATCCAGGTGGCTGGCGTGGTGGTCGGCATCATGGCCGCCCAGTCCAAGCCGAGTCTCTTCTTCGCCATTTCCTTGATGGGACTCGGGGCGGGATTGCTGCCCACGGCCTTCCTTTACGACAAGAACCTGTATCTGCTGGCCGGAGCGATCATGGTCCTGGTCCCGGCCGTGTGCGCCTTCGTCGCCACGCCACTGGTCCCTTGGTTCGGCCTGATCGGCGTGATTCTGCTGATCGTCACCGGCGGGTTGTTCCTCAGGCTCGACGGCGGCATCGGCCTGCCGCTTCCCAGCAGCATCCTCGGAGAACGGGTCGGGAACGGGAAGGCGGACGATTCCGGATCCACCGAACTCAGCGCCAGCTCCGCGGCCCCCAAGGACACGCTCGGCGACGAGGACGACCCATACGGGCTGCGGGATTCCGCGCCCTCTTCCGACGGTTCCTACGACGCGACCGACGGCGACACCACCGACAACACCCATGGCAACGGATAAGGAATCAGCATGAGCTTCACTACCCACCGGGGGTTCACCCTCCCCAGCATCGGACTCGGCACCTACAAGTTGCGCGGTGCGGCCGGGGCGGAGGCCATTGCCCACGGCATCAACTCGGGCTACACCCTGCTGGATTCCGCCTACAACTACGAGAATGAGGGGACCGTCGGTGAGGGCCTGCGGGCCTCCGCGTCCGGGCGTGGCGAGGTGATCGTGACCTCGAAGCTGCCGGGCCGTTACCAGCGGCCAGACGATGCCATGGCCTGCGTCCAGGAGAGCCTCTACCGACTCAACCTGGAGAACATCGATCTGTACCTGATCCATTGGCCCAACCCCGGACAGGGGCTCTACGTCGACGCGTTCAAGACGCTGCTGGAGGCCCGCGAGTCGGGGCTGATCTCCCACGTGGGAGTATGCAATTTCCTGCCCGAGCACCTCGAGGCCGTGCACGACGCCACCGGGGAGTACCCGGAGGTCAATCAGATCGAGTTGCACCCATACTTCCCGCAGACCGAGGCTCTAGCCTTCAACGCTGAACGGGGCATCGTGACCCAGGCCTGGTCCCCGCTGCGGCGTGGAGGGGAACTCTTCTCCGAGCCCGTGATCACCGCGGCTGCGGAGCGCCTCGGCGTCAGCGCAGCGGAGGTCATCCTGGCCTGGCACGCCGCCATCGGCTCACTGCCGATCCCCAAGTCCGCGACGCCGACCCGACAGTTGGCGAACCTGTCCGCGATCACCCTAGAGCTGACCCAGGACGAGGTCGCTGCGATCACCGGGCTGGGTCGCCCGGACGGCCGCCAGAGGAATCAGGACCCGGCAGTCTACGAGGAGTTCTAGGGAGGACCATCATGTCCGTCTCCATTCACTTACCCGTCGCAAATCTGGCGGTCACCGACCAGTTCTGCGCCAGCTTGGGCCTAACCAAGGTGCTCGCGGCCTCCAGCCCCACCGTGAGCACGTACATCCTGTCTCAAGACACCCGGGTCGTGGCGCACACCATGGCGAACTTCTCCCTCACCCTGCGTGAGGGCGACCAGCCCGATCGCCCGTCTGGGGCCAGGCAGATGTTCGTCACCATCGAGGTCGGCTCCGCCAACGACGTGGGCGCCTTCGTGGCGGCGGCCGTGGCCGGGGGTGGCCAGGTCTACCGGATTCCCGTGGAGGAAACGCGCGGCCGGTTCACGGGCGCCGTTCGTGACCCGGACGGCCACGTGTGGGAGGCAGGGTTCACCGACACCACGGTGGCCGCAGACCAGCCCTGGACCTGATCAGGCGTTCTTGGCCACTCAGGCGTTCCTGATCGCTCAGGCGTTCTTGGCTGCCTCGACGAAGGCTCGGATCAGGCCAAGGTCCTTTTCTCCGGGCGCGGACTCGACCCCGCTGGAGACGTCGACTCCCCAGGGCCGTGCGGTGCGGATGGCCTGAGCCACGTTGGCCGGGTTCAGGCCGCCGGCCAATAGCCACTCCCCTGTCAACTCCAGGTCCTGGACCAGACTGAGGTCCCAGGTGGAGCCGCTGCCTGGTTTGGGCGCGTCCAACAGCAGCCGCTCCTCACCGTGACCTCCGAGGACCGGGTGGGGATCGTGTTTCAGGGACGTGGCCCGCCAGAGCCTCGGAAGGATCTGCGCCGCAGCCCGGAAATCGGCGCTCGAGTACGCCGGGCCGTGCAATTGCGCCACATCGGCGCCGATCTGTCCCGCGATCTGAGCAGCCTCCACCGCAGGCAGGTCGTTGACCACCAGAACGGTATCCACGTCTGTCCGCTCGGCCTTGGCGGCCGCGATCACGGTGCGTGCGGATTCAACGTCCACGTGACGGGGACTCTTGGGGCTCATCACCACGCCGATCGCGTCCGCTCCTGCGGCCACCGCCTCCGTGGCGGCCGCAGCCGTCTTCAATCCGCATACCTTCACGTACATGCCGTCGATCCTCCCACGCTATCTATACGCCCGTCCCCAGTCTTTCCGTCATGACCGCGTGAGGCCCCTCTGCGGTGGTGACGGAAAGCCTAGGAGAACGTGTCGCTCAGACCTCCGGGGTCCAGGTCCCTTCCAGGTCCCAGCGGTAGATCTCGATCCGCACGCGCGTGATGCTCTCTTCCCGCAACATCCCGAAGAACCGGGTCTCCTTGAGCCATTCCGGCCCACCTTCCGGGACCTCGAAGACAGGCTGCGTGGGCAGTGCGGGCGCCATCTCCCCCTTGCCGAACTCCTCCTCTGGCGGCATCACCCCGGTGCCACCGTTGACGACGCCCACGATGGTGCCATCAGCAAGCTTGATGTCGTAGCGCGCCCAGACGGTGAAGGTGCCGTCCTGACCCTCCAAGTTCCAATCGGCACCGCCGGGCAGGATCTCGCCCTGCAGGTCGGGGCCGTCCACCCGGCCGCCCACGATCGGGACGATTCTGCGGAAGCCGCCTTGGACGGCCCCCACCTCGGTGGGCGGAAGGAGGTCGACGTGGAGGGTGAACGCGTGGCGCGTGGTGATGGTCATAGACGAGAACCTACCTTGCCGACCGGTTGGTCGGCTAGGGATGCTGGGCCGCTCCACGCGCGCACCGCTAGGCTGAACTCGTCCGCGCCGCAGCCGAGGAGTTACGCATGCCCCGCAAACCCCGCCCCAGCCGCCCACGCCTATTCTCGCTTGGTCTGCTCCTGAGCCTGTTCCTGGGACTCACCGTCGCCGTGCCTGCGGCGAGCGCAAGCGACTCAGCCAGCGCAAGTGGCCGGGCCAGCGGCCCGCACACCGCGTCGTCGGGCATTGAAACCACCCAGCTGGACGCGGCGGCGGTACGAACACTGTTTCCCGCGGCCAAGAACGTGAAGTCGCTGACCGTGGACGACACCGCGGACGTCCTCAGCGAACCGCGGCTCCGCAACGCCTTGGACGGCGTCAAATTCCACAAGCCGACCAAGGTCGCCATCTACACCCGCAAGGGCGACTACTACGACGACATCAACCAGAAGACGCTGGACTACGCCAAGAGCGACCGCCCGGAGTGGATCTCCGACGATCCCAAGGATTACGGCGACTACTGGGCTGACGGACTCTTCATCGTGACGTTAAGCGTGGAGAGCGGCAACCACGGACAGATCGGCACCTACTTCGGTGAGGATCGTGCCCTGAACGAGTCCAAGATGGAGAAGACCCATCAGGCGGGCACCGACAACTTCAGGCAGGGACGCTGGACCGACGGTGTGGCCGATGTCGTAAAGGAGGGCGCCAAGCTCATCGAACGTCCGTGGTACCTCAACCCCGCGGTCTATCTGTGGACGTTCGGTCTGCTCGTGGTGGCAGGCCTGTGCTTCGTGGTGTGGTTGAGCGTGCGCGCCAAACATCGCCAGGAATTTGATTCGAAACTGGCCACCGGAGTGGCCCACGTGACGCAGGTGGCCACCGATCTGGACACCACGGAACTCTCCGCCAGGACGCTTCCCACCGACTCCCCGCACGCGGCGGACATGGAGCGTCGCTTCGAGGACTTCATTCAGCAATTCCGTAAGGCCTTCACCGAGCAGCAGGAGTTGCAGGCGGTGGACCCCAAGCGCCGCCACCAGGACACCTACCGCAGCCGGGCCAGGGCGTTCGCGGAGGTCGGAGCCGACCTGGACTTCACCGACGACGCCATCATCCAGGCCGCCGCGCTCTACACCCGCTCCGCCACGTGGCAGAACGCCTGGCGCGCCCAGACCGCCCCCTTGGTGGAGGATCTGAAGCAGCTCGATGCCTTGACCCGTTCGGCGCCGAAAGCTCTGAACCACGTGACCGCAACGCTGACGTCCTTCCGTGAGGAGGCCCTCGCCAAACTGGACTCGGTCTCCTCCGACCTGGAGGCCCAACGCATCAGCGTGGACCAGGCCCTCGACGCCCTCGCCGAGCTGCGCAGCCAGCTGACCAATCACCTGGAGCGTTTCTCCGAAGCCCAGATTTCCGAGTACGCGAAGTCCGCGTCTGAGGAACGCCTGATGCGGGAGCAGATGAGTTCCGCCCGCTACGGGCAGCGCCGTTCTGGCACCGGCTCCATCCTTGACGTGTCCGGGCCCGCCAACCACTTCTGGCGGGTGGCCGCCTATCAGATGGGCTACAGCGCCGGGCACAGCCGCGTTGAGAGTGCCCGTAGTGCGGCGTCCTCGTCCTCCAGCTCCGGTGGGATCTCCGGCGGCTACTCCGGCGGCGGTTCGTTCTCCGGTTCCGGCGGGTCGTCTCGCTTCTGATGCTCAACACACCCCTGGCCGTGGAGCTCCCGGCCGGTTACGACCTCTTCCGCGCCCGGCTTGCCGACCTGTCCGGGCTCACCTGGCACCAAATCTCCCGGCTGCGACAGGACGTCTTCGTGGTGGAACAAGACTGTGCCTACCCCGATCAGGATGCCCGCGACATCGAGCCCACCACCGAGCACCTGTGGATCTCGCATGGCGAGCCCGGTGGGTCCGGTGAGCCCGGTGAACGCAGCGAGCCCAGCGGCGTCGCGGCCACGCTGCGACTGCTGACGGATGAGGGGCCCAGCGGCGCCACGCGCCGGATCGGACGCGTCGCCACGGCCGTGGAACACCGTGGGCTCGGGCTCATGGGTCACCTGCTGCGCGCGGCCATCCAGCTCTGCGCCGATGCGCCCGTGGTCCTCGATGCCCAGTCCCATCTGGAGGGTTGGTACGGCTCCTTCGGCTTCGTCCGGGATGGGGCCGAGTTCCTGGAGGACGGCATCCCACACGTGCCCATGCGCCTGACGGATAGGGCGGCGGCGGCCCAACGCCGGTAGTCTCGTGTCTCGTGAGTAGCGATGAACTGAGCCTTGCAGCCATCAGCGCCGAGGAACACGCCGCGTTCCTGGCCACCCGCCGGGACGTGAGCTTCATGCAGCGCCCCGAGTGGGCCCAAATCAAACCGGCCTGGCGGGGGCTCAGCCTGGGCTGGTTCTCTGGTGGCGTCCAGGTCGGTGCCGCGCTGGTGCTCATGCGCCCCGCCCCCGTGGTGCGCAAGTCCCTCGCCTACCTGCCCGACGGTCCGGTGATCGACTTCGCGGAATTCGCGCCGGAGCGCGTGCTGCGCACGCTTTCGGAATATCTCAAGTCCAACGGGGCGTTCGCTCTGCGGATTGGCCCGTCGGTGGATTCCACGACCTGGAAGGCCGTGGACGTGCGTAAGGCCATGGGCTCCGGGCAGTTGGAGGACCTGTCGCAGTTGGCTCACACCGTGAACGACTCGGAGGCAGCGGCCGTCACGGCCGCACTCCAGTCCCAGGGCTTCTCGCATCTGGACTCCGGCATGGACTTCGCCGCCGGACAGCCGGAATACGTTGCCCGGGTTCCGTTGGTGGACGAGCACGCGAATCCGTTGACCATGGACCAGGTCATGGCCGCTTTCTCGCAGTCGGCTCGGCGCGAGACCAGGCAGTCGCTGAAGGCGCCGCTGGATATCGTGGTGGGCGCAACCGAGGACATGGACCGCTTCCATGCCTTGTACGCCACCACCGCGGACCGGCAGGACTTCACCGGCCGCCCCTTGGAGTACTTCACGAACCTGCATCGCACCCTCAACGCGGCACAGCCAGGCTCCTGCACCCTCTACATCGCCTCCCACGAGGGGCGTGACCTCGCCGCAGCGGTCCGGCTCCGCTCCGGAAACCGCTCCTGGTACGTCTACGGCGCCTCCAGCAACGAGGAACGCAAGCTCAACGCTCCCAAGGCCCTGCAACACCGCATGCTCTCCGACGCCTTGGAGGAGGGCTGCGTGTACCTGGACCAGGGCGGCGTGACGCCGACCCTGCAACGCAGCGACGCTCACGGTGGCCTGTCCTACTTCAAGACCTCCATGGGCTGCGATGTGATCCGCACGGTGGGCGAATGGGAGCTGCCCCTGAATCGGATCCTGTCCTGGGGCTTCGACAAGTTCATGGCCTGGCGCGAGAAGCACTGAAGCGGAGAACGAGGAAGAACATATGGCATCCAACGACCTGCTCCCGGTGGTCATCGGGTTCGATATTGCCGATTACAGCTTCGCGCGGATCTTCCACGAGGCGGCCGGCCTTCGTTCCCTCGTGATCTCTGAACTGCACCGCGGCCCCATCGAAAACTCCTCCCTCTTCGACGTCCAGATTGTTCCCAAGGGAACGCTGGCGCACGAGGACAAGTTCGTAGACCTACTGCACCGGATCGCGGAGGATCATCCCGACCGGCGGCTGCTGCTCTTGGTGAACTCCGACGAGGGCGTGGAGTTCGCCGCACGCAACCGGGCGGCGCTGGAACCGCGTTGGTTCCTCCCGTACGCCTCGATCGAGGCGGTGGATCGCGCCAACTCCAAGGAGGACTTCTACGAGGTCTGCTCCAGTTTGGGCCTGGACGTCCCGGCGCGCGCCACCGTGGACCTGCGCACACCGCAGACGTGGCAAGCCGACGTGGCTGAACTGACGTTCCCCGTGGTGGCCAAACCCGCTGTGGGTTCGGACCTGGACTTCTATTGGGACAAGGGCCTGCGCAAGGTGCGGGTCTTCGCGACCGCCGAGGACGCCCAGGCCTATTTCGAGTCTCTGCGTGAGGCCGGCGTGGACATCGTGCTCATGGTCCAGGAACTCATCCCCGGAGACGACACCACGCAGTGGGTCATCAACGGTTACGTGGACGCTCAGGGCAGGGTCACCGCCACGGGTACGGGCAGGGTGCTGTTGGGGCTGCACCAGCCGCGCTACCTCGGTAACGCCGGCATGATCCTGTTGGAGTCCAATCCGGACTTGGTTCGGGACGCGCAGCGCCTCGTCACCGCCGTGGGACTACGCGGTTTCTTCTCGTTGGACGTCAAGATCGACCCTCGGAACGGCCGGAAGCTGTGGCTGGACCTGAACCCCCGAATCGGCCGCAGTCACTATTACCTCAAGGTCGGCGGCATCGATCTTGCCAAGGCGATGCTGGCGGATCTGGCCGGCGAGGAATCCCCGTACCAGACCAATGCCCGCGACGGCATCTACACCGTGCTGCCCATGGCGCTCGCGAACAAGAACTACCTGCGCGATGCCGACCTGCGGAAGCGAGTGAGTCAGGCCAGGAAGGCTCAGCGCCCGGTCAACCCGCTGAAGAATCCCAAGGATCGTCACCCGAAGCGTTTCGCCTACCGCCTCATGAACTCCGTGAACCAGTGGCGGCAGATGCGCCGCTTCTACCCCCACCCAACGGAGTCGGGCTTCTAGGGCAG
>JBQDZM010000006.1:0-16257 GCA_052108535.1 Galactobacter sp. | reverse complement strand
CCGGCCTAGATTCCAGGTCAGCGTCGGGTGTCTAGATCAACCCAGCGCGCCAAGACGCTTGGCCAGGAACGCATGCACGGGCAGGTCGTAGGTCCCCACGAGTTCCTCGACGTTGCCACCGAACTGGCGCTTGAACTGCAGCACGCCGTGGTCGCTCGCGGTGTCGGAGAAGTCCCCGGTGATGCCGTAGAGGTTGTAGGTGCCGACCTGGTGCTCGATGCACCATTCCAGCATGGTGCGGTGGATCAGGTAGATGCCGTAGTAGCTCTGGAATTCGTCGTACGCGCCTGAGAGCAGGTAGACCAGCTCTCCGGGGGAATGCACAAAGAGACTGGCAGCAAGGACCACCTCGTCGCCATGCTCCTTCTGCACGGCACGGGTCTCGTCCTCGCGGCGCTTGAGCACGCCGATCCGGTCGCGATGCTCCTTGAGGGCGTTGCGGCGCTTCTTGTTCAGGACCTTGCCCTCAGCCTCCATCTGGACTTCGAGTTCCTCGATCTCGGTGATCTGGGCCTGAACCTGCTCCCGCTCGTCGGCGATGCCCTGCAGAGCCGAGACGCAGTCCAGTACGGCGGCGGGCGCCATGACGTCGTCCCCGAGGTGGTCCTTGAGATCTCGGTAGAACTTCGAGGCTCCTGCGGAGATCTCGTGCATATCGGTGCGCTGCGCGGTGTGGCCAAGGACGCGCTCCAGAACGTCAAACTGATTGACGTCGAGGAAGCGGACCTCGACACCGTTGGTGCCGAGTTTGTTGAAGCCGGTGCGGGCTCCCTGAGCCACTGAAGAGGCAATCTGTTTGTAGGTCTGACCCTCGATGTCCTTGGTGTAGGAGAAACGCACCTGAATGTCGGAGGAGTCGTAGAACTCGCGGTCCACGTGCACGCCGTCGAGCGTCGCGACCGCGGCTTCCAGCGCCGCCACGTTCGGGTTCGGGTCCCCGGGAGTAATGTCCTCGTAGCTGCGGGCGGCCACCGGCGGGTTGAGGCGGATGGAGAGAGTCCTGGGATCGCGACGCAGATAGCCCACCAGCCCGCTCAAGAATTCCTGGACCAGGTCGGCATCTGACCAGTCGAGGACAGGACCGTAGGGGACGGTGACGCGGCGGAAAAGCTTCTTCCACGGTTGGAACACCAGCAGAGCCACGCCGGCCAGCACGCCGTTGTCGCGGCGCAATCCCACATAGTCCACCGTGTACCCCTCCGCCTTACGGGTGGACCCGTAGCCGGGCAGCTGCGTGTAGAAGACGCGGGACTGGGTGTCGATGTACTCGGAGTACTCGGACTCCGACACTCGAGACAAACGCATTGTTCCCTTTCACGGATGGGATCGGCACCCATCATGAGGTGGTGACGCTGACCTTCGATGGTACCAACGGCCGGGGAGAAAGAGCGGAAGGATATACCCCATGGGGGTATTTGACCCATACCCCTACGGGGTATAAGTTCTCCGCATGACCACCACCTCACCAGACCCGCACGCGGGTCACGCGTACACGGCAGAGCCGGGACAGAAAGAGGCCATTCTCAAACGTCTTCGTCGGATCCAGGGTCAGCTCCGCGGCATCGAAAAGATGGTGGAGAACGACACCTACTGCATCGACGTCCTAACTCAGGTCTCCGCCGTGAACGCGGCCATGCACAAGGTCTCCCTCGCCCTGTTGGAAGGGCACGTGGGCCATTGTGTCGTGGACGCTGCCCGCCAGTCCGCCGAGACCGGCGACCCCAGCATCGTGGATGACAAGGTCAAGGAAGTCACCCAAGCCATCGGCCGTCTGCTCCGCTGACGCCCTCAAGTCCCCAAGGAGGACACCATGAACACCACCCTGAACATCTCCGGTATGACCTGCAACCATTGCGCCCTCTCCGTCACCGAGGAACTCGAGGCCATCGACGGCGTCACCGGCGTGCAGATCGACCTCCACCCGAACGAGATCTCCACCGCTCAGGTGGCGTCCGACCGCGAGATCCCGGTTGAGCAGCTGTCTGAGGCCGTGGCTGAAGCTGGTTACACCGTGGTGGGAGACCATGCCTGATCCAGTCGCAACGAGTCCCAGTTCGCAGCAGCGGCGCACGGTCCGCCTCGATATCGAGGGGATGACTTGCGCGTCCTGCGTGAACCGGATCGAGCGCAAACTCGGAAAGCTCCCGGGGGTCAGCGCGTCCGTCAACCTGGCGCTGGAACAGGCCACGGTCGCTACCCCGGAGTCCATCAGTGACGAGGAATTGATCCACGTCGTGGAGGGCGCTGGATACGGCGCTGCCCCTCACTCCGAGACGACCCAGCAGGTTTCCACGGATTCCTCGCAGGAGAAATCGGGCCACGGCGACCACCTGTTCCTCCGTTTCGTGATCGCGGCGATCTTCACGACCCCGGTGCTGATCATCTCCATGGTCCCTGGCGCCATGTTCCCGCATTGGGGCTGGGTGGTGGCCGCCCTCTCCGCGCCGGTGGTGACCTGGTGCGCCTGGCCGTTCCATCGCTCCGCCGCGGTGAACGCCTGGCACCGCACCTCCACCATGGACACCCTGGTTTCCTTGGGTGTCGCGGTGTCCTACCTCTTCTCGTTGATCCAGTTGATCCTGGATCCGGCTCTGACGGCACATTCCGGTCACGGCATGAGCATGGACATGAGCTCTCACCAGCTGTATTTCGAGGGTGCGGCAACGATCGCGACCTTCCTACTCCTGGGCCGCTGGCTGGAATTGCGCGCGCGTCGCGGCGCTGCCGATGCCTTGCATTCCCTGTTGAGCATGGGAGCATCCGAGGCCGAATTGGTACTGAAGGACGGTTCCACCGCCAAGGTTCCCGTGCCCACCCTGGGCGTCGGGGACCTGGTCCGGGTTCGCCCGGGGGCCAAGATCCCTGCCGACGGAGTGGTGACGGACGGCGACTCCACCGTGGATGCCTCCATGATCACCGGAGAATCCGCGCCCGTCTCTGCGCACGCAGGGGACGAGGTCACCGGTGCGACCATCAACGGTGCAGGTTCTCTGACGGTGCGCGTCACCCGAACCGGAGAGGACACCACTCTGGCTTCGATGGGGCGGATGCTCTCCGACGCGCAGACCCAGAAGGCACCAGTGACGCGACTGGCCGACAAGATCTCCTCAGTCTTTGTCCCCATCGTGCTCATCCTGTCCGCCCTCACCTTCCTGGTCTGGTGGCTCGCCGTGGGCAACCCGCAGGACGGCCTGACCGCAGCGATCACCGTCCTGGTCATCGCCTGCCCGTGCGCCTTGGGACTGGCCACGCCCGTGGCGTTGGTTGCGGGCACCGGCCGCGGGTCCCAATTGGGCATCCTGATCTCGGGGCCGCAGGTACTGGAGCAGGCGCGCGGCGTGGATGTGGTCCTCCTGGACAAGACCGGGACCATCACCGAGGGCCGCATGGCTCTGGATTCACTGACCATTACGGACACGGAAGGCCGCGGTTTCCCGGCCGGGGCTGACGAGGCCACCTCACTGCGTTTTGCCGGTGCGGTCGAGGCCGCCTCGGAGCACCCCATCGCCGTCGCCATCACCCAGGCGGCGCAGACCGACCGCCTCCCTGGCGTTCAGAGCTTCACGTCCTCACCAGGCGGTGGCGTGGCCGCGCAGATCGACGACCACGCGGTAGTGGTGGGTCGCCCGGATTGGCTGCAGGAGCAAGGCGTCACCGTCGGGCCCGCGGCTACCGCAGCTCTACGGGGCGCAGAGGAGGCCGGCGCCACCGCCGTCCTGCTTGGCCTAGATGGGCAGGTCGCCGCAGTGCTGTCGGTGACGGACACCGTCAAGGACTCCTCCGCTGAGGGGATCCGCCGCCTCGTGGCGGCCGACGTGACGCCGTGGCTACTCACGGGTGACAACCAAGCCGTGGCTAGGACCGTGGCAGCGCAGGTGGGCATCGCGCCCGAGCACGTGGTGGCGGGTGTCCTTCCCGATGGCAAGGTCAAGCAGGTTCAAGAGTTGCAGGCGCAGGGGCACAAGGTCGCCATGGTGGGCGACGGCGTGAACGACGCCCCGGCGCTGGCCACGGCAGACCTCGGGCTGGCCATGGGATCCGGGACCGACGTGGCCCGCTCCAGTGCCGGCATCGAGCTGATGGGGTCCTCCGTGACGCAGGTGGCGGACGCCATCGACCTGTCGCGGGCCACCTTGCGGGTGATTCGTCAGAACCTGTTCTGGGCGTTCGCTTACAACGTGCTGGGGCTGCCCGTTGCCGCCCTGGGATTCTTGAACCCGATGTTCGCAGGAGTGGCGATGGCGGCGAGTTCCGTGATCGTGGTCGGGAACTCGCTGCGGCTCCGCCGCTTCGGTCGCTGACCGGCCAACCCCCTGGCCGGCCCTGCACCTCAATCGGCTTGAGCGGCGTTGGCGTAGCGCGCACGAACGCACCCGACCCTCCACGCAGAGCCGGGCTTTCACCACAGAGCCGTTGTTTACCCAGCTCCACGGTGAATCCCCGGCTCTGTGGTCGGCGCACGCGGCCGGGCCTGGGGGGTATAGGCAGAAATGAGTCGAGCGACCTTCACCCACGCACTGGTGAAGGTCGCTCGACTACTGCCGGTCCGCGACTCGCGACGCTGCCGCCCTGGTCCGAACCCACTGCGGTTCGGGTCGGTTCCGGCACCCACAGACGGTTCCGACGGGCGGGTCACGTTTCGCATTGTCCGGCGGCCCGGGGGACCCAGGACCCCCGGCCGGACCGGATGAGACCGTGCCACCCGCCCGAATGCCTTGACCTTGCATTCGGTGTCAACCTGGGCGTCCGCATAACGCTTTCGGTTCGAGTGACGTCGTCTCATCGCTCTTGTTTTGACCTGCAGTGTCTACCTTAGTCTATTAGGTAAGCCTTGTCTAGCGTTACATTCATCGGGCTTGAGGCACGAGGACGTGGACACCGGACCGTCAAATGTCCTACATTTACGTTTCGTGTGCCCCTCCTCCCCCACGACCGCTCGTTCCTCGAAGTCTGCGGCCACGCTGGGCATCCTCCGCGCCCGGCTCTCCGACGGGACCTGGCCCATCGGGACCCGCCTTCCCGGGGAGCACGACCTCGCCACCGAACTCGGGGTGGGTCGCAACACCTTGCGGGAGGCACTGCGCACCCTGACCCACCAGGGACTCCTGACGGCGCGAGCGGGAGATGGCACCTACGTCCTCGCGACGGACGAACTCGCTGCCGCACTGGCCAAACGATTTTCCGCCGAGGAGTCCAGGCAGGCGTTGGAAGTTCGCTGCGCGTTGGAGATGCAGGCAGCCAGGATCGCCGCCCAACGCATCGGTGCCGCAGACCTGCACCAGCTCGAGGACCTCACCCGCGCCCGGAAGGAAGCAGCCGAAGGTAGCGACGATGCCGCCTACGTCCGGGCCGACCTGGCCTGGCACGAGTTCATCGTGAACTGCTGCGACAACCCCCTGCTCTCCGACCTTTACACCGGGCTGGACAGGGCGGCCGCATACTCACGCGCACCCGACAGCACCACCTCGCCCCGGTTACACAGACCGGCCGAAGCCATGGACCTGGCCCACCAACGCGTACTGGACGCCTTGAAAGCGCACGACCCCGACGCCGCCACCCAGGCAGCGGCCCAACTGACCGACATCGCTACGACCCACCTGCTGGAGGCCACCTTATGAGCCTGCCGACCGCCGCCCCAACCAAGCTCCTGCGCCCAGCACTGCTCCTGGCGGGCATCTTCCTCCTGGCCGCCAATATGCGCGCCGCGCTGACCGTGGTCAGCCCCCTCATGGGCAGCATCAGGGCGGACCTGGACATCGGGTCGGCCGGCGCCAGCGCCTTAATCTCCCTTCCGCTGCTCTGCTTCGCCGCGGTGTCACCGCTAGCCCCCAAACTGGCTCGTCGTTTCGGCACCGAGGCGACACTGACGGTGGCCCTCGTGGTCCTCATGATCGGCATCGTCCTGCGGTCCCTTCCGATTCCCGGCCTGCTGTGGGTGGGAACCGTGCTGATCGGCTCGGCGATTGCCTGCATCAACGTCCTGCTCCCCTCCCTGCTCAAGCGCGATTTCCCGGAGCGCGTGGGCGCCCTGACCGGCGCCTACAACGGAGTGCAGTCCGCGTTCGCGGCGCTCGCGGCAGGTTTCGCCGTCCCCATCGCCGGGCTGCCAGGCTCCGGTTGGCGCATCGCCCTGGGCTGCACCGCCGCCGTCGCCCTGATCGGCATCGCCGCGATGCTGCCCCAGCTGCACGTCAACGCGCCCCAGCGCGCCACCCAAGGCGCCCCGCGTGTGCAGGTGAGCACCTCCGTCGGGCATAGTGCCGACGGCGGCACCCCCGTTGGCGCCGACGCCGCCACCGGCGGCGGCGAACGGCGCCCGTCCCTGCTCCGTAGCGCCGTCGCGTGGCAGGTCGCGCTGTTCATGGGGTTGCAGTCCTGCGTGTTCTATTCGATGGTCACGTGGTGGCCCACCATCGAACACGCTGCAGGGATCTCGACGTCCGTGGCCGGCGTCCATGCCGCGGTCTTCCAGGCCACCGGCGTGGTCGGTTCCCTCACCACCGGAGCCCTGCTCAAGCGCGCCCCGCGCCCCGCCACCGTGGTCCCCGTATTCTTCTCGGCGATCGGGATCTTCGGCATGCTCCTAGCCCCGAACGCCGCTCTGGCCTGGACCGTCATGATCGGCCTCGGCGCCGGCGGCTGCATCGTGGCGGCGTTGGCCCTATTCAGCGCCAGAACCGAGAACCATCTCCGTGCCGCAGAGCTCTCAGGCATGGGCCAATCCGTTGGCTACCTGCTCGCGGCCGCCATCCCGCCCACCTTGGGCGCATTGCATGACGCGACCGGGGGCTGGGAGCTTCCGCTCCTGACGCTCGGTGGCGTCATCGTGCTGGCCCTCGTCTTCGCCGTGTTGGGCTCACGCGACCGCCTGGTCCGGTGAGGTCTTTGGGTTGATCCGGTGATGGCCGTTGATCCGGTGACCGCCACCGGCGGGTAGGCTGGAAAACCGAACAGCTTGCCCCATGCGAAAAGCAGGAGGAACCGAAATGAGCGAGACCGTGCAACGCGCCAAGGATGTCTACGTCGCGGCGCTGGAGGCCCCCGAACACCAGAACCCGGTGGCCAAGGCCGGACGATTCGTGGCCGGGCTGGCTTCCGCGGCCTTCGGTGACGACGGCAGCGCCTTCTCCGGCGTGAGCGTGGTGATCCGCCGCCTGGACGACCATGCGGTGCTGTCCCGGGTGGACGCAGGCAACTACGAGTCAGACGAGGCGCTTCTGGCGATCGTCAACGAGAGTCTCGAGGACCTGAGCGCGGAGGAGTTCGCCCGGACCTGGGCCTCGGAAGAGGCCTGAGAACCCGTGCCTCCGCGGAGGCATAAGGCGGGACCCGAAGGGCCGACGTTCGGCGTCAGTGGCCCTGGCGCTTGTTGCGTTCGCGCTGTTCGGTGCGCTTGAGTTCTTCGTCGGACAGTTCTGAGGAGCGGTTCACACCCGAGCCGCGACCCATTTCGTCCGGGTTCTCCTTCACGGCCATCATCAGCAATGAGATGACCACGAGACCCACCACGAACGCGATCAGGAAGGCGATCAGGCCGAACTGGTACCGGAGGCCGTTCTCGGTGCCGCCGGTGGAGGCGACGGTGACGACGACACCAGCCACCACTCCCATGATGAGGGAAATGATGAGGGCAGGGCGGATGCTCTGCTTCCAGCCTTGCTGATCGTCCTTGGGTGCACCCACGGTCAAGGGTCTCCTTTTACCTACTCAATTCGTTTGGGCCGGACGTTCATCCGGCCTCAGTTGTGCAACTGGCAGGTGGTGTGCGGAATCCACCCGGTATGACAGTGCACGGACATTCAAGTCTACGGCTGCGCGGCCGACTTGGTGACATCGCGCCGGTATCCGATGCCCGCCAGGACCTGGTGGACGCCGATGCACACCACGATCATGGCCGCGGTACCCAAGATGCCGCGCTCGTCCAGATTGCTGCCCATGGCGATGGCGACGAGCACCAGGACCACCGCTCCGATGACGCCCAGAGCGCCGGAGATCACCATGTCCCTGGCGGGCCGTCCCAGGTCCTTCCGTCCCCATCCGGCCACGAGCTCGCCGACACCACCCAGGGCAAGACCCAGGGCTGCGATGGAGGCCATCGCGGCGGGTTCACGGAAGATGAAGAGCAGGACGCCTGCCACGATCCACCCCAGTGCGGCCGCGGTGAGGCCCGTGCGCATCCGCTCCGGGAGGCCGGTCAGTCGAGTGAGCGGCCAGGCGAACAGGGCCCAGAGCAGGAAAAGGACGGCGGTGGCAATGGCCACCAGCATGCTGGGAGGGTTCTTGACCCAGAAGATCCCCAGTAGGGAGTACGCGATGGCGATCACCGCACGATAGAGCACGGGTTTCCAGAAGACCCGCGCCATGGACGTGGGGTTCACGGCTTCTTCAGACACCGCCCCAGTCTATCGGTGCGCTCCGTCGGCGCATTGTGTATCAGGGGTCGGGTGAGTCACGCCCCCTTGAACCAGATGACTGACACGTGTAAATTATTTACACGTGACAGATACAGCGCTCATGGACCCCCGGTCGGCTCGCAGTCAGGACGCCCTGATCCGGGCCACCCTCCACCTGCTCTCCGAACGCGAGGCGGAAACCATTTCGGTGACCGACGTGGTCCACCTGGCCAAGGTCTCCCGCCCCACGCTCTACCAGCACTTCGGGGACCTTCCCACCCTGATCGTCGCCGCCGTCACCGCCAGGCTGCAAACCCTCTTCGAGGAGTCCCTGCCGAACCAGGCGTTGACCACCCCTCAAGACGACACCTCCGGCAGCGCTGCAATCCATGTGCTGCTGCAGCACCTCCTCGATCAGGCGGACGTCTTCCACCACGCCCTGCACGGGTCAAGCGGATATCCGGTCATCCGACAGCTCTCCGAACTCCTGGCCCGCAGACTCCAGGAATACGGCCCCCTTCATCACGCACTCAAGCGTGGGGCCACTCCGGACCACCTGGCCCGATTCATCGGCCACGGGGCCGTGGGCATCGTGGCGGACTGGCTGGATGTCTCACCGGCCGAACGCGATAGCGTGGACGACGTCACCGCACGGCTCACCGCGCTACTGCACTTCCAGCTGGATCACTCGTACTCCGCCCTCGCAGGTTCCGCCAGCACAGCCAAGCCCACCAACACCGAACAGGAGGCCTGATGACCAGCGCACCGGCCGAACCCACCAGTTGGTTCAAGAAGTACAAGCGCATCATCATCTCCCTGATCGGCGTTTCACTGATCCCGCTGTTGTATGCGGGAGCGCTGGTCTGGGTGAACCACGATCCGACCGGGAACCTGGACAAGGTCCCTGCCGCGATCGTGAATCTGGACTCCCCCGCCACCACCTCGAACGGGGACACTCTGGACCTGGGACCGGACATCGTGGAGGAGGTGCTCAGTAACGACGACAAGTCCAATCTGGATTGGTCGGAGATGAGCAGTTCCAAGGCCACCAAGGCGCTGAAGAACGGTGACGTCGAGGCGGTTATGACCATCCCGGAGGATTTCTCCGAGGCGGCGGCATCCGCAGGCGACGACGACCCGAGCAAGGCCCGCGCCACCCGGATCGACATCCGCACCAATGACGCCTCCAACTACTTGATGGGGACCATCTCCAAGACCGTGGGTCAGACCGTCACGGATTCCATCCGTGAGCAGGTGACGGACACGTACCTGAAGAACATCTACGTGGGCTTCACCGACATCCACTCCAATATCCAGGAGGCAGCGGACGGGTCGTCGAAGCTCTCGGAGAACACCTCCACGGCGCACGATGCGTCCGGTGACCTGGTGGTGGGGCTGACGAAGTTGACTGACGGAAGTGTGCAGCTGGATTCCGGGGCGGGCCAACTCGCCACAGCGTCCGGCAAGCTGGACACCGGTGCAGCCACCCTTGCCGACGGCTTGGGCCAGTTGAAAGACAAGGCGGATGCCCTGCCGGGCTCTACGAAGAAATTGGCAGACGGTGCGGCCACCCTTGCCGACGGGATCGGCAGCGTGGACTCGGCCGTGACCAAGCTGAACTCGGGCGCCGGCGAACTTCACGAAGCAACCGGCACCATGTCTGATTCCGCCGCTGCGCTGCCCGGGGCAACGAAGCAGCTGGCAACAGGAGCCCGCAAGGTCGCCGACGGAAACGATCAGTTGGCTACGACAGCATCCGCCGTGAACACTCAGGTCACTTCCATCACCGCGGGGGTCGACGAGACCCTCGACGCGGTCGGCGATCTGCTGGATGCCACCGACGGGCTCTCCTCCTCCACCACGATCGACGTGGCGGGAACCGCGGGCAAGGCCAAGTCAGACGCCGACGCGCTCTTGGCCAACGACCGCATGCAGGAGTTCCTGAATCAGCCGGGCAACGAGGACCTCAAAGCGCGCCTGAGCAACCTGAAGAGCAACACCGACGCGGTGGCAGACGGCACTGCCAAGACCCGGGACGCCATCAAGCGTGCCGAACAAGCCGCAGGCATCGTGGACAACAAGCCGGGCGCCAGCGTGGATGAGCTGAAGGCCGCCACGGCCAAGGTGCGCACCACGTCCAAGCAGCTCCGGGACTCCACGGCGCAGCTCTCAGACGGCGCGGATCAGGTGGCTGACGGCACGTCCAAGTTGGCGGAGCAGGCCCCGGCACTGGCCAGCGGCGCCAAGCAATTGGACTCCGCCACAGGGCGGCTCGCAGACGGCACATCCCAGCTGCATTCGAATCTACCCAAGCTCAAGGACGGGTCGATCGCCCTGGCTGACGGCACCTCTCAACTCCACGATTCCGTTCCGGCGTTGGTGGGTGCCGTGGGCCAGCTCGCCGACGGCGCGGACACTCTTCACGGTGGCACCGGAGAGCTGAAGACGGCGACCGCGAAGCTGGCGGGAGCCACGTCGGACCTTGTGGACGGCACCAAGTCCGCCGGCGACGGTTCGGCCGAGCTCGAGGACGGCCTGGGCCAGTTGGCAGACGGCGCCAAGGAGCTCAACGACGGGCTCGCAGACGGCGTGGACCAGATCCCCAACTACTCCGATTCGGAGCAGGAGCACCTGGCGAAGATCAACGCGACCCCGGTCTCCTCCGACAACGCTCAGGACAACTCCATGGGCAACTACGGCACCGGGTTGAGCCCGTACTTCATGTCCTTGGCCTTGTGGATCGGCGGTATCGGCTTCTTCATGCTGATGGCCCCGCTGAGCCAGCGACTCTTGAACACCCGCCTCCCCAGCCCCGTCGTGGCGCTGCGTTCCGTATGGGCACCGGCCATCATGGCGGTGGTCCAGGCTGCGCTGGTGATGGTCATGGTGCACTTCGTCATCGGCATCGAGATGGCCCACCCGGTTGAGGTGTGGGCGTTGGCGATGTTCGCTTCCCTGACGTTCCTGATCGTCAACCAGGGATTGATCGCGATCCTGGGCGCACCTGGGCGCTTCATCTCGCTGGTCCTGGTGGTGCTCCAGGTGGCCTCGGCCGGCGGCACGTATCCGGTGCAGACCATGCCCGACTTCCTGCAGGGACTCCGCGTCCTGCTGCCGATGACCTACACCACGCAGGCGTTCCGTTCCCTGATCGCCGGCGGACCGGCCAACGGCGTGGGAATGTGCCTATTGGTGCTGGCCATCTGGCTCGTGCTCGGTTTGGCGTTCATCGCGCTGACCGTCTTCCTTGCACGCCGCTCGGAGACCGTGCGGGACTGGGCCACGTTGGCGCCCGGGCGCCCCAACGGCGGTCGTCCCGCCTCGGAGATCGAGCCCGCGGTGATCCCTGCCAGCCAGGATTCAATGCCCGACGACGCGGGCCAGGACCGCGACCTCGTCACCGTGGGTGCCGGGTCGGGTGCCGCCGGCGCCGGGTCAGCTGCGGGTTCGGGATCGGCTGCCGTGGGTGCCGCGGCAGCTGCGCCGACCGTCGGCGGCCGCCATGCGGCCCCCGCAGAGCAGGCCACCTTGGCCGACGAAATCCTGTCGGAGCGGGAGTGGGAGTCCGATGAAACGGAGCCGGCCCCGGAGGACGCAGTCACCGCCGAGGCGGAGGAGGCTGCGGACGACGAAAGCCCCGACGAAGCGTCGGACACTGCCCAGGCCGAGGAAGCCGGACCTGAGCAGGACACCGACACCGACACCGACACCGACACCGAGCGTCCCTGACTTCTGGACGCACCGACACCGACACGACCGTTCCCAGGCCCTATTTCCCTTCCAGCCTCCGCTTGGTCAGGTGCGTAGCCTGGGCGCTCCACGGGTCCTCGGGCCAGGGGTGTTTGGGGTAGCGGCCGCGCATCTCGGAGCGCACCTGCGAGTACGGGCCTGACCAGAAACTGGCCAGGTCGTCGGTGACGGCCAGGGGCCGGCGCGCGGGTGAGAGCAGGTGGAACAGCACCGACGCCCGCCCGTCGGCCAATCGCGGCGTCTGCGCCCACCCGAAGCATTCCTGCAGTTTCACGGCCACCACGGGCGGGGCGTCATCCCCGACCTCCGGGTAGTCCACGGCAGCAGTGTTGCCGGACGGCACGCGCATCCGTTCGGGTGCGAGTTCGTCGAACTTGGCCGCCTCGGGCCACGGCAGCAGCCGTCGGAGCGGATCCGTGAGATCCACCGCGGAGGCGGGCGTTCCACCGGCCAGTCGCCGCAGCTCGGGCGCCAGCCACTGATCGAGTCGTGCCAGCAGAGCGGGAGCGGAGACGTCCGGCCACGGCTCCCCGATCTCACGATGCAGGAACGCCAGCCGTCGGCGCAGAGCATCGGCATGCTCGGAGAAATGCAGCACGCCGAGTCCCTGCTCCCGCAGGGCGGCGGCCACGGCTGCCGCGCCGCTTTCTGCATCGGCACGGACCGGGGTGGAAGCTAATTCGATGGCCCCCAGCGCCCTAACCTTCCTGGCCCGTACCTTCCCGCCCACGAACTCCGCTCGAGTTTCCTCGACGAGCAGATCCCCGCCCAGGTCCAGAGCGGCTTCCTCGCTCAGGGGTGCGGCCGCACGGATCACGGCTCCGGTTCCGGCCGCGGCACGCCCTCCCGCCCGGGTCACCTCGGAAATCGCCAACCATACGTGGCCGGCCAGCCCGGAACCCTGCGGCACTCCGGCCCGAGTCCCAGAAGCCAACAGGTAGGTCTGCGACCCCACGCGTTTCGCGATGCGCTCCGGCCAAGCCAGCGCCGCAACCACGGGCAGCGCACGCGCCACCTGGCCACCACTCGGCGCCCCACTGCCCGACATCTCACTGCCCGACGATCCGTGCCCCACCATCCGCTGCAACCGCGCCGCTTCGCGGCGCACCGGAGAGTTCCGGTCCGTGGCCTGGCGCGCGGCGGCGGTCAAGTCGCCGTCGGGCACCCGCACATCGGAAGTCGCGGCCGCCACCGCCCAGGCGATCGCGGCCGGCGTGAGGCCGTACTCGGTGGCCAACGCCACGCCGTCGAGCAGTGCCCTGCCCCAGCGCGGATCCAACGGCAGTTCGGCAAGACGAGTTCCCAGGGAGGTGGCCCGGCCGGCGACGTCCACCGCTCCGAGCGAACGCAGGGTGGCTTCGGCGTCGGCCATCGCCGCGCGCGGCGGGGCGTCCGGAAGCGCGAGTCCTTCTCCGCGCGGAGTCCCCCAGGCCGCGAGCATCAGCGCGGCCTGGGTCAGGTCGGCGCTGAGGATCTCAGGCGTCACGTGGGCCGGTGCGGCGGCGAGGGTGCGTTCCTCGTAGCAGCGCACCACGGTTCCGGGGCCCAATCGGGCGGCGCGGCCAGCCCGCTGATCGGCCGAAGCACGGGAGGCCTGCACCGTGACGAGTCCCTGCATCCCACGGGACGCATCGCGGCGAGGCTCTCGGGACAGCCCCGCGTCGATCACCAAGCGCACACCAGGGACGGTCAGCGAGGATTCCGCGAGGGCGGTGGAGACGATGATGCGCGGCGCTCCCCCGGCGTCGCGGCCGGAGACCGCCCGGTCCTGCTCGGCGGCGGGAGCGGAGCCTGAAAGTTCCAGTACTTCTGTGCCGGTTGTCGTTGTCGTTGTCGTTGAGCGCAGCTTCTCCGCGACGCGGGAGACCTCTCGGGCACCGGGCAGGAAGACCAAGGCGTCGACGCTTGCATCGTCGTTGAGGGCCTTCTCGTGAGCCAGGGCCGCGGTGCGGGCCACGTGGTCCAGATACGCCGGAGTGACGCCACGGTCGTCCTGGCGCGGGCCGTCGCCGGGCTGATAGCTGATCGTCAGCGGGTGCAGGGCGGTGGGTGAATCCACAAGGGGCGCCGGCTGGCCGTCGGTGGCCAGCAGGTCAGCGAAGCGCGGTGCATCCAGCGTGGCCGACATAGCGACCACGGTGAGGTCGTCCCGCAATGCGCGGACCTCACCCAACAGGCCCAAGAGCAGGTCCGTGTCCAGTTGGCGTTCGTGGACCTCGTCCAGGATGACGGCAGCCACCCCGGTGAGTTCGGGGTCCGCCAGGAGCCGACGCAGCAGCAGGCCCGGCGTCACGAACTCCACCCGAGTACCGCGTCCAGCCTTGTGCTCGCCGCGCACGGAGTAGCCGGCCCGCTCCCCAAGCGGGGACCCGTCGAGTTGGGCCAGCCGCCGGGCCGCGGACCGGGCGGCCACGCGCCGCGGCTGCGTGACGATGACCTTGCCCCGGTCGCCGGGCTGGTTTTGGTGCGTACGTGCGGCCACGTCCCCACCCGCGGCCATCAGGTTCGCCACCAACGGAGGCACCAGGGTCGTCTTACCCGTACCGGGCGGCGCCTGCACCACGGCGGTGGGATTGGTTTCCAGGGCCACGGTCAGCCTGTCCAGAACCTCAGCGAAGACGAGACCCTGCCCGATGGTGGGCAGATCGAAGGGCACACTGACTGGCACTGGCATACCCACCATTGTGCCGCTCTGGACTGACCGACCGCGTCGCACGCAACATCACCCGCTCCTGGCACTAGGTTTGGTGGATGTCGTCAGCTCCTCAGTCCGTTCAACGCATCGTGGTCCTGCTGCGCGGCGTCAATGTGGGTGGACATCGCCTGGCCATGGCGGATTTCCGGGACACCTTGGAGAGACTCGGCTGCACGGACGTGGTCACCTATATCCAGTCAGGCAACGCCGTGGTCACGCCTCCGGCTGGTCTAGTCACGGACCTGGGTGGCGACCTGGAAGCGAGGCTGAGCACCGCGATCAGCGACGTAGCCGGCTATCACGTCCCAGTCGTGACGCGTTCAGCGGAACAACTTGCAGCGGTCATCGCCGCCAACCCATACCAAGTGGAGCAGGGCAAACAGCTGCACGTGACCTTCTTCAGCGAGCCACCTGCGCCAGAGCTGTTGGACGGGCTGGAGGTCGATTCGTTTCACCCGGAAGCCTGCACCGTTTCCGGACGCGAGATCTACCTCTACGTCCCGGACGGGATGGGCGTTGCCAAGCTACCGATTCAGCTGGAACGTGCCGCTCGACGCACCGGCGCTCCGGGCACCACACGGAACTGGAACACGGTGGTGAAGCTGCTCGACCTGGCACGCTAACCAGAAGGTCAAACACTCGCGTCTGCATCTCCCGCCCACCCGTCTTTCCAGCCCGCCTCCCGTTCCGCCTGTCCGTCCTGCCAGCCAGGTATCCGCGTAGTGCGTCGCGTGCCCCACCCCAAGTCGATTGCCGCACCGAGAAATGCCATTTATCGTCCGGTGATTGTTATTGGGTGCATTTATCGGCGTGTCGTCCACAGTTTGCGGTTTAGCGGTCGGGTTGTCTGTGAATCCTCTGGAAGTTACGCGGATTGCTAGACATGATTGTTGTGTACTAGTAGAGTCAGTACATGGAAGCGAATCGGGGGATCCGCTCAGGGGGACACACCACCTCAGGGGACCAGAAGACACCACACCAGGGACACGCCGTCAGCGACGAGTCACCTGCGAAAGGCCACACGCCTGCAGCATCGACTGGCGAGGCCGCACGTGCAGGCGAAACCGCTCGTCCGCCGGGGGTGTTGGCGGAGTTGAAGGGCCATGTAGCCCTGTTGAATGCCTCGGTCTTCGCCGACTGGTCCCAGGGTGAGACATTAGCCGGGCTGGATGCGTTGGAGACAGTGAAGCGGATGGCGGAGGCCAGACAAGCCCTCCTCACCGCCCACCTCGTACAGGTTCGTTGCCGGGAGCATGAGGATGCGGATCGTTCGGTGAGGAATGTCCCGGCCGAGATCGGTAAAGATCTCGGGCTGGTGCGTAAACTCAACGGTTCTAAAGCGCGGGCGTTGGTGGACTTGGCCATTGAGTGCCCCGCCCAAGCCCCGCAGGCGTTCCGGTTGTGGGTGGACGGCAAAGT
>JBQDZM010000005.1:0-98740 GCA_052108535.1 Galactobacter sp. | reverse complement strand
CCCAACGAGGGTTGCGGAAGAGGGAGACCACGAACTGGAGCAGGACGAAGGCTAGGAGCCCTGCGACGATCCAGCGTCCCCAGTGCTTGCGTTTGACGACAACGAGGTTCTCCGCTGCCCCGGGGCCCTGGCCCGGCGCGGATTCGTGGTGGACACCGGAGGCATAGTTCTTGGTGTCGAGGGTGATACTCATGTTCGCTCCCTGCCAGTGGTAATGGACGTGGATATGGGGGATGGAATGCCGATGACCTTGCTGAACGGATGCGGTCCCGGCTGGACGGGGTAGGCCGCAGGGTCGAAACCTGGGGCGTACCCACAGGCCAGGTAGAGGCGTACCTCCTCGGCCTGGTTGGGGCCGGTGGTGAGGAAGAGCGCCTGGTACCCGTAGGAGCGGGCCAGGTTCTCCAGTTCCGCCATGGTGGCGGTGGCGAGTCCACGGCCGCGAGCTTGGGACGAGGTCCAGACCCGTTTGATCTCCGCGGTATCCGGGCTGAGGCGTTTGAAGGCGCCTCCGGAGAGGACCTTGCCGTCCTCTTCGTAGACCACGAAGGCTCCGTCCGGGGCCTGGAAGGCGGCGGACGGGTAGCGGTTGATCTCCTCACGAGCCGAACGCTGCTGGCCAGGTGGCGGCGGATACCGGGTGTCGTATTCGACGACGAGGTCCTCCAGCAGCTCCACGACGCCCGGGTCGGAGACCGTGGCGGTTCTGAACGTCCCGCTCAGGTGCGTATCTGCGCGGTAGCTGCGGGTTTCAACGCTGGTACTCATACCGCCGCCCCCACGGAAGCGGGAATCGGCAGGCCCAGGTGTTCACGCAGTGTCTCTCCCTCGTATTCGGTGGGGTAGACGCCCAGATCCTGCAGCTCGGGGACCACCTTGTCCACGAATTCGTCGAGCCCGGTGGGGATCAGGTGGGGGACCAGGACGAAGCCGTCTGCTGCCTTGGTCTGGACCGCATGGGCGATCTGTGCCGCCACTTGGTGGGGTGTGCCAAGGAAGGCCGGCCGCTGCGTCGTCGCGATGACCAGTTCTCGGGCGGACAGGCCCTCCGCTTCCGCCTTGGCCCGCCAAGCCGCGGCCGTTGCCGCGACATCGGCGTAGTGGCGAACCTGCCCGTTGCGCAGCGTGGAGTCCACCGGATCGAAGTCCGGCAGCGGACCGTCGGGGTCCAGGGAGGAGAGGTCGGTGCCCCACACCTGCTCCAGCATGGACAGTGCCGTGGAGCCGGAGATCTGCTGGTGCGCCACGTAATCCGCGCGTTCCTTGGCCTCCGCCTCGGTGTCTCCGAGCCCAAAGGAGGCCCCCGGCAGGATCAACAGGGAGTCGTCCGAGCGCCCTGCTGCTGCAAGGCGTTGGTGCACATCCGCGTAGAAGGCGCGGGCCGCGTCGTCGGCCCCATGCCTGGTGAAGATGACCTCGGCGTGTCGCGCGGCGAAGTCGCGTCCTGCCGGGGAATCTCCGGCCTGCACGATCACGGGGTGCCCCTGCGGGGAGACCGGCTGATTGGCCTCCAGCTCAATGTCAAAGTGCTCGCTGTGCACGGAGACATCCTGGCCGGAATTCGCCCAGATCCGCTTGGCGGTCTCTACGTTCTCCGATGTGCGTTCGTAGCGCTGCTCGTACGGGAGGAAGCTGCCACGGCGAAAGTTGCCGCCGTGGAAGGCATCCGGGCTCGTGACCACGTTCCAGCCGGAACGGCCACCGGAGAGCGCGTCGATCGAGGCCAGCTGCCTGGCCAGATCCACAGGCTCGTTGAACGTCGCGCTGAGCGTACCGACCAGTCCGATGCGTTGGGTGACCGCGGCGAGCGCGCCCAGGATGGCGAGGGTGTTGGGGCGGCCGGCGACGTCGAGGTCCAGCAGTTGGCCCTTTTGTTCGCGTAGGCGCAGGCCTTCGGCGAGGAAGAGGTAGTCGAAGAGGCCGCGCTCTGCGGTGGCGGCGAAGCGTTGGAAGGAGTCGAAGTCGATTTGGGATCCGGAGGCCGGGTCTGACCAGACGGTCTGGGAGTTGACGCCAGGGAAGTGCGCCACGAGGTGGACTCGGCGGGTGGGGTCAGCGTGCGTTGACAAGGTGGGCCTCCTGCGTGGTGTGGGGGTTGTGGGCTGCGGAGAGGCCGAGTCGTTCGCGCAGGGTGGTGGCCTCGTTCGCCTCGTTGGTGGTGGCGGTGAGGACCGCCGTCAGCGCGGCAGGTGTGTGTTCTGCGGCCGTGGGGATGAGTTGGATGCCATCGAAGCCGGCCTCGAAGAGGGTGTGGGCCCGGGCGAGATCGCTGAGGGGCAGCTCGGCCCAGACCTGGAGGGCATCGGTGGCCCAGCCGGTGCGTTCGGGGCTGTGTTGGCGTAGGCTGGATTCGCGCAGGATAGGGAGCAGCCCGGCGTCGGGGGCGACGACGGCGATGTCGGCGCGGTGGCGCGCCAGGGTGGCAGAGGCGTCGTCGTGCACCTGGATCAGGACCGGCGGGCGGCCCTGCGGGGAGCGGGGGGTGATGGAGGCACCCTCGATGCTGAAGCGATGGCCGGTGAAGGCCGCGTCGTGAATGCGGGTGCGGTCCAGGAAGCGGTCGGTGGCGCGGTCGCGGATGACGGCGTCTGGCTGCCACGACTCCCAGAGCCGGGCGATGGCCTCGAGGGTGTCGTCGGCATCGGCGTAGATGGCCGCGGTGGTGATGTCCGTGGCGGGCCAGCGTCCCTGCGTTGCGTGCTCGTCCCGGTCCAGCCCGGGGCGCAGGGCCAATCCTGCCCGGCCCAGGGAGGCATGATCGATGGTTTGGATCGCCGTGGCGGTGTGGAAGGGCTCCGTGATGCCGGAGACGACCTCGGGGATCAGCCCGATCGACGTGGTCACCGGGGCCAGAGCGCTGGCCGCGATCAACGCATCGAGGCGGGTCGGGCCACCCGTGAGTCGATCGGACAGCGTCACGGAGGCCACGCCGGAGGACTCTGCCGCCCGGACCAGGCCGAGCAGTGCCGGCAGGGTCTGCGCCCGGAGGGATCCGGTGTCGAGGCGGAGATTCAGGGTTCGTGGCTGGCTCATGCTCGCTCCTTCGAAGTGCTCAGCTGTGGTGTTTCTGCCCTCCGGAGGCGGTAGAGCACGTCTGCGGCCGTGCGGTCCGTAGTCCGGAAGGGCAAAGCGTAGGTGTGGGGGCGGGCAAAGGCGCCGCCGTCCGGCGAGGACGTGGCCGCACCCAGGGCCCACGTGTTCGGGAGGCGCTCGCCGTCTGGCGCGACGACCGCGCCGAGTTGGTCAACGCTGATCCGAGGGCCGGACTTCTGCGCCCGGGAGGCCAGATCCGTGAGGGCCGGATTGGTGGTGCGCAGAGCATCGGTGGCCGGCAGCCAGGCATCCACGAGGGCCCGGGCGTGGGATTCCTCGGCGACCGCGGGGGACTGGGCTCGGAAGCGGGCTGAGGTGCCCTGCCCCACGACCTCGACGCTGACCTCTGGGCCCAGGAAGCCGAGCAGCCCGGCCTCGTTCAGGGCCAAGAGCTGGTAGAGCCGCTCCGGTGGAGGCCCGGAGGCCAGATACGAGAAGAAGCCCTGCCAGGTCTCGGGGATCAGATGCTCTCTGGTGCGTTCGCTCAGGGATTCCGGGGCGGCGTCGGCTAAGACAACATGGATCCCGAGTAGGGCGTAGAAGACCGCGAGAGTCGGCGTGTGTTCAGGGTTCAAGTGAACGTGGAGATCCTGGCGAAGGTGTTCGGTGATCACCTGGTCAAGGTCAGAACGCGACGCAACCGCCAGGTGCGTGAGCGGGCGGTCCCAGTCCTGGACGCTGAAGCGGTCACAGGGATCCGGGATCAGGCTGGCCAGGTAGGCGTCGAGTTCGGGGGAGGACTCCGCCAACGCGAGGATGGCGGCCCGGGCCGCGTCCCAGGACCCCCGAGTGCGTTCGGGGTACTGGGTGAAGAGTTCGCGGTGATGGGCCAAGGACAGCTCGGTGCGGATCAGCGGGAAGAGATCATCGGCCAGGTCGAGTGCCTCACCACGGGCCGCGGCCTCCGTGAATAGCTCAGGCGTGAGGACCTCCAACGGAACGGGTGTGTGGTCCAGTGCTTGCAGCGACTTGGAACGGTAGGGAACTCCGCGGCGTGAACCCAGCAGCAGCCGCGGCTCACGGCCTGAGGGTAGGTAGCGCAAACGCCGGCGGGATTCCGGGAGCGACTGGTCCGATTCGAGGGGTTCGAAGCGGCCGCCGCGGCCTTCGGAGAGCAGGATCACCAGGTCGATGGCGGCCAGGCCGAGTCCCCGCACCAGCACATCCTGCCCTGGGACCAGGTCGCCGTGATCGTCGTCGGCTGTGTAGGCCGGGCCGTGGTAGGTCAGCCCGTGGTGCTCGGCCGCAGCGGACAGGGCCGCGGTTTCCGCGGAGTTCGTGCCATCCGTGTGCCCCACCAAGTAGACCACGGCGGGCGGCCACCTCCAGCCCGCCCGCCGTGCTCACAACCTGAACGCCGGTCTCGATCTCGGTCGCGGCTTCGGTGACGGAGATGACCGTGTCCGTCACGAAGTCCACGCTGATATTGCCCGGAAGGGTCTCCAGCAGGCGGTCCAACGCCCATGTCAGGTACAGGCTGTTGAGGGTGCGGCTGGGGAAGTCCTTTCCCTGCAGCGAGGCGATCTCCGCCTTGGTGGTCTCATCCGGTTCCCAAGCCAACGTGACCTCACCGGACCTCACGGCCTCAACCCAGGCATCCAGCGGCGGACCGGGCACGGACGGGGCCAACAGATCGCAGGAATCATCGTTGAAAATGGAGACGTCCATGGCGCGCGAATTCAACGACAGATGCGGGCTCTGGTGCTGACGCCAGATCCGCCCCGGCCCCGGGGGGTAGGGGTCAAAGACGGTGACCGAGAGGTCTGTGTCCGGGTCGGTGTGGGCCACAAGCCGCTCCAGAAGCATCAGGGAGCGCGGGCCACCTCCGATCAGGACGACGCGGCTGCGTTGGGTTGAGGACATGCCGATCATCCTGGTCACCGTCGCTGGCACAAGATAAACGTGTGGCGGAATCTGTCCTCGAATGACGCCGCATGAAGTCATCGGTGTCGTGTGTCGTCTTGAAGATGACCTCGTGCGACGTGTGGTGAGCGTGGCCGCACGATGCGCGCCTAGCCTCTGGAACCAAGCCCGGTCTGGAACCAAGCCCAGTCTCTGGGGTCAATCGTGTTGTCCAAAGGAAGAAGTGCGTGACGTGAGTGAGCAGCAGGAAACCACCGAAGAACAGGGGACGCCTCCGCGTCGTCGGCGTCGGTTGACGGGGCTGCAGCCCTTGGTGGTTGGTGTCGCCGCCGCCCTGGTGGTGGGGTTCGGTGCTGGACTCGGTTCCGGGGCCCTGGCCTGGCACGGCGGCTCGTCGGCACAAGCGGCGTCATCCTCGCAGCAGGCCAAGGACAAGAAGGACGCCAAGGAGAAGGTCGAGGGTGTTGACTCCAGCCCGGAACAGAAGGCTCGGCTGCGGTCTGAGGCCGTCCCGGCCGCCGTTGCGGAGCTCAAGGACTCCGGGTTCAAGCCGGTGCACCAGGGCCAACTCACCGTCGCCGCTACCTCCGGCTCCGCGCCCCTGGTCTTTCACGCCTCGGACGGTTCCACCGTGGTCGGCTCCGAGATCGACGTTGCGCAATTGATCGCGGACGGGCTGGACCTGAAATTGAAGGTGGAAACCACGAACTGGGCCGACTGGCCGCTGGGTGTGCAGTCAGGGAAGTACGACCTGGTGGTCTCCAACGTGGGCGTCACCGAGGAACGCAAGGATCTCTTCGACTTCGCGACCTACCGGCGTGGACTGCACGGTTTCCTGGTGCGTCAGGATTCCGGGATCGACTCCATCGAATCCGCAGGCGACATTGCGGGGAAGAAGATCGTGGTCGGCTCCGGCACCAACCAGGAGAAGATTCTGCAGGCCTGGAACGCGAGCAACGAGAAGGCCGGGAAGAAACCGGCCGAGTTGGTGTACTACGACGACAACGCCGCCGGCGTCCTGGCTCTGAAATCCCAGCGGGTCGACGCGACCTTTGGACCTAACCCGGCCCAGATCTACGAATCCAAGATCAATCCGGAATTGAAGACGGTCGGCCCGGTCAACGCGGGCTGGCCGGAAAATTCCGATGTCGACGTCGCTACGGCCAAGGGCAACGGGCTGGTGGAGCCCGTTGCCACCGTGCTGGAAGCGGATCTTCAAGACGGTGTCCTGAAGAAATCTCAGGAACGCTGGGGGCTTGGCCCGGAAGTGATCGGTGAGATCCAGATCAACCCGAAGGGTCTTCCCCGAGAGACGAAGTAGGGGACAGGGTATGACGGGTCCGCCTCGCCACCTTCCGCAGCATCGGCTATCTGCCGCAACGCCTCACCCTGGAAACCAGCGTCACGGTGGCAGAACTGCTCGGCGTCCAGGACCGCTTGAAGGCGCTTCGCGCCATCGCCATGGGCGACGTGGACCCGGCCCACTTCGAGACCTTGGCGGATGACTGGGACGTCGAGTCCCGGAGCCTGGCGGCCCTGGACCGCGCCGGCCTGCCGGACCTCGACCTGGACCGAAGTGTGTCCACACTCTCCGGAGGAGAGACGATGCTGGCCGCACTGATCGGGCTGGAACTGGCCCGACATGAGGTGGTCCTGCTCGATGAACCAACGAACAACCTCGACCGGGAGGCCCGGGAACGCCTGTACCGGGTCGTGGACTCCTGGAAGGGGTCCATGATCGTGGTCAGCCACGATGTCGACCTCCTGAACCGGATGGACTCAACGGCCGAACTCCACGACGGCGTCCTAGACGTCTTCGGGGGCGGAGTCGACGAGTACCGGGAGCATCTGGCGGCAGAACAGAACGCAGCAGAGCAGTCGCTGCGCTCTGCCGAGCAACGCCTGAAGACCCAGGAAAGGCAACGCCGAGAGGCTCAGACGAAGCTGGCCAGGCGGCAGCGGTATGCGCGGACGGATTTCGAGAACAAGCGCAAGCCCAAGATGATCATGAACAATCGCAAACAGGAGGCCCAGGTTTCGGCGGGTAAATTGCAGGGACGCCTGGACAAGGACGTCGTCGCGGCGCAGCGGAATGTCGCCGAGCGGGCACAACGGATCCGGCGCGAGGCCACCATCTCCATCACCTTGCCCGACCCGGACGTCCCGGCCGGCAGACGGCTGGCAGAGCTGTGGGATAGCCGGGGGAGGTGCACCGTGATCCAGGGTCCTGAACGCGTGGCGCTGACCGGGACCAATGGGGTAGGGAAGACGCGGTTGTTGGAGGCCGTGATGTCGACGGCGACCTCACGGATCGGCTACCTTCCCCAACGTCTTGACCACCTGGATGAGTCGGCAACACTGCTGGAAACCGTCCGCGCCTGTGCTCCAGGGCGGGCAGAGGGCGACCTGCGCGCAGGGCTCGCCCGGTTCCTTTTCCGTGGCGAGATCATTCATCGTCGGGTCGGGGAACTCTCCGGGGGCGAACGCTTCCGGATCGCTCTCGCCACACTGTTGCTGGCCGATCCACCCCACCAGCTTCTGGTGTTGGATGAACCGACCAACAATCTTGACCTGCGCAGCGTGGACGAACTCGTCTCAGCGCTCTGTGATTACCGGGGCGGCGTGCTGGTGGTCAGTCACGATCGAGACTTCCTCTCCCGCGTCGGGATCGATACGTGGCTCGAGCTGAAAGCCGGGGGATCACTTGGCGTCGCGGCGGAAGAACAGACGGGCGGCGAGGACCAAGGGTAGTGCCACCCAGGCCAGCAGGGCGGCCATGGATTCGCCGTAGTTGGGTACGTGGACGCCCGATCCCTCAGCATTCATCGAGGGCAGCGTGGAGTCGACACCGTATCCGAGCGTGGACCCGAGCGAGGAGGGCAGGTATTCGATCACCCAGTCGGCCCAGACCCAGTCGGTCACACCGGTGAGGATCTGCAGCACCATGGGCAGCAGGAAGATGATGCCGACCACGGTGGTGACGCTGGCCGCCGTGGTGCGGAAGATTCCGGCCACGCCGAAGGCCAGCAGGGCCACGGCCACCAGGTAGACCACGGTGCCGATCAGGCCGGAGAGGACTTCCGGCTCGCCAAACGCCGACGCCGCCTGAGGCTCCACCAGGACGGCGAGCAGGGCGCCTGCAGCCACGACGACCAGCGCGACGACACCGGCGATGGCGGCCGTGACCACGGCCTTGGCGGCAAAGACGAGTCCCCGCCGTGGGGCCGCGGTCAACGTGGACAGGATCATGCCGGAGGAGTATTCGCAGGAGAAGACGAACACCCCGAGCACCGCGAAGACCAGCGTGAGGAAACTGGCGGGGAAGCTGACCACGGTGGTGATGTATTGGGCACCGCCGTCGGTCACCTCCGTGAACAGGTCGCGGATGCCGAAGGCCATCACGAGGGACAGACCGGCTCCAAGCAGGATCGAAATCGTGACGGACCAGCGGATGGAACGCAGGGAGAACGCCTTGATGAACTCGGAATGGATGATGCCGGAGAGCCACAGGCGTCCTGGCGTGGCTGGGGTGATGGCGATAGTGCTCATGATGAAAGTCCTTCGTGAAGAGATAAGGGGTCAGGCGGCGGAGGGCTGAGTAACGGCCTCGTACTCGACCAGATCGTGGGTGAGCTCCAGGTAGGCGTCCTCGAGGCTGCGGTTCAGGGGGACGAGCTCGTGCACTTCGATGCCCTGGCGGGCAGCCGTGTGGCCGATCTCCGAAGCCGTCCTGCCGCGCACTAGGAGCTCGGTCTCGGAGAGGACATCCACCGTCAGCTCCGGGTGTCCGCCGGTCTGACGCAAGTGCTGCACCAGGGAGGAGGCCGTCGGTGAGACCACCCGGACCTGGGCCGTGCCGCCGGCCAGGAGCTCGCCGATGGGGGCATCCGCGATCACCTTGCCGCGCCCCAGCACGATCACGTGGTCGGCCGTCTGGGCCATCTCGCTCATCAGGTGGGAGGAGAGCAGCACGGTCCTGCCCTGCGCAGCCTGTTCGCGGGCCAACCGGCGGACCCAAAGCACGCCGTCCGGGTCCAGCCCGTTGACCGGTTCGTCCAGGATCAGGACATCCGGGTCTCCCAGCAGCGCCGCGGCGATTCCGAGCCGTTGGCCCATGCCAAGGGAGAAGCCGCCGACCCGCTTCGTGGCCACCTCGCTCAGCCCGGTGCTCTCCAGCACCTCATCGACGCGGCGAGCCGGGATCGCGTGGGTGGCGGCCAGCGCCCGCAGGTGACTGCGCGCCGTACGGCCCGGATGCACACCCTTGGCGTCGAGCAAGGCGCCGACCACGCCCAACGGTGCCGGATGCTCGCCGTAGCTCTTGCCGTTGATCGTGACCCGGCCGGCACTGGGCCGGTCCAAGCCGACCATGAGCCGCATGGACGTGGATTTGCCCGCGCCATTGGGGCCAAGGAAGCCCGTGACCTGCCCCGGACGGACCTCGAAGGTGGCGGCGTCCAAGGCCAGTTTGGAGCCGTAGCGTTTGGTCAGGCCCTGTGCCTGGATCATGATGACCTCACTCGTTGAGTCGTAAAGCAGTTGTCTTTGCTGACTCTTCGAGTGTTCCCGGAACGCCCCGGCCGCCGCGTCCGCCACCGGTACCGAGATCCGGGGGTGGATGGTACCTGGGTACTAGACCCCCAGCTCCTTCGCGAGGATCACCGCATGGATTCGGTCCCGTAAACCGAGTTTGAACAGGACCCTCCCCACGTGCGTCTTCACGGTGGATTCGGAGAGGAAGAGGTGTTCGCCGATCTCCGTATTGTTCAGTCCAGCACCCACCAGGGCGAGCACCTCGCGCTCACGCTCGGTCAACACCTCCAACCGGGCCGACGACTGTGCCGGAGTCGCGGCCTTCGCCGGCTCTGCGGTCGGCACCGCCATCTGCGCCAGCATCCGCCGGGTCATCGCCGGAGCCATGACCGCGTCGCCGGACGCCACCCGACGCACCGCATCCACCAACTCCGTGGCCCTGGCATCCTTCAGCAGGAACCCGCTGGCACCGGCCCTGATCGCGGCTTGCGCATACTCATCCAGGTCGAACGTCGTCAGCACCAGCACCTTGACCCCGGGAAACTCCCTGATAATCCGTTCCGTCGCCTCGATCCCGTTCATTTTGGGCATGCGCACGTCCATGAGCACGACGTCGCACGCGCCGCCCAGGCGCGCCAGCTCGGTCAGCGCCTGCTCGCCGTTAGACACCTCCGCCACCACGTCGATGTCCTCCTCGCCGCGAAGGATCAGCCGGAACCCCGTCCGGATCAGATCCTGGTCATCGGCCAGCATCACGCGCGTCGCCTCAGCCACGATTGCCTCCTTGTTCGCGCGGCAGCACCGCGGTCACTGTCCAACCGCCGGCCGCTTTTGGACCGTACTCCAGCGTGCCGCCCACCACGCGCACGCGCTCGCCGAGGCCGCTTAGGCCATGGCCGGAACCGAGCCCGGCCAGGGTGGCGGTGCTTGGCCCGCCGTCGTCCTCGATGTTCACCGTGATTCCACTTTCGTTGTGGGTGACCTTCACCCGACCGTGGGCGCCGGCCCCGGCGTAGCGGAGCATATTGGTGAGGCATTCCTGCACGCACCTGTAGACGATCAGCTCCCGCGTCGGATCTAACGCGACGGACTCTGCGGTCAGGTTCAGGGACAGGGTCAAATCCAGGCCGGCCTCGCGGAATCCTTGCACCAGCTCGGGAAGCTCGGCGATGCTCGGGGCCGGGGCCAGCTCGGCTTCCTCGCCCTGCTGGCGCAACAGGCCGATGGCCTCCCGCATCTGCCCCAGCGCGCTACGCCCGGCGTCGGCGCTCTGCGTCATGGCATCCTTGGCGTCCTCGGGCGAGGAGTCCACCACCCGTGCGGCGCCCTCGGAGAGGGCGACCATGACGGAGACGGAATGGGCGACGACGTCGTGCATCTCCCGCGCGATCCTGGTCCTTTCCTCCGCGACGGCCAGCTGGGCTCGTTGGTCCCTCTCCCTGGCCAGCTGGTGGGCGCGGTCGATGATCGCCTCCGTGTAGCGGCGGCGGTTGCCTGCGTTGAAGCCGATCATGATCGGGATGAGCAGCATGATCGCGGAGGAGACACCTAAGGTGATGATTTCGCGCGGAGTGTTCGGTGCCGCATCCACGACGTCCCCCATGAAGGGAATGGGCAGCATGGACGCCACGACGGCGAGACCGTAACCAAGCCAGGCCAGCCGCACCGAGCGATACACGGGGATGGAGTACAGCAGCATCGCGATCACCGCCGTTGAGGCCGCCAGGGGCACCATGTCTGGCGGCGCGCAGGCCAGGACCACTAACACCACGATGAGGGCGGGGAAGGCCAAGCTGCGATGCACGTAGATGGCGGCGATCGAGGTGGCGATCACGAGCACCAGCATCAGGACCTGAGGGAAGAAGAAGTAGTCAGGCGTCTGGAACGTCTCGTTGGCCGGGCCTTCGCCACCGGGAGGGATGAAGCCTCCTGCGACGCCGAGCACGCCGGTGAGCACCAGATACACCGCGGTGAGCATCGCGTCCACCCACCGTGGGTGTTGGCTCATGAGTCGACGTACTACCCCGGGTGGGCGGGGGAGGTCCAGCTCGTCGGTGGGGGTGCTGTTCACTCGGCCAGCGTACCGGGATACACGTCAGGCCCGAGTCGTGAGACTCAGGCCTGATCGTTCTTGGTGCCCCCGAAAGGATTCGAACCTTCGACCTTCCGCTCCGGAGGCGGACGCTCTATCCACTGAGCTACAAGGGCAACGAAGACGAGCCTAGCACCGTGGATGGCCTGTCACCCAATCGCATCGAGTCCGGGGATGCCGGGCTGCCTCGGGGTGAGTCGGAGGCGGCCCTGGTGGAGTTTGGTGTGGTGGTGGCGGCAGAGCAACACGCCGTTGTCGATGGTGGTGGGTCCGTCCAGCGACGCCGGCTGCACGTGGTGGGCATCGCAGCGTAGTCCGGGGATGTGGCAGTCCGGGACGGCGCAACTGGTGTACGTGGTCAGCAGCACTCGTCGCTGCGCGGCCGTGAAGGTTCTGCGTTCAGCTACCGAGTAGGAGAGGAAGTCCCCACCCCGGGAGGCCACGATCTCCGTGATGGCGGTGCACAGGATGGTGCCCAGCCGGGAGAGCGGGATGGTCTCGCCGGTGGCAGGAAATAGCGCGGAATCCAATAGCCGGGGATCCTGGAGTATCGAGGAGCCGAAGACCGGTGGTGGGGGAGTCTCCTTTTCGGACTTATGCAGCAGGCTGCCGCGGGGATCGTCCTGTCGGATCACCTGGTTCGCGTTGACCAGCTCGGTCAAATCATTGATCGTCGCGACCGCCAGGTCCGTAAGGAACCCGGCCTCGCCGGCTCGGGCCAGCGCGCGGATCGCCTGCCCGACGTTCTGTCCCAGTTCCGTGATCGCGTGTGCGTTCAGCGTCTTGAGCACCTGTTCGGCTCGGGCGAGCAGGATCACGCGTGGCGGGGCTCCACCCTGGTCCGGGGCCGTCTTGGCCGCCAGGCCCAGGAGGGTCACGAACGCGTCATGTTGCGCCTGCGGAAAAGTAATGGGGTCGGCATCGGGAAAGTGGAAGGTGCGTCCGGCCCGGTCAACGTCCGTGACGTCGAAGGGCAGGACGGGATCCGGCCCATCCGCCTCTCCCTCGGCCGGCTCCTGTGGCCCGGTCTTGGGATCCAGGATCGCGGAGAGCAGGATGCTCAGCTGTTCGTAGGCCTCGGGCGTCAGTGTTGCGCTAAGACGGGCCGGATCGCCCGGTTTGCGGCCGGGTTTCAGCGTGAGGCCGCGCTTGGCCTGGATTTCGGCGTCGCTGGGTTCCGGGCCGTCCTGGTCCACGAGTTCCGCCAGCTGCTTACCCAGCCGCTTCAACTCCTCCGGGTGCATGCGGACTCCGTAGCGACCTGCGGCGAGGTCTGACACCGGCACGGTGTCTGGAGGGGCGCCGTGGCTGCCACCGGTGGCATGGCCGACCAGGATCGCCTCCACGGTGGAGAGCACCTCAGGATCCACCCCGGTCTTCCTGCGAGCGACCGGGGTCAGTGCCGAGGCGATGGCCTCCGCCTGCTCCAACGTCACCGCCGCATCCTCAACAGCCGTGGCGAGGATGGGCAGCAACGGGGGAGCGGGCGAGAGTGAGCATCCCTCCCCGCCGGTGGTGGCAGCGCGCACGGTCTTGGTGTCTCGTAATTGTTTTGGGGAGTGCAACAAATATTTCTTGATCGTGGCTTCGGGGGAGCGTTCTCCGAGTTGATCGCTGATCCGTTGGGGCTTGTCGATGAAAGGATCGGATCCCGTCATGATCAATTCTGCGCATATCGCCCTCAAATGGTCGACTTCTGCGCTGAGGGTGTTCACGGCGTCCAAGACCTGGCGCAGGTCTTGGATGCTCGGAGCGCGTCCGTGCGACGGGTCCACGTCATGGACTTCCGGAACCAACGCTCCTGCGGCGCGGCGCTGTAGCTTCGCGCCGCCGGGACCAAAGAAGTCCTTGATCATGTCGATGGCGGAGGCGTTGGAGTTCGCGGCGATCCGTAGCATGCCAAGGATCTGCGGCATCTCCGAAAGAAGGGTCGCACTGCCCTGCTCCGAAATGGTCATCCTGTTCACCCCCTGTCAGTGATGCTCCGATGGGCTTTCCTCTCGATGACGGTGCGGCCATCGAGTGGTGTCGCGAGGAGAAAGTGGCGACCGTGAAATCCCCCGGATCTCCTTGGCATCCCCAGCTTCCACCCCGTTAGGAATATCTTACCCAGGAATCACGTGTCATGGAAGAGTGAAGGGTATACAAGAAAGTGTTGCACTTGCCATTAGTGATCGATTGAGGGTATATCGTATGGGACGATACGAAGAAACCCGTTCCAGCGGGTGTCGGCACAGCGAAGGAGGCGTTCGGCGCGACGGATTCCTCACACGTGGGCCACCGAACGTCGGGTGCACCTGAATCCCCGGTAGAATCGTGCTTTGTGACTCCCGAAGAACTCTCCGCCAGCCTGTCCCGCATCCTCTCCGACCTCGTCGCCTCCGGGCGGGTGCAGGTCGAGCTCCCCGGAACGGTCAAGGTGGAGCGACCCAAGCAGCGTGATCACGGCGACTGGGCCACCAACGTGGCCCTGCAGCTGGGTAAGCGTGCCGGGATGAACCCCCGCGACTTTGCGCAGCTGGTCGCTCGTGAGCTGGAAAAGCTTGCCGGCGTGGCGTCCGTGGACATCGCCGGCCCCGGATTCATCAACGTTCGCCTCGACGCCGCCGCTGCGGGCGAACTTGCCAAGACCATCGTCGAAGCCGGTGCCGCCTACGGCCGCAACGAGACCCTGGTTGGCCACACCATCAACATGGAGTTCGTCTCGGCGAACCCGACCGGCCCGTTGCACATCGGCCACACCCGCTGGGCGGCCCTGGGCGACGCCATCGTGCGGGTTCTGCGCGCCTCCGGTGCCAACGTTCAGGCCGAGTACTACATCAACGACGCCGGTAGCCAGATGAACACCTTCGCGCTGTCCATCTACAACCGCCTGCACGGACTGCCCGTCCAGGAGGGCGGCTACCCCGGCCAGTACATCGCGGACCTGGCCCAGGCCATCGCCAACGAGCATCCGGAGGTCAAGGCTCTGACCGAGGAAGCCGCCATCCCGGTCCTGCGCCAGTTCGGCTACGAACTCCAGATGGCGGACATCAAGAAGACCCTCGCGGACTTCGGTGTCAGCTTTGATCAGTACTTCTCCGAGACCACGCTGCATGAGTCCGGTGCCATCGCCACCGCCGTTGAGCACCTGCGCGAGCAGGGACACGTCTTTGACCAGGACGGTGCCGTCTGGCTGCGGACCACGGTCTTTGGCGATGACAAGGACCGCGTGCTGATTCGCGCCAACGGTGAACCCACGTACTTCGCCGCGGACTCCGCGTACTACCTGGACAAGAAGAATCGCGGATTCCCCGAGAAGATGTACCTGCTCGGCGCCGACCACCACGGCTACGTGGGCCGGCTCAAGGCCATCGCGGCCGCTGCGGGCGATGACCCGGAGAAGAACATCGAGATCCTCATCGGCCAGCTGATGAGCGTCAACGGTGCCAAGCTCTCCAAGCGTGCGGGCAACATCATCGAACTGCGTGACCTGATTGACTGGCTCGGCTCCGATGCGCTGCGCTACTCGCTGGAGCGAGTTCCGGCCGATTCCCCGATCACCGTGGATCCCGAGGTGCTGAAGAAGGCCTCCAACGACAACCCGGTGTTCTACATCCAGTACGCGCACGCCCGCTCTCGTCAGGCAGCCCGACAGGCCGAAGCCCGCGGCGTGGACCGTTCGGAGTTCGACGCCTCGCTGCTGGCGCATCCGGCCGAGAACGAATTGCTTGCAGCGCTGGGTCAGTTCCCCTCCGTGGTGGCCGGGGCGGCCAAGGCACGCGAGCCGCACCGTGTGGCCCGCCACATTGAGGCCGTGGCCTCCGCCTACCACTCCTGGTACGCGGCCTGCCGCATCACCCCCGTGGGGGAGGACGCCGTGGAGCCTGTGCACCGCACCCGCCTGTGGCTCAACGACGCCGCGACCACGGTGATCGCCAACGGCCTGGACCTGCTGGGCGTCTCCGCTCCGGAGAAGATGTGAGCGCCTCCCAGCCTCAGGCCTCCCAACCGGAGGGGCACGACGCCGAGGTTCAGGGCACCTTCGACCGCATCGCGGCCGGATACGACACCATGAACCGGCTCATGACGCTGAACCGGCATGCCGCCTGGTGCGCGGACGTGGCTCGTAGGGCCACCACCGTGACCGGTGCCGACTACCTCGACCTGGCCACCGGCACGGGCGTGATCGCCCGTGCCGTGCAGGCGCGCCGTCCCGGCGCGCGCGTGGTTGGCGCCGATTTCTCGGAGGGAATGCTCGACGTCGCGCGCAGGCAGGATGCCGCCTCACCGATCACGTGGGAATTCGCGGACGCTCACGCGCTGCCGTACAAGGACCACTCCTTCGATGCGATCACGCACGGCTATCTGATGCGCAACGTCTCCGATCTGGACCAGGTCCTGGCCGAGCAGTACCGCGTGCTGAAGCCGGGCGGCCTGGTCGTGGCGCTGGAGTCCTCTCCGCCCACCGGACCCCTGGCGCCGTTCGTCAAGATCGGTATGCAGACGGTGATCCCCACCCTTGGCACCATCGTGGCCAAGGACCCGGAGGCGTACCACTACCTCACGGATTCCACCCTCGGCTTCCTGCCACCCACGCCGCTCAAGGACCGCTTCGAGCGGGCAGGGTTCACCGATGTTAGCTACACGCCGCACTTCCTGCGCACCAACGTGATCTGGCAGGCCCGCAAGCCGCGCTGACGTTAGTCCGAGTCCACGGTGGTGCGTCTGCTGAAGACCCGCACCAGCACCCGTAGGGCCAGGACCATGGCGATCAGGCCGAGCACCGCCGCGCCCAACTGCGCCAGCGACAATTGCTCGGTGAGCATCGCGCCACCGTGCGTGGTTGCCAAGTTGACCGCGACCACGGCCAGGACAGCTGCGAAGAGCACCGACAGGGCGTCGTCCAGCATGCGCCGCAGCCAGCGACGCTCTCCGACATCCGCAAGCGGCCGGGTGTTCACATTGAACTCGCCGGCTGCGAGGGCATCGGTGATCCGTTCCACCCGGTCAGGGATGCGTTTGGCCACTGAGCCGACCACGAGCGCCTCCACTCCGGCGCGCTTGGCGGCACGGGTGGGGGAGGCCAGAGCTGTGAGGACACCGGGCATGGCCGCTCTGGCGCCCGCCACCAACGAGTTCTCCGGCACCAGGACCTTCAGCGTGTCCTCGACGGCACCGAGCGTACGGAACGCGCCCGCGATGTCACCGGGCACCCCGATCCGGTGTCCGCGCAGCAACTGGATCAGGTCGCCAAAGAGGGTGGAATCGGCCTCACCAGAGGCGTGGACGCGGGCCAGCAACCGTCCGAGGTCCCGTTTTAGGGCACGTGTTTCAACGTCGGCGGGGAGATCGAAGATCATCTGCAACGCCGTGGTGGCTACCACCGCATCATCTTCCAAGATGGCACCGATGAGCGCAGTGAGCAGCTTCCTGGTCTCCTGGTCGATCAGGCCAACGGCACCGAAATCGAGGATGCCCAGCCGGTGATCCGGGGTGACGAGGATATTGCCAGGGTGCAGGTCGGCGTGGAAGAAACCCTCCACGAGGACGCCGCGGATCACCCACTCCAGCAGCGCCTCCGCCAGTTCCTGGCGCCGCTCGGGGGCGATGTCATCCACCGCATGGGGAACCGAGACGCCCTCGATCAGGTCCATGACGAGAACCTCTTCAGTGGAGAGTTCCTCGTCCACGGAGGGCACCACCAGTTCCGGGACGTTCTGCGTGAGTCGACGTCCCACCTTGGTGTTGAAGGCCTCGATCCGATAATCGAGTTCCTCGTTCATGACCTTCACCAGGCCAATGGTCAGGTCCTCGACCCCGATCTCCCTGGCCCATTCGAAGCGCCGATGGGCCGTGCGGGCAAAACGCAGCATGATGTCGGAGTCCACCGTCACCAAGTGGGCAGCGGTGGGCCTGCGGACCTTCACCACGACGTCACGGCCGTCCGCGGTCCGGGCTGCGTGGACCTGGGCGATCGAGGCGGCGCCAAGCGGTGTGGGATCCAAACGACCCAGGACCTGGTGGGGGTCACGCCCCCAGGAGCGCTCAAGTACGGTGACGATCTCTGCGGTCGGTACTGGGAGCGCCGAGGACTGCAGCTTGGAGAGCGCGGTTGCCGTGGTGGGTGGAATGACATCGGGACGGGTGGAGAGCAGTTGACCCAGCTTCACGAAACTGGGCCCGGCCTCATCCAGGGTCCGCACCATCGCCGCGTCGAAGCGTTCCGACCGTGGGCCCTGTTGGAGGGCACCGGAGAACCCCGATCTGGTGACGATCCACGCCAGTTTCCGGTAGCGCACCATGCGCCGCCAGGCCTTGGCGATCAGCGACGGCCACGCCAGGATGGAGGGGATGGAACCGGTGGGGACCAGCGCCTCGAGAATCACCACCACCGCCGTGCACAGCACCAGAGCCCACGCGAAGGCGAGCACCAGCAGGCCGATCAAGAGCAGCACGGGGATCTTCAGGCGGTCGGTTCCGTCCAGGAACCCGACCTCTCTGGCCACCCACACCGTGACCGGGATGAAGGCCACGAGGGCCACGTAGGAGACCAGGATGCTGCGGGGCCACCCGACCTGGGCGCCGAGCAACTGGCGCACCACGGCGGCCATGATCCCTGCCAGCGCCAGATTGACCAGCAGCGCGATGAACCAACCCAGCACCGTCATGGACGCGACCCCTGCGCACCGTCGTCGGCCTGGTCGAAGGCCTTCTCGAAGGAAGCCGTGACGCCCATGAGGTTCTGAACCAGTGGGGGTAGCTCCTCCCACGTGGGTGCACCCCGCTCACCGGAGACTTCCTCGGCGTAGAACTCTTCACCCCAGGCCAAAGCCTGGTCGTTGGCCTTCAACGTTACGAAGTTCATGGTGGAGTCCAACAGTGAGAGCCGCCAGCCGCCCTGGTCCTTGACGGCGGCGAAGCCCAGCCGATCTGGATTCTCCAACCCAATTCCGAAGTCCACCGCCGGGCTAGGTCCGCCAGGGGACATGGGCACGGAGAGCTTGGCGCCGTCGAACTCCAGGGAGCCGAGCATCGGGATGCTGACCTTGGTTGACCCCATCGACACGATCGAGAGCGAGTCGTCGATCCGGTGGGCTTTAAGACCCCACTCGATGTTGAGCATGGAACTCAGCTGCCCCAGCTCGGCCAGGTCCTGGTCGCCGACGGCTTCACCGGCCAGCTCGTCAAGGTAGGGGCGGTAGAGCATCAGGATCCGACGCTCTGGCAGCGAAAGACGCGAGACCACCGGGTCCGCGTAGAGATCCGCTGGACTCTTGACCTCCAGCAGGTGGTCCACGAACTCACTGAAGGCCTTCTCCGGGGAGGCCGCACCCTTGCTCGCGTTCGGGTCGGCGTCCCAATCCGGCTCCACAGCGGCATCGGTGCCTTCATCTTCCAAACGGGAGGACTCCACCATGGTGAGGACGGGGGAGACGTACCACCCGGAACCCTCCTTCACCATGACCAGACGCAGAGGTGAATCCTGGGTGATCACCTCGCCGCTGTGGCGCAAATCCTCGTCCGAACTTTCTCGTAGATCCTTGACCATGGACTCGACCGAATCTGCGCCCTGTTGCTTGCCGACCTTCTCGAGGGCCTTCTCCATGGCTTCCCGGTCCACCGAGGCGTCCAGCACCCACGAGGTCACATCCACGGCTGCCAGTTGTGGGCCCTCATGCGCCACCTCGAACGTCATCTCCGAGCGGTCGATATCCACGGCGTCAAGGAGGTCCTTGGCCGAGCCGAGCGCGGAGATCGGATCCTTGTGCTGATCTCCGGTGACGGCGACCTGCAGCCCGGAATCCTTCAGGAGGGAGGTCAGATTCTGCGCATACGGCGCATACTCCGACGGGGCCACCTGTGAGGCCAACGCCATGACGTCCTTGCTTGCGATATTGCGCTCAATTGCTGCCGCGGCCTTGGCCGGTGAGGACGCCCCGCCCTTGTTATCACCGCGGACCAGGAAGTACACGATGGTGCCGGCCACGAGTGCGAGGACCAGGATCCCGACCACCCAATACACCCAGCGGGGGATGCGACGGCGCGGCGGTACGGGCGCGCCGTCCTGGGGTGGCGCGGGCGGGACCGGCGGAAGTACGGCCGTGCCACCAGGGGCAGCGCCGCTCCACGGCGCCCCCGGACTAGGCGGTGCCGGAGTCGGCGGAGCGGGCATGGGCCCGCCCCCGGTGGGTGTCTCATTGGTGTTCATGTCCGGGACTCCTCAGGTACTGGTGATTCCTGCTTGATCGCTGGCCCCAGCCTACGTTGACGCCGTGATGGCAGCGATGCAGAAACCGCCTTCAGCGTCATGGAAGCTTCTCTTCGGCATTGCCCCCGGTAGGCTCGTTCCTGCTGACCCGTCAGGGTCGCTCACCCGCGGACCCATCGCTCGCAAACTAGGTTTAAGGAAACCGTGCCCGCTTCACCTCTCGCACCAGCCTGGCTCAGCCTCCCCACGGACGGCGCGGAACTCAATCCGGCCACGGGGGCGCCGTTGTTTCCCGCGTCTGCCGACCGTGACGAGAACGGGGTCCTGAGCCTCGGTGGTGTCAACGTGCAGGATCTGGTGCAGCGTCACGGCACGCCGCTCTACGTGGTGGATGAGGACGAGCTGCGCTCCCGGGCGCGGCGGTTCCGCGAAGCCTTTGAGCAAGCCTTCGCTCCGTTGTGCGGTGGAGTCGACGTGTACTACGCGGGCAAGGTCCTCCTGAACACCTCCGTGGCCCGCTGGATCACCGAGGAAGGACTGCGGCTGGATACCGCCTCAGCCGGTGAACTCGCGGTGGGCCTTGCCGCCGGCGTGGATCCGGCCAACGTCGGTCTGCACGGAAATAACAAGTCAGACGCGGAGATCACCCGTGCGCTCGAGCTGGGCGTGGGGCGGATCATCGCCGACTCCGTCGAAGAGGTCCATAGACTCCAGGCGGCCGCGGCCGAACTCGGCGTGACCGCCCCGGTCATGCTGCGCGTGACGCCAGGCGTGCACGCCGGAGCCCACGACTACATCGCCACCGCCCACGAGGACCAGAAATTCGGGCTCTCCCTGATCCCCCGCGCCGGACGGGATGTCTCCGACGCCGAGGAGGCCGTGGCCGTCGCGCTTGCGTCAGCCAATATCGAGCTGCTCGGTCTGCACAGCCACATCGGTTCCCAGATCTTCGGCACGGACGGATTCGCTGAGGCCGCCCGCCGCGTGATCGGCTTCCTCGGGGCCATCCGGGACACCCACGGCGTCGAGTTGGCGGAGATCGATCTGGGCGGCGGTTACGGCATCGCCTACACCGCGGCAGACCAGCCCATGACTCCCGAGGCGCTGGCTACCGGCATCGCCTCCGCCGTCGCCGAAGCCTGCGCCGCGGCCGGGATCGCCGTGCCGCGGGTGAGTATCGAACCCGGCCGTGCCATCGCCGGCCCGGCGGGAGTCACGCTCTATTCCGTGGGCACCCGCAAGAAGGTGGAGGTGGAGACGCCAGAGGGGGCAGCTAGCCGCCGCTACGTCTCCGTGGACGGCGGGATGAGCGACAACGCCCGCCCGGTGCTCTACGACGCCGACTACTCGGTGGTGCTGGCGTCGCGGGTCAGTGACGCGGAACCGCTGCTGTCCCGCGTGGTCGGGAAGCACTGCGAGTCGGGGGACATCGTCGTCAAGGATGCCTACCTCCCGGCCGATCTGGAACGCGGGGACCTGCTGGCCGTGCCCGCCACCGGCGCCTACTGCTGGTCGCTGGCCAGCAATTACAACTATCTGCCGCGCCCCGGCATCGTCGCGGTGTCCGGCGGCAAGGACCGCGTGATCGTGCGCGGCGAGAACGAATCCGATCTGCTCTCCCGCGACGCGGGCATCTGAGCTAAGGACACCATTCACATGAAACACGATGAGGAGACCATGAGCCAGGAGACCAGGACCGTGAAGGTCGCATTGCTTGGAGCAGGAACCGTGGGCGCCGAGGTGGCCCGAATCCTGGCCCAAGACGAGGCGATCCTCACCGCCCGTACCGGCGCACGCCTCACCCTCGATTCCGTGGTGGTCCGCGATACTGAGGCGGACCGTGGTCCGCACCTTCCGCGTGAGCTGATCACGGCCGATGCGGAGGAGGCTGTGGACCGCGCCGACCTGGTCATCGAGCTGATGGGCGGGCTGGAGCCGGCCAAGACCCTGATCGAACGTGCCCTGCGTCGCGGCGTCCCCGTGGTCACGGGCAACAAGGCCCTCTTGGCCACGCATGGTGGCGTGCTCTTCGCTCTGGCGGCAGCCAACTCCACCCTGCTCAGCTACGAGGCGGCGGTGGCGGGCGCCATTCCGATCCTGCGCCCGCTGGCCGAATCCTTGGCGGGGGACACCGTCACCAAGGTGATGGGGATCGTCAACGGCTCCACGAACTACATTCTGGACAAGATGGACCGCGAGGGTGCCGACCTCGAGGACGTGATGCAGGAGGCCTCCGCACTGGGCTACCTGGAGGCAGACCCGAGCGCGGATGTGGAAGGGCACGACGCCGCGGCCAAGGCCGCGCTGTTGGCCTCACTGGCCTTCGGAGGCACGTTCTCCATCGACCAGGTGCACACCGAGGGCATCACTAAGGTCACCGCGGCCGATGTCGTCGCCGCCCGGGAATCCGATCAGGTCATCAAGTTGCTGGCCATCGTGGCGAAGACCGAGGCCGGCGTGCTGATGCGCGTCCATCCCGCGCTGATCTCCCGCGACCACCCGCTCAGCGCCGTTCACGGCGCGTTCAACGCCGTGTTCGTGCAGGCGGAGAACGCCGGCGAGCTGATGTTCTACGGGCAGGGCGCCGGCGGCGCGCCCACCGCGTCGGCCGTCATGGGCGACGTCGTGATGGCCGCCCGCGCGCTCGTCACCGGGGCCGCGCCCGCGGCCCAGGCCGCGTCGTCGGGCCTTGAGGCCCTGCCGGTCTCGGAGTCGGAGACGCGCTACGCGCTTGGACTCGACGTCGTGGACGCCCCCGGCGTGCTCGCCAAGATCTCCACCGTGTTCACCGAGCACGGCGTGTCCATTGAAGCCATGCGGCAGTACGGTCATACGAGCCTGGACGACGGCTCTCATGCCCGGCTGCGCATCATCACCCACGAGGGGCGACAGTCAGCGCTGGACGCGACCGTCGCCGCAGTTAATCACCTGGACGTGGTGGAAGCCATCACGTCCGTCATGCGAGTTGAAGGGAACTGAACCCGATATGGCGCACGTCTGGCGCGGGGTCATCCGCGAATACGCCGACCGTCTGCCCGTGGAGGAGGGGGACACCATCGTCACCCTCGGCGAGGGTGGCACACCGCTGGTGTACGCACCCGCGCTGTCCGCGGAGACCGGGAACCGGGTCTATCTGAAGGTGGAGGGGATGAACCCCACCGGGTCCTTCAAGGACCGCGGTATGACCATGGCCATCACGGCCGCAGTGAAAGCCGGGGCCAAGGCCGTGGTCTGCGCCTCTACCGGCAACACCTCCGCCTCCGCAGCCGCCTTCGCGCTGCAGGCAGGGCTGACCTGCGCCGTGCTGGTGCCGGACGGCAAGATCGCGATGGGTAAGCTCTCCCAGGCCGTGGCCCACGGTGCCAAGATCCTGCAGGTGGACGGCAACTTCGACAACTGCCTCGAGGTGGCACGGAAGCTCTCCGAGTCCTACCCGGTGTTCCTGGTCAACTCCGTGAACCCGAACCGCATCCAGGGTCAGAAGACCGGAGCCTTTGAGGTCGTTGACCTGTTGGGTGACGCCCCCGATTACCACCTGCTTCCGGTCGGCAACGCTGGCAACATCACGGCTTACTGGAAGGGGTACAAGGAGTATTGCGCCGACTACACCCGTGAGGACGGCACTGTGTTGCCCGCCGTCTCCACCAAGACCCCCATCATGTGGGGCTTCCAGGCCGCCGGCGCGGCTCCGATCGTGGCCGGGCACCCCATCCTGGAACCCGAGACCGTGGCCACCGCCATCCGGATTGGCAACCCCGCCTCCTGGGAGCAGGCCGAGGCCGCCCGCGACGAGTCCGGTGGCCTGATCGACGCCGTGACCGATGACGAGATCCTCGAGGCCCACCGCTGGCTCTCCTCCAAGGAGGGCGTGTTCGTGGAGCCCGCTTCCGCCGCCGGCGCCGCAGGTCTGCTCAAGCACCACCGCGCCGGGACCGCCCCCAAGGACAAGACCATCGTCATCACGGTCACCGGTCACGGCCTGAAGGACCCCGATTGGGCCATCAAGGAAGCCGACGGCGACGACGTGCGCCCCACCAAGGTCGACTTCGACGTGGTGGCCGTCGCGGATGCGCTGGGTCTGAAGTGACCGCCGTCGTGCCCGAGCTCGCCGGCCTGGTGAGGGTCCCGGAGGGGACCACCCCGTTGCTCGGGGCGGACGTGTCGGTCCATGTGCCGGCCACGAGCGCCAACCTGGGCCCCGGATATGACACTCTGGGCCTGGCGCTCGGGTACGGCGACGATCTCTCCACCCGGATCGTGGCCGGCTCCGGCCGAGCCACGGTTCGGGTCTCGGGGCAGGGCGAAGACTGCCTGCCCACGGACGGGGACCATCTGGCCGCCCGGACCATCAGGCTGGCCTGGGATGCCTGGGGTGTGGAGCACGGCAACGTCGATCTGGAACTCAGCGCCGTCAACCGGATCCCCCACGGGCGGGGGCAGGGTTCCTCCTCCGCCGTCATCGTCGCCGCGGTGGCCACCGCAGCGGCAACGCTGCCAGCAGACCTCAGCGTCCGCCCCGGCCGTGACGACGTGTTTGAACTCGCCGCACGCCTGGAAGGACACCCGGACAACGTCGCCCCGACCGTGTACGGCGGTCTCACCATCGCGTGGGAGCAGGACGACGTGACCCGGCGGTTCCGGGTGGCGCTTCCCACCCCTCACGCCGACGTGGTTCCGATCGTCGCGGTGCCTGACGTCATCCTCTCCACCGAGGTGGCCAGGGGGCTGCTCCCGGCAGAGGTACCTCATGCGGATGCGGCGGCCAACGCTGCGGCGGCCGCGTTGATGGTCCACGCGCTGACCAAGGAACCTGCTCTGTTGCAGTCGGCCGCCCGCGACCGCTTGCACGAGGGGTACAGAGCCCCGGCCATGCCCCATACGGCCAGGCTCCTGAATGAGGTTCGCGCCCACGGGTTCGCGGCCACCGTGTCCGGTGCCGGACCCACCGCCCTGATCCTGGTTCAGGCGTCCCAACGGGACGAGGCCCTGACGCTGTTGACCCGGCTGACGGACGCCTCCGATGTGACGTGGACCGTGTCCGCGCCCGGGATCGATACTTCCGGTGTTACAGTTGAGGAGCACCGACCGGTGGCGTGATGAGGTTTCCTCACCTCCCCTGACCGTGTCCGTGCATCCCGCCTTAAGTTCCGACAGGCTCAACTTCCAAGTTCAGTAGTCGATCCTCGGACTTTTCTTCACGCGGGTCACAGAGGCGCAGAACGCAGCCGCGTGCGTCTCGCACCGATCCCATGTATCGCATCAGACGACGTGGGATCATCCGGACCGCTTTTCTAAGGCAACCCATCAGGCCGTCCGGCACCGCACACGAACGAAAAAAGGAAACTTCGTGACCGTCACCACAGACGTGGACACCAAGCAGAAGCCCAAGCAGGGAGGGCTCTCCGCACTCAAGCTCGCACAGTTGCAGGAGCTTGCCGCTCAGCTGGGGATCTCCGGCGCCAAGCGCATGCGTAAGGCCGATCTTGTCTCTGCCATCTCCGACCACCAGCGCGGCGGCTCGGTTGCCGACCGCGATGCTGCTGCAAAGGCCAAGGCAGAGCAGAAGGCCAAGGCAGAACAGGCTAAGGCAGACCAGGCCGAAAGGCAGGCAACTGCCGAGCCCGCCAAGAAGGCCGACTCCGCTGACTCCGCCGACGCGGGCGAACAGGGTGCACCCAAGCGCACGCGTCGCCGTCGCTCCGCGTCCGTGGACGCGGGATCGCCGTCGACCACTGCCGACGCCAGCCCGGCAGACAAGCCGGAGAAGGCCGAGGCTCCCAAGGCCGAGGCACAGCTGTCCGTGAAGGAACGCGCTCAGGCGCAGGCAGCACTGCGCGCCGAGCGTGAACAGGCCATCGCCGCAGCCACGGATGCCGGTAATCCCCGTCGCCGCCGCTCCCGCCGCAACAACTCCGGTGCCGAGGCCAACCAGCCCGCGGAGAACACCAAGGCCAACACCGAGCAGGTCGAGAAGGCCGAGGCTCCCAAGGTCGAGGAGAAGCCCGAGTCCGGCAAGCAGGAATCCGGCGAACGCCAGGGTGAAAAGCAGGGCAACCGCCAGGGCGAGAAGCAGAACGATGAGCGCGGGGAGACCCGCAACCAGCGCAACCGCAATCGCAACCGTAACCGCGATGCCGAGTCCGGCACCGAGCAGGGCGGCAACAAGCAGAACAACGAGCGCAACAACGGCGATCGTGGCGGCAAGCAGGGCGGCAACAAGCAGAACAACGACCGCAACAACCGCCGTGAGCGTCAGCGCGAGCGCAACAACCAGCGCAACCGTCGCGGCCGCGGCCGCAACCAGTTCGAGGTCGAGGACGTCGAGCTGACCGAGGATGACGTGCTGCAACCCGTGGCCGGCATCCTGGACGTGCTCAACGACTACGCCTTCGTACGCACCTCCGGTTACCTGCCCGGAGCTAACGACGTCTACGTCTCCCTGCAGCAGGTACGCAAGTACCACCTGCGCAAGGGTGACGCCGTGGTCGGCGCAGTCCGCGCCCCCCGCGAGGGCGAGGAGCGAGACAACAGCTCCTCCCGTAACCGCTTCACCCCGCTGGTGAAGCTGGCCACCGTCAACGGTGTCCCGGTCGAGGAGAACCAGAAGCGCGTCGAGTTCAACAAGCTCGTGCCGCTCTACCCCCAGGAGCGTCTGCGCCTGGAGACCGACCCCAAGTTGGTTGGCCCCCGTGTGATCGACCTGGTGGCCCCCATCGGCAAGGGCCAGCGCGGCCTGATCGTGTCCCCGCCCAAGGCCGGTAAGACCATGGTGCTGCAGTCCATCGCGGCCGCCATCACGGAGAACAACCCTGAGGTGCACCTCATGATGGTGCTCGTGGATGAGCGTCCTGAAGAGGTCACCGACATGCAGCGTTCGGTGCGCGGCGAGGTTATCGCCTCGACGTTCGACCGCCCGGCAGAGGACCACACCACCGTGGCCGAACTCGCCATCGAGCGCGCCAAGCGCCTCGTGGAGCAGGGCAAGGACGTCGTGGTGCTGCTGGATTCCATGACCCGCCTCGGCCGTGCGTACAACCAGTCCGCTCCGGCCTCCGGACGGATCCTGTCCGGCGGTGTGGACGCCGCGGCGCTGTACCCGCCCAAGCGTTTCTTCGGTGCCGCACGCAATATCGAGAACGGTGGCTCCCTGACCATCCTCGCCACCGCACTGGTGGAGACCGGGTCCAAGATGGACGAGGTCATCTTCGAGGAGTTCAAGGGCACCGGCAATATGGAATTGCGCCTCTCCCGCCAGCTGGCTGACAAGCGCATCTTCCCTGCCGTGGATGTCAACGCCTCCTCCACCCGTCGCGAGGAGCAGCTGCTCTCGCAGGAGGAGATCCGCATCATGTGGCGCCTGCGCCGCGTGCTCTCCGGTCTGGATCAGCAGCAGGCGCTTGAGCTGTTGCTGAAGAAGATGAAGGAGACCACCTCCAACGCGGAGTTCCTGATGGTGGTCAACCGCACCACCCTCGGCGAGAACCGCTAGCAACCTCGACCGCGCCCGGGTCCTCCTGACGTCCACGAAGACGTAAGGATGATCCGGGCGCGTTCGCGTTCCCGCTTCAATCCCCCCATACCCGCAGCTACCAGGAAAGCCACCACCATGTTCGAAGCCGTAGAGGGCCTTGTCGAGGAACACGCTCAGATCCAGCAACGCCTTGCGGACCCTGCCGTGTATCAGGATCAGGGATTGGCCCGGAAACTGGGGCGCCGTGGTGCCGAACTCAACGCCGTGGTGGAGACCTACCACCGGTGGAAACAGATGGGGGACGACCTCGAGGCCGCGCGTGAGATGGCGAGCCTTGATCCCGAGTTCGCCGCGGAAGCAGAAGAACTGGAGAGCGCACGACCGGAGGTTGCGGAGCGACTGCGTCGGCTCCTCATTCCTCGCGATCCCAACGATGCCCGCGACGCCATCCTCGAGGTGAAGGGTGGCGAGGGTGGTGAGGAGGCCGCACTCTTCGCGGCCGACCTGCTGCGCATGTACACCCGGTACGCGGAGTCACGAGGGTGGAAGGTGGAGATGATCTCCTCCACGGACTCGGACCTGGGCGGTTACAAGGACGCGCAGATCGCCATCAAGGGCAAGGGCTCCGACCCGGCGCAGGGGGTCTATGCCTCCCTGAAGTTCGAGGGCGGCGTCCACCGGGTGCAGCGGGTTCCCGTCACGGAATCGCAGGGGCGCATTCACACGTCCGCGGCCGGTGTGCTGGTCTTCCCCGAAGTGGACGCACCCGACGAGATCGAGATCCTCCCCAACGACCTCAAGATCGATGTCTACCGCTCGTCGGGGCCGGGCGGGCAGAGCGTGAACACCACGGACTCTGCCGTGCGGATCACGCACCTACCCACCGGGATCGTCGTGGCGATGCAGAACGAGAAGTCGCAGCTGCAGAACCGTGAGGCCGCCATGCGCGTGTTGCGTTCCAGGCTGTTGGCTCACCAGCAGGAACAGTTGGATGCGGAGAACGCCGACGCCAGGCACTCTCAGGTGAGGACCATGGACCGTTCCGAACGCATCCGGACCTACAACTACCCGGAGAACCGGATTAACGACCACCGCACCGGGTACAAGGCCTACAACCTGGACCACGTGCTGGACGGGGAGCTCCAACCCGTCATCGATTCGTGTGTGGCGGCGGACGAGGCTCACCGTCTGGAGTCCTTGGAGGAGCAGGCATGAGCGGGCATTTCGTGGGGCTTCCCGAACCCTCCGGTTCCGCGGGCGCCGGCCCCGCGGTTCCTCTGCTCGACGACGCCTTGCCGGCTCCCGTTGGCATCCCCACCTCCGTGGCCGACGCCGTCGACCTGCGGGCGGCGCTGCGCGCCGCCACGGCCACACTGCGTGCGGCCCACATCGAATCCGCCCGTAACGATGCGGAAGTGCTGGCGGCACATCTGGCGGGGGTTGACCGCGGTCGGCTGGCCGTTATGGCGCTGATGGGGGAGTGCGTCCCCGCCGGCTATGCCGAGCTCGTCGCCGCCCGCGCCCAGCGCGTGCCCCTGCAGCACCTGACCGGCACAGCGCCCTTTAGGCAGTTGGACCTGCAGGTGGGCCCGGGAGTCTTTGTGCCCCGCCCAGAGACCGAACTCGTGGCCGGAGCGGCGATCGAGGCTGTGCAGACCTGCGTGGCGGACGGCGTGGACCGCCCCTTGGTCGTGGACCTGTGCACCGGTTCCGGCGCCATCGCAGCTGCGGTGGCCACCGAAGCGCCGCAAGCCAGAGTCATCGCCGTGGAACTCTCGGACAACGCCCTGATCTGGGCGGCCCGCAATCTCGAGGGGACTGGAGTGGAACTCGTCCACGGCGACGCCCGGGAGTTTGGCCGGGAGTTGGTCCAGGAGACGGAATCGGGGGAGAGGTTGCACGGCAGCGTGGACGTGGTGGTCTCCAACCCGCCCTACATTCCCGGCACCCGCGAACACGCAGACCCGGAAGTGGGACACCACGACCCGGTCGAGGCTCTGTACGGTGGCGGCACGGACGGCATGCAGCTGCCCAGCGAACTCATCCTGCAGGCCCAACGCCTGCTCCGGGCAGGCGGAACCCTGATCATGGAGCACGATGAGACGCAGGGGGCAGCCATGCGCCAGGCCATGGACACCCCGGCCTGGCGCGATGTGGTGGTGCACCATGACCTGACCGGACGGGATCGATACACCACGGCGGTGCGCTCCGCAGCCGTGGCGCACGTGGGAGAATAAGCCTCGTGAGTGCCCTCTACGATTGCTCGGATCCCGCCGCGCGTGCCGAAGGCATCGCGGCTGCCCAAGAAGCCCTTTCCGCACGCGGATGCATCGTGATCCCCACCGATACCGTCTACGGCATCGGAGCGGACGCCTTTTCGCCACAGGCCGTGGCCACCCTCTTGGCCGCCAAGGGGCGTAACCGCCAGATGCCACCACCCGTTCTGATCCCCAGGCTCTCGACACTCGACGGGCTCGCCACGGAGGTCCCCGAGGGGGCCCGGATCCTGGCCCAGAAGCTGTGGCCGGGCGCGCTCACGCTGATCCTCCCGGCGCAGCCGTCCCTGACCTGGGATCTCGGCGAGACCCACGGAACGGTCGGTTTGCGGATGCCGGACGACGACGTCGCGCTCGACCTGCTCTCGGCCGTCGGGCCTCTGGCGGTCTCCAGCGCCAACCGGACCGGGGTTCCCACCGGACCAACGGCAGCCGACGCCAGAGCACAACTGGCCGACTCCGTCGAGGTCTACCTCGAGGACGGCGCCAGACCCCTGGACGGGCTCACCCCCACCCCGTCCACCATCGTGGACTACACCTTGACGCCCCCGCGCGTGGTGCGCCAAGGAGCCCTGCCGCTCGCGACACTGCAGGAACTGGATCCCGAGATTGTGGGAATCGACGGGGACCCGACAGCATGAGGGTCTACCTGCTCATGCTGGCGGTGTCCTTCGCGGTCTCCGCCAGTGTGACGCCGCTGGTACGTGCAGTGGGTATGCGCACCATGGCAGATATCCCCCTGCGCAGCCGGGATATGCACCAAGAACACATCCCCAAACTCGGGGGAGTGGCCATGATCGCCGGCGTCCTCGTGGGTCTGGCCATGGCATCCCAAGCGCCTTTCCTCTCAGGGATCTTCACCCGCCCGGACATCGTCCTTGGCCTCGTCCTCGCGCTGCTGATTATTTTGGTGATCGGCGTCGCCGACGATCTGTTCGAGCTGCACTGGTCCATCAAGATGCTCGGACAACTCGGCACGGCCCTTCTTCTCGCCTTCTCCGGCGTCAAGATCGAAGTGCTGCCCGTTGGCTGGTTCATGCTGGAGAATCCGTTCTGGCAGATCGCCGTCGCGGTGGTGGTCATGGTGGCCATGATGAACGCCATCAACTTCGTTGACGGACTGGACGGTCTCGCAGCAGGGATCGCGGCCATCGGTGCCAGCGCCTTCTTCCTCTACTGCTACCTGTTGGCCAGGGACGTCAATCAATACGATCACGCGAACCTGGCTGCGCTGCTGATGATCCTGCTCCTCGGCGCCTCCCTGGGGTTCCTGGTCCACAATTTCAACCCGGCCAAGGTCTTCATGGGGGAGACCGGAGCTCAGATGATCGGCCTGGTCATGGCCGTGGCCGCCATCGGCGTCACGACCGACGTCCAGGCGTTGGACGGATTCCGCTTCCGTAACGTCCCCGCCTACATGCCCATCGTGCTCCCGCTGGCCGTCATTCTGATCCCGGTCACCGACATGGTCGCATCCGTCATCCGACGTACCGCCAAGGGCAACTCCCCGTTCACCGCTGACAGGGGACACCTGCACCACAAACTCGTGGATGGCGGCTACACACACCGAGGCGCCGTGCTGTTGCTCTACGGGTGGTCGGCCATCGTCGCCTTCGGCACCGTCTCACTGAACTGGGTCCCGGCCTCGATCCTGCTGCCGATCATGGCCGTGGCGCTGGTTGGCGCGACGCTCGTGACCGTACAGCCCTGGATCCGTCGCCACACCGCCAGGCGTTCGGCAGCCAAACTACGTCAGATGAGTGAACAACGCCGAGGCCGACTCTGAAGTGCAGGGCTGCGCACTGCCGGGCTCCGCACTGCCGGGCTCCGCACTGCCGGGCTCAGAAACGCCATTGTGACGTGCACGTCACAGGTACCGGTTTCGTCGCGAGTTCGACGCAAGGTAGAATGAGGATTGATGCGCCGTATTAGGCGCACCATCACCCTTATCGAGACGGAGCCGCAGCTAGACGCTGCGCTTGGAGGACACATGGGCCATCGACAGGCAACGGCGCGGCGTCGCGCCGAGGTGCCCGTCAAGGCCGCATCCTCCGAGAACAACCCCTGGCTCGGAATCGCCCTGAAGTCGGGTCTCGTGACCCTCGGTGCCGGCCTGGTCGTCACCGTGATCGGGACGATCACGAGCGGAACCTCCGGATTCGTTTCCTCACTGGCCGCCTTGCTCGTGGTGGTGCTGTTCTTCGGCATCTCCCTCGCGGTGGCCGCCTACGTGGGACACAAAGCCCCCAAGGCCATCATGGGCGCCTTTCTCGTCACCTACATCGTGAAGGTGATCGGATTCGGTGCCCTGCTGCTCATCCCACGCGACCCAGCGTGGTTCTCCAGGCTCTGGATCACCGTCTCAGCGGTGACCTGCGTCCTGGTGTGGCAGGCGGTAGAGGTTTACCTCTTCTCCAAACTCAGGCTGCAGATCTTCGACGACGCACCCCAGCAGGGGAGACCCTCGAAACCGACGCACGCTAGAACCAAGGAGGCCTGATCATGGCAGAGAACCAGCCAGGCTGGATGTCGCAGGAACTCACCCCAGGGAAGATGTATCTGAACTACATCATTGCCGGAGTGATTTTCCTCGGTTTGGTAGGATTCGTGGTGGGTCTGATGGTGCACCAGAGCTGGGTCCTGTACATAGGGATCGGCCTCGGTGTCGTGGTCGGGGCCCTCCTGGCCAGGATGCACGTGGCGGCCCAAGCACGGGACCACGCGAAAACGGTGAAGGATTCATGACCGAAGCTAAGTTCACCGCGCAGGAGCGGGTTATCCCCCTGCGCGCGTACGCAACTGACAGCAGAGAGGAAAAGCGTTGATCGCGCTTGCGCAACCGAGCGTCGCTTCAGGCGACGAATTCACGCCTCCCGCCCTGGAGGACCTCCACCTCCCCGAGATCCTCCCCTGGAATGCCGAATACGGCACCGGCTTCGGCAAGCAGATGCTCCTGGTACTGCTCATCGTCGTCGTGGTGGCCTGGTTCCTCGTCGCCACAGCGCGCAAGCGCCAGCTGGTACCGGGTAAGTTCCAGTTCGCGGGCGAGATGGCCTACGGCTTTGGCCGCAACATCGGCAAGGACATGCTAGGCGAGAAGGACTTCCGTAAGTTCACCCCGCTGCTGACCGCACTGTTCCTCTTCGTGCTGCTCGGCAACCTGATGGGCTCGCTGCCCTTCTTCCAGGTTCCCGTCACCTCCCATGTCGGCACCGCCTATGCCCTCGCCGGCATCGTCTACCTGTACTGGCTCTACCTGGGCTTCAAGACCCACGGATTCAAGTACTTCAAGGTGCTGCTGATGCCCTCCGGCGTCCCGCCGGTCCTCTACATCGTGGTGATCCCGATCGAGTTCCTCTCGAACCTGATCGTGCGTCCCATGACCCACTCCCTTCGACTCTTCGCAACGATGCTCTCCGGGCACATGATCGTCGCGCTGACCGCAACCGCCATGAGCTTCATGTTCACCCAGCTGGGTGAATGGTGGGGCTACCCGATCGGTTCGCTGATCTTCATCGGCGGTCTGGCCATGTACCTCTTTGAGATCTTCATCCAGGTGCTCCAGGCCTACGTGTTCACGCTGCTGACGGCCGTGTACATCCAGGGCTCCATCGGCGAGGCTCACTGACCCGGACCATCAGGTCCACCCAAAACCTCCCCTGTTCACCACGACGGGGGTCATTCACCCGCCCTGTCTTCCGGGAAGAAGCCCCGGGGACATCGTGAAAGGAAAACAATGGAAATCTCCGGCTCCCTCAACGCCATCGGTTACGGTCTCTCTGCTATCGGCGGCGGTATCGGTGTGGGTCTCGTCTTCGCGGCCTTCATCCAGGGCGTTGCCCGTCAGCCCGAGGCTCAGCGCGTCCTGCAGCCGCTGGCCTTCATGGGTCTGGCCTTCACCGAAGCCCTCGCCATCCTCGGCCTGGTGTTCGCCTTCGTCTGGTCCTGATCCTCGCCACGGGCAGACCGCACACCACACCGGTCAGCCCACGCAATTCAGTCCCAGCGCAGATACAGAAAGACGGGTGAAACATGGACAACGCAGTCATCTTGGCCGCTGAGGGGGCTAACCCCCTGCTGCCGAACTGGTGGGAGGTGCTCGTCACCCTCGTCGGCTTCCTGATCCTGCTGTTCATCGTCGCTAAGGTCGCCGTGCCGATGTTCGAGAAGACCTTCGCCGAGCGCACCGCCGCCATCGAAGGCGGCATCGAGAAGGCAGAGGCCGCGCAGGCCGAGGCCAACGCAGCACGCGACGCATACAAGCAGCAGCTCAACGACGCGCGCACCGAGGCCGGTCGCATCCGTGAGGAGGCTCGCTCCGAAGGAGCCGAGATCCTGGCGGAAGCCAAGGCCAAGGCCTCCTCCGAGGCCGCACGCATGACCGAACAGGCCCAGACCGCCATCGCAGCAGAACGCGTCGCCGCACAGGCCTCGCTGCGCTCCGAGGTCGGAACCCTGGCCACGGACCTGGCGTCCAAGATCGTGGGCGAAGCCCTCGAGGACGACGCCCGCTCCGCCCGCGTCGTCGACCGCTTCCTGGTAGACCTCGAGGCCCAGCAGGCAGGTGCAGCGAAGTAATGGCAGCAACGACGAGTGAGTCACAGGCCGCGGCCGAATCACGCCTCGAAGAGGTCCTGAGTGGGGCAGATCTGTCCCTGTCCCAGGAACTGTTCGATGTGCTCGGTCTCCTGGACGCGAACGCTAGCCTGCGTCGCGCCCTCACCGATCCTTCCCGCGCAGCCGAGGCCAAGCAGGGCCTCGTTACGCAGTTGATCGGTGCACAAGTCAGCGCAGCCACGCTCAACGTGGTGAACGCGCTGGTCGCTTCCCGCTGGAGCAACGAACGCGATCTCGGCGACACGCTGGAGCACCTCGCGGCCCTCGCGGCCGTGGCGGTTGCGGAGCGCGATGGGGCCGATGGCCTCGACGCGCTGCAGGCACAGTTGCTTGGCTTCGTGGACCTGGTCAAGGCGGACCACGACCTGTTGTGGGCATTCGAGGATCGCTCCGCGACCGCCCAGGCCAAGGCAGAGCTGGCGACCAAGTTGGTCCCCAGTGGTTCCGAGGCCGCTCGCTCGTTGATCACGCGGGCCGTCACGGACCCTCGTGGCCTTCGCCCCACCGACCTGGTGGAGCGTTTCGCACAGGTGGCAGCGCGTCGCCAGCGCCGGTGGATCGCCACCGTCAGCGCTACCCGTCCGCTGACCCCGGAACAGGCTGACCGCCTGCTGGCTGGACTCAACGCCCTCTACGGCCGCGACCTCCGCCTCAACGTGGTCATCGACAGCTCCCTTGTCGGGGGCTTACGCGTAGAGGTCGGGGACGAGGTCGTGGATGCCACGGCAGCCACCCGCCTTGCCGAACTGCGCCGCCGCATGGCGGGCTGACGCAGCCTCCGGCACATAAGCGACATCAACACTGACTGAATTACGAACTTTAGAGCTTAGGAGACGCAGATGGCCGATTTGACCATCAATGCAGACGACGTCCGCAGCGCCCTCAACGCCTTCGCCGAGTCCTACACCCCGGACTCTGCCCAGCGCGTGGAGGTCGGCCACGTGGTCACCGCTGCTGACGGCATCACTCACGTCGAGGGCCTGCCCTCTGTCATGGCGAACGAACTCGTCCGTTTCGAGGACGGCACCCTGGGCCTGGCTCAGAACCTGGACCGCCGCGAAATCGGTGTCATCGTTCTCGGTGACTTCGAGGGTATCGGGGAAGGCCAGGAGGTGCACCGCACCGGCGAGGTTCTCTCCGTGCCGGTCGGCGACAACTTCCTGGGCCGCGTGGTGGACCCGCTGGGTAACCCCATCGACGACCAGGGCGAGATCGTGGCCGAGGGCCGCCGCAACCTGGAACTGCAGGCACCCACGGTGACCCAGCGCCAGTCCGTCGGGGAACCGCTACAGACCGGCCTCAAGGCCATCGACGCGATGATCCCGATCGGTCGTGGTCAGCGTCAGCTGATCATTGGTGACCGTCAGACCGGTAAGACCGCTATCGCGATCGACGCCATTCTGAACCAGAAGGACAACTGGGCCACGGGTGACATCACCAAGCAGGTGCGTTGCATCTACGTGGCAGTGGGCCAGAAGGCCTCCACCATCGCCTCCGTCAAGGAGACCTTGGAGGAGCACGGCGCCATGGAGTACACCACCATCGTGGCCTCCCCGGCCTCCGATGCTGCCGGCTTCAAGTACCTGGCCCCTTACGCGGGCTCGGCTATCGGCCAGCACTGGATGTACGGCGGCAAGCACGTTCTCATCATCTTTGATGACCTCTCGAAGCAGGCCGAAGCCTACCGCTCCGTGTCCCTGCTGCTTCGCCGTCCGCCGGGACGCGAGGCCTACCCGGGTGACGTGTTCTACCTGCACTCCCGCCTGCTGGAGCGTTGTGCCAAGCTCTCAGACGAGCTCGGTGCCGGTTCCATGACCGGTCTGCCGATCATCGAGACCAAGGCTAATGACGTTTCCGCGTTCATTCCCACGAACGTCATCTCCATCACCGACGGTCAGATCTTCCTGCAGTCGGACCTCTTCAACGCCAACCAGCGTCCGGCCGTCGACGTGGGCATCTCGGTGTCCCGCGTGGGTGGTGCCGCACAGGTTAAGGCCATGAAGAAGGTGGCCGGTACCTTGAAGATCGACTTGGCGCAGTACCGCGATATGCAGGCCTTCGCCATGTTCGCCTCGGACCTGGATGCTGCCTCCAAGCAGCAGCTGACCCGTGGTTCCCGCCTGATGGAGCTGCTCAAGCAGGGCCAGTACAAGCCGTACCCGGTCGAGGAGCAGGTTGTCTCCATCTGGGCAGGCACCAAGGGCCACCTGGATGAGGTTCCGATCGAGGACGTGCTGCGCTTCGAGGGCGAGTTCATCGACGCGCTGCGTCGTCGCACCTCGGTGCTGACCACCATCGCTCAGACGGGCAAGCTGGAGGACGACACCCTGGCTGCCCTCGAGTCCACCGTGGCCGAGGTCAAGGCCGGCTTCTTCGGCCAGGGCGACGACCACCTCGTGGCAGCAGGCCACGAGGAGTTCAACGCCCTCGGTGACGAGGACGTTGCCCAGGAACAGATCGTCACGCAGAAGCGCTGACCCTCGGAACATGGGGCGGGTCCGCTAAGGACCCGCCCCAGCCGGGGAGGAAAGGACATCCATGGGAGCCCAGATCCGGGTTTACCGCCAGAAGATTTCATCGACGTCGTCGATGAAGAAGATCTTCAAGGCGATGGAGCTGATCGCGACCTCGCGTATCGGTAAGGCACGTGGCCGTGTGGCTGCGTCTCTGCCGTACGCGAAGGCCATCACCCGCGCCGTTTCCGCCGTTGCTTCTCAGTCCGAGGTCGATCACCCGCTCACTCGTGAGCCGGCATCCGTGACTCGGTCCGCTGTGGTCATCTGCACCTCCGACCGTGGGTTGGCTGGGTCGTACTCTGCCAACGTGCTGAAGGAAGCAGAAGAGCTCATCACCAAGCTCACCGAAGCCGGTAAGCAGGTCGATGTGTACCTCTACGGCCGTAAGGCCCAGGCGTACTTCGAGTTCCGCGAGCGCAGCTACAAGCAGGTGTGGACCGGAGCGACGGACGAGCCGGAGTTCCAGACCGCCAAGGAGATCGGTGCCAAGGTCCTCGAGGCCTTCAACACCGACACCGTGGCAGGCGGCGTCGACGAGATCCATCTCGTTTACACGCAGTTCAAGTCCATGGTGCTGCAGGAACCCAATGTGGTTCGCCTGCTGCCCCTGGAGGTCGTGGAAGAGAAGGTCACCGAGACCACCAGCGAAGTGTTGCCGCTCTACGAGTACGAGCCCGAGGCGGAAGAGGTGCTTGACGCACTGCTTCCCCGCTACATCGACTCGCGCGTCTTCGCGGCACTTTTGCAGGCGGCAGCCTCCGAGCTGGCAGCACGTCAGCGCGCCATGAAGACTGCTGGAGACAACGCCTCCGATCTGATCGAGAAGTACACGCGACTGCGCAACAACGCCCGCCAGGCGGAAATCACGCAGGAACTGACGGAGATCGTGGCCGGCGCGGACTCGCTCTGACCCTGATTCGTCGAACAAGCGTTTCGCGTGTAGCGGCGCAGCCCGGACTCGGTTCGGGACCAAGAAGCACACGCAGCCAAACCCCTAAGTGAAGTGAGAGAGATGACTGCTCAAGTTACCGAAGCGGGGACGACCGCGACGCCGGGTGCCACCGGCCGCATCGCCCGCGTCATCGGCCCGGTCGTCGACGTCGAGTTCCCGGCGGACGCGATTCCGGCTATCTACAACGCGCTGACCACCGAGGTCACGCTCAACGGTGCCACCCGCACCATCACCTTCGAGACCAGCCAGCACCTGGGTGACAACCTGGTGCGCGCTATCTCCCTGCAGACCACCGACGGACTCGTCCGCGGCGCTGTGGTGCAGGACTCCGGCTCACCGATCTCCGTGCCGGTCGGCAAGGAAGTCAAGGGGCACATCTTCAACGTGCTCGGCGACTCCCTCGACGTGCCGATCAGCGAGGTCGGCGTGCAGGAGCGTTGGCCCATCCACCGCAAGCCCCCGCACTTCTCGGAGCTCGAGGGCTCCACCGAGATGCTGGAGACCGGCATCAAGGTGATCGACCTGCTGACCCCCTACATCAAGGGCGGCAAGATCGGTCTGTTCGGTGGCGCAGGCGTGGGTAAGACCGTGCTCATCCAGGAGATGATCACGCGTGTGGCCCGCAACTTCGGTGGTACCTCCGTCTTCGCCGGTGTCGGCGAGCGTACCCGTGAGGGTAACGACCTCTGGGTCGAAATGGCTGAGGCCAACGTGCTCAAGGACACCGCCTTGGTGTTCGGCCAGATGGATGAGCCGCCGGGAACGCGTCTGCGCGTGGCCCTGTCCGGCCTGACCATGGCCGAGTACTTCCGCGATGTCGAGAAGCAGGACGTGTTGTTGTTCATCGACAACATCTTCCGCTTCACGCAGGCCGGTTCCGAGGTTTCCACGCTGCTGGGCCGCATGCCTTCCGCCGTGGGTTACCAGCCCAACCTGGCAGACGAGATGGGCCTCCTGCAGGAGCGCATCACGTCCACCAAGGGTCACTCGATCACGTCCATGCAGGCCATTTATGTCCCTGCTGACGACTACACCGACCCGGCCCCGGCCACGACGTTTGCCCACCTGGACGCCACGACCGAGCTGTCTCGTGAGATCGCCTCCCGTGGCCTGTACCCGGCTGTGGATCCGCTGACCTCCACGTCCCGCATTCTGGACCCGCAGTACGTGGGTCAGGAGCACTACGACACCGCTGTGCGCGTGAAGCAGATCCTCCAGAAGAACAAGGAACTGCAGGACATCATCGCGATCCTCGGTGTGGACGAGCTTTCGGAAGAGGACAAGATCGTCGTCTCCCGCGCCCGCCGCATCCAGCAGTTCCTGTCGCAGAACACCTACACGGCCATCCAGTTCACTGGTGTCGAGGGTTCCACCGTGCCGATCAAGGACACCGTGGAGGGCTTCAACGCCATCTGCAACGGCGACCTGGATCACGTTGCCGAGCAGGCGTTCTTCAACGTCGGCGACATCAACGACGTGCTGCGCGCCTGGGACAAGATTCAGAAGGAATCCTGATCATGGCTCAGCTCGACGTCGAGGTCGTTGCCGCAGACCACCACGTGTGGGCCGGCCAGGCTCGTCGCGTCAACGCGTACACCGTGGGAGGTGACATCGGCGTGCTGCCGGGTCACACCCCCGTGCTCTCGCTGCTCGCGACCGGTCGTGTGGAGATCGAGCCCCTCGAGGGACCGCGTGTTCACATCAAGGCTGATGGGGGTTTCCTCTCGGTCGATTCCGATCGTGTAACCATCGTGGCCGACGACGCCGAACTGGCGCAGGCCTGACGGGACAGATCAGCTCGTGCATTGGTACGTCCTCGCCGGCATGATCGTCGCCGTGTTTGTTCTCGGCGGCGGGCTGGCGGGGGCGTTCCTTATGCGCAGGCAACAGTTGCGCTCCATGCTCGGTACGTTCGAATGTGGTGTGCAACGAGGGGACTCCACCAGGTGGCGCTCCGGTTTCTGCAAGTACAACGACGACAGCCTAGAGTTTCTGAATCTTTGGTCGCTGTCGCCACTGCCTGCACTGACCATGACCAGGACCAGTCTTGAGATCGTGGGGCGCGAGCAGGCAGCAGATGACGCTGACGAGGATGCCTCACGCGGCATGATCGTGGATTTGTCCACGGATGCAGGCCAGGTCAGGATCGATCTCAGCTACGCGGCCTACACCGGCCTCTCGGCCTGGATCGAAGCAGGTCCAGTCGCGGGGGTCGGCACCTGGAGGCAGTAGCCTCTCACCACTTCACTTAGACCAAGAGGGCCCCGGACCCGTGGAAACGGTTCCGGGGCCCTCTTGGTCTCCCAGCGCGTGGCGCACTGCCGGGACGTCAGAAGAGTCTGTACTCCGCGTCGTCGACCCCGCGCATGGCGTCGTAGTCCAGCACCAGGCACTCGATGCCTCGGTCCTGGGCCAGCGTGCGGGCCTGAGGTTTGATCTGCTGAGCGGCGAAGACTCCACGGACGGGGGCCAACAGGGGATCCCGGTTGAGCAGATCGAGGTAGCGACTGAGCTGCTCCACCCCATCGATGTCCCCACGGCGTTTCAACTCCACCGCGACCCCCATGCCCTGGGCATCGCGGGCCAGGATGTCAACGGGGCCGATGGCGGTCATGTACTCGCGGCGCACCAGCGTGCTACCGGCTCCGAGCAGCTCGATCTGTTCAGCCAACAAGCGTTGCAAATCGGCCTCGACACCATCCTTCACGAGGCCGGGATCCAGCCCGAGTTCGTGGGAGGTGTCCGAGATTCGCTCGGTGATGCGGATGGTCAGATGGTCATCGTTCTTGGCGGCCTGGACCTGCCAGACCTCGGAGACGCCGTCCGCTCTGTCCTCTGCGCTCGGTTCCTCGATGTGCAGGTGCGCTGGGGGACTCATCCAGTTGAGGGGCTTGTAACTGCCGCCATCTGAATGGATCAGGACGGAACCGTCTGCCTTCACCATCAACAGCCGCTTGGCTAGAGGGAGATGGGCACGTAAACGGCCCTCGTAGTCCACGGAACACTTCGCGATCACCAAACGCACCGAACCAGTCTACTGGGTCGCAGCCCTGTGCCCGTCAGGCCTCAGTTCTTGAGGCGAGCGCGCTCCGCAACGGGTTTGCCCAAGTGTGGGTGGGTCGCTGCACAATGGAGGCGTGCCACGTTCCAATCGCCCGCGTCGCCCCTCGCGTCCCACCCAGTCCTCACGTCAGCGCGGGCAACGCCCGTCGGAGGAGAAACAGGGTCCCGGGGGCTGGAGCCTTGACTTCGGCGGCGATGGCGGCTGGCGGCACCACGGTTTGGCCACTGTGCAACAGTTCTCCGATGGTGCCTGGCATGTCCGAGGCATAGCCTCATACGGGGCCCTGAAGTCCTACCGATGCCCGGGATGCGACCAGATCATCGCGCCAGGCGTGAGCCATCTGGTGGCCTGGCGCGCCGACGGGGCACGCTCCGATCGTGATGCGGAAGCGGACCGGCGCCACTGGCACCAACGGTGTTGGGAGCACCACGCTCCGCGACGCTGACGGCCACGAGTTGAGGCCTTATACGATGGTCAGGTGACCTCCGAGCGCCTTCTTTACCGTTTTCACCGTGAACCAGTCCGGCTTCGTCCGGACAGTGTGCTTCCTGCCCAGCGGGAGGACGTGGTGCTGCACACCCAGGATGGTTTGGACCTAGTGGGGGAGTTGGCTCTGCCTGCGGAAGTGGCGCCCAAGGCCACCCTGGTGCTCCTGCATCCACTGCCCACGCATGGCGGCTTCATGGATTCACATGTGTACCGCAAGGCCGCCTATCGGCTTCCGGCCCTGGCCGACGTTGCGGTGCTCCGCTTCAACACCCGCGGAACCTCCTCGCCTCGCGGCGTGTCGCAGGGCCACTTCGAGGAGGGGGAGGGCGAACGTTTTGACGTCGCCGCAGCCCTCGATTTCGTAGCGGCCCGTGGACTGCCCGATGTTTGGTTGGTCGGTTGGAGCTTCGGAACCGAGCTGGTCCTCAGATACGGTTCGGTGGAGCCGAACCTGAGCCGGATCAGGGGAGCGGTGCTGCTTTCGCCGCCGCTGCACCGCGCCACGACGGAAGATCTGGACCGCTGGGAGGGCACAGGGTTGCCCTTGACGATCCTGGTGCCGGAGCTGGATGACTACCTGCGCCCGCCCGCGGCCCAGGAGGTCTTCGGAGCGCACGTGCCGAGCGCCCACCTGGTCCCGGTGGAGGGGGCCAAACATCTCTGGGTAGGGGAGAAGTACGTCCAACGCGTGCATCAGGAGATCGTGGATGCCGTGCTCGGCGCGGAGGCGCCGTCCCTGCCTGCAGAGGTCACGGGGCTGGTGGCCAGGGCCTAAGCGCTACCTGGAGTCCTGACGTTTGACCCAGATCTCCTTCACCAACAGGAGCACGGCTGCGGCCACGGGGATGGCCATCAGCGCCCCCAGGACGCCCAGGAGGCTCCCGCCGGCCACCACCGCGATCACGGCGACGGCACCGGGGACCTTCACTGTTCGGCTCATGATCTTCGGGGAGATCAGGTAGGCCTCCACCTGCAGATAGGTGAAGTAGAAGATCGCGTAGATGACGGCGGCCTGCCACCCTGGATCGAAGATGGTGACGAGCAACACCAGGATGCCGGCACAGACTCCGCCAACGAGGGGGATGAACGCCAGCATGGCGACACCGATGCTCAACAGCGCCTTATAGGGGACTCCCACGATGCTCATCAGGATGAAGGCGAAGAGCGCGTTGCATACTGCCACGGTGGCCTGCCCCATGACGTAGTTGCCCACGCCTGCTGTGATCTGTTCCGCGAGGTGGCTGGTGCGTTCGCGGCGGCTGGCGGGGACCATGGAGTAGGAGAACTTCTTGAGCGCAGGCAGTGAGACCAGGATGTAGAGCGCAAGGACAAAGACGATCAGGGCACCGAAGGCGATCTGTCCAACCACAGTTCCGGCCGTGACCACGCCGTTGAAGACGCCGCCGAGGGTGTCGGGATTGTCCAGGAACTTGTCCACCCCACGCTCCACCTCGTCCAGCACGCCGAGGTGGGAGTCGATGCTCTGGACCAACGGGGCGGCTACGACGGAATCGATGATCTCGGGCGCGTGATTCACCAATTCGGTGATCTGGGTGATCAGTTGGGGAATGAGGATGGACAGCACGGTCGCGGCGACGGTGACGAAGCCCAAGAGCACCACCAGCACTCCACCGATGCGCGGCCATCCGCGACGTTCAAAGAAGCGCACCACTGGATCCAGGCCGAGGGCGATGAAGAGGGCGAGTGCTATCCACATCAGGAGTTGGTCGAGACTGGCCAGCAAGATCCACAACAGGACCACGAAGGCGAGCCCGAGCCCCACGCAGAATCCGAAGGCCACCGGCTTCAGGCGGGCAGATTCCGTCTGATCGGTTGTGGCAGCGTCCGTGGAGCGTGGAGTCTCGCTCTGTCCCACAGCCTGTCCAACGGCGCCGAACAGACGTTGGTACCAGCGGCTTCCGTGCGGCGCGGCGGGCGCCTCCGGGCGCGGCTCGGGATCACCCGTCGGCCTTGGGCCGCTCGCGGACTCTGATTGGCTCTCAGGCGTTGGTTGGTGCTCGGGTTCGGGGGGAGGCGGACTTCCCGGGGAATCAGTGGTGGACACGGGACCAGGCTAGCCTTTTTGCTCTCGGAGCACGTGGTTCCGGTCACGCGGGTGAGGAATCACCAGCCCGTTCCAAGCCTGATCCCAGGGTCGGGTCGATACACTAGATGTTGAAGTGTGCCGTTACCTTCAGAATTCGAGGAACCAGACCAGTGCGCCGTACCGTCCCCATCATCCTGCTCGTGCTCGGTGTGGTCTCCGCCGTCATCGGGGTAGGACGGCTCACCTTCTGGGCTCCACCCGCCACCCTGAGCGCCGAGACCTCCGCGCTCGACTCCAAGGCGCCCTTGACACTGATCAACCAGTCCGTGCGGGAGTTCGCTGGCGACGGCGCTACGCTCACCGTCCATGCAGATGGTGACTTCCGTGCAGTGGTTGGCCGCGCAGAAGACGTGAACGCCTGGGTCGGGGACGCCAGTCGCACCGTGATCAGCGGGATGAACGAGGACAACGAATCGTTCTCGGTTCAAGAGATCGCCGGTTCCGCCACCTCGCCCAACCCCGCGGGGTCGGATCTGTGGGTCGTGGATTCGGAACAGTCCGGAGAGTGGACCGCAACGTGGGACTCCACGGATACGGACGATCAGAACTCCTGGACGCCGCCCGCCGATGGTGAGTGGACCTTGATGCTCGCCGCCGACGGTGAGAACCCTGCCCCCACCGAGGTCTCGATGACCTGGGACAACCCCGCGGCTACCCCGGGCGCCAAGTTCGGCTCTGCGGTGTGGTGGTTCGTGGTTGCGGTGGTGTTGCTCATCGCCTCCGTGATCCTCTTCACCCGCAAGCCGCGTTCCCGTGGCCGACGCTCCGCTGCGCCGGCCGCCGCAGGTTCGCGCAGGGCCGCGCGCGAGGCGGAACAGACGACCTCGTCGTCCCGTGCCAGCGCCGCACGGACGGATATGTTGCCCGTGGTGGCCACGGCCGCTGAGAGCAACGAGACCGAACACAGCGATGACGAGACGATGATCCGCCCGCTGGATCTTCCCGATGTGCCGGAGGCGGATGACGAGGACTTCGCGGTTTTGGCCGGATCCGAGGAGTACGTCGGTCCGGCCGCGCCTGCCTCGCAAGAGGATGGCATGGACCAGGACAAAGTAGACCGCGACGACGACTCCGACCTGCCCGGCGGTCCGGCCGAGGACGGACCTCACTCCGGTGGGCCTGGTCGCGCGGCTCGCTGGCGTCGGGGCGCAGCGGTCGGCCTCGTTGCGACGGCGCTGGCCCTGCCTGCCGGCTCGGCCTGGGCCTCACCTCAGGCTGCGGTCACGCTGACCACGGAGAAGAAGGCAGAGGAGGACGCCACCGCGTCCGACGTTCATCCGGTGCTCGTCGAGTCTCAGCTGCAGCGCATCCTCGGACAGGTTTCGGATGCACAGGCCAAGGGTGACAAGTCTCGTAAGGTCGAGGATCTCGGCGCCCGTTTCGCCGGCCCCGCGCTGCAACTGCGCGCCAAGAACTACGCGAATCACGGCTCAGGCGTGAGTGAGGACGCCGCGATCCCCGCCATCGAACCCGATGAGATCAGGGCTGCTGCCGTGACGACCACGAGCCAGTGGCCGCGGGTGGCCATGATCGTGACTCAGGGACAGAAGCAGTCCTACCCCGTGGTGGTGACCCTGGAACAGAAATCGCCTCGGTCCAACTACGCAGTGGTTCAGTCCGTGCCCATGGTTGTGGACGCAAAACTGCCTGCGGTGATCCTCGGGACTCCCGAGGTGGTCACCCAAACCCCGGACCAGGAGGGGCTCGCCGCGACGCCGTCCGAAGCCGCGAACGGTTTCGCCGACCTGCTGAAGAACTCCAAGAGTGAGTGGGCGGACAAGTTCGACGACTCCACGTTTGTGCAGCAGTGGCACAAGAACGTCAGCGCCTTCACCAAAGCTTTGAAGAAGGCCGATCCCGACTCTTCCTTCCAGACCAGCTTCACGGTGGATTCTGGCTCCACGAAGGTTCTGGCCAGCCCTCAAGGCGGCTCCTACGTCTCAGCCGATGTCACCATCACCACCGTTGCTAAACCCAGCCAGGGTGGCAGCATGTCCCTGCCCGGCGCGGCTGGCAAACTCACCGGTGAGAAGGAGACGTCCAAGAACGTTGTGACCACCTATCAGGTGCCGATCTTCCTCTACATCCCCGCCAGTGGGGACGGTAAGATCCGCGTGGTTGGAGCTACCCAGCAGGTCACGGGGATCGACCTGAAGTGAGTCACCGGAGGTGACCGGCCCCCTGGCCTCGCGCCGCTCGCCAAGCCTCAGCTACTCGAGATACCGTGTCCGCTCGAGAAGCCGTGGCGTCTCGACACGTTGCAAGCAGTACCAAGGAGTGAACCCAACACCATGACATCGCAGCAGCAGCCTGCTTCCTCGCACGGCGCCGTTGACCTCTCCAGCCTCGGGGCGGAGTCCGCAGCAGCAACAGCCGGGCAGGGAGGCGGCGTTGTCTCCACGGCACCGGGCAAGTGGGCCGTTCAGGTCGATGAGCAGTTGTTCCAGGAGGTGGTGCAGCTCTCCACGCGCGTTCCCGTCATCCTGGCCGTCACCAACGCCCGGGTTCCGGGCGGCGATCAGTTGCGTAGCGATCTCGTGGCCGCAGTCGAGGCGGAGGCCGGACGGATGGTCCTCGGCCTCGTGGACCCCGACCAGCAGCCGCGCGTGGCGCAGGCTCTGAGCGTTCAGCAGATCCCAGCCGTCTTTGCGGTCCTGGGGGGACGCCCCATGCCGCTCTTCACCGGGCCGGTGGATAGGACCCAGATCGAGGCCTTGCTGAAGGAATTGACCCAGGTCGCCGTGCAGCAAGGCATGGCAGGATCCGTCCCCCCGCTTAACGCCGAGGCGGACGGCAGCGAACCCTCCCGCTTCGCCGAGGCGGAGGCCGCGTTGGCCGCCGATGACTTCGACGCGGCTGCGGCCATTTATCGTCTGGCTCTGGACGAGAACCCTGGAGATGACGAGGCCGCCACCGGCAGTCGCCGCGTGGAGCTGCTTCGTCGCGTTCACGGCTTCGAGGCGGCGGCGGTGCGCACCCGTGCGGCCGAGGCGCCGGATGACCTCCAGGCACAGCTCGACGTGGCTGACCTGGATGTGGTGGGTGGCCACGTCGAGGATGCTTTCCGTCGTCTCACGCAGTTTGTGGCCCGTCAGCAGGGCGAGACCAAGGATGCCGCTCGCGAGCACCTCGTGGATCTCTTCGCCGTGGTCGGTAACCACGACCCCAGGGTGGTGAAGGCGCGCCCGCGTCTGGCCTCCGCGCTCTTCTGATCCGTTCACCCAGCCATCCCTTTTCGACCCGTTCAGCACAGGAGTGAAAAACATGACCCTGCCCCCAGATCCGTTCCTTGACCCCAACGATCCCGCCTCGGGTGGGACCACCGTTCTGGAGCGTGAACGTCAGCTTCAGGAAGTGGAGCCGGGCGATCACGAACGCTTTGCGCACTATGTGCGTAAGGAGAAGATCACCGAGTCCGCCATCACGGGTGAGCCGGTGATCGCGCTCTGCGGCAAGGTGTGGGTACCGGGCCGCGACCCGGAGAAGTTCCCGGTCTGTCCCGAGTGCAAGTCCATTTACGACGGCTTGAAGGCACCCAAGGACAAGAAGAAGTAAAACGGTGGCGCCCGCCAGGGCGCCGTCTGGACGGTGGGTGCCACCCGCCGTCGGGCATATTCATGCCCAACACCCGTCACCACACCCCACGAAGGAGCCCTCACCCATGTCCGACGCCTTGTTCTCCCTGCCAGGCACGGGAGCCGCCGGCGAGGACATGCCCCCCGCATACCCGGCCAAGGCTGCGTGGGGTACCGCCACCAAATTGCGTCAGTGGCAGCAGGAGGCCATGGAGGGTTTCTTCTCCTCAACGGCCAAGGATTTCCTGGCGGTCGCGACGCCGGGCGCAGGTAAGACCACGTTCGCGTTGAGGGTCGCGAAGACGCTGGTGGACTCCGGCAAGATCAACCGGATCACGGTCGTGGCGCCGACCGATCACCTGAAGACGCAGTGGGCGGATGCCGCCGCGAGGATCGGCTTGTCGATCGATCCGAACTTCAAGAATTCGGACGGGCACCACGGACGCGAGTACATCGGTGTGGTGGTCACCTACTCGCAGGTGGCCAACAAGCCGCTGCTGCATCGGGCCCGCACCGAGGCTGGCCGCACCTTGGTGATCCTGGACGAGGTGCACCACGCAGGTGACGCGCTGACCTGGGGCGACGGTATTCGTGAGGCGTTCGATCCGGCGGTCAAGCGCCTAGCCCTGACCGGAACCCCCTTCCGTTCCGATACCGCTCAGATCCCGTTCGTGGACTACGTCGAGGACGCGCAGGGGATTCGCCGCTCCAAGGCCGATTACACCTACGGTTACGGTGAGGCGTTGAAGGATCATGTGGTGCGCCCCGTGCTCTTCATGGCCTATTCCGGCAATATGCGGTGGCGGACCTCCTCCGGTGAGGAGATGGAAGCCCAGCTGGGCGGTGCCGCGACCAAGGACATCACCGCACATGCGTGGCGGACCGCGTTGAACCCTGAGGGGGAGTGGATCCCGTCGGTGCTGGCGGCAGCGGATCGGCGGCTGACCGAGGTCCGCCGCACCATCCCGGATGCCGGTGGCCTGGTGATCGCCACCGACCACGAATCCGCGAAGGCCTACGCCGCCCTCCTACGGGGCATCACAGGTCAGGCGCCCACCGTGGTGCTCTCCGACGATGCCAAGGCCTCGAAGCACATTGAGGACTTCTCGGAGGGGGAGCAGCGCTGGATGGTCGCGGTGCGCATGGTGTCGGAAGGGGTCGACGTCCCGCGTCTGGCCGTCGGTGTGTACGCCACGTCCACCTCCACCCCGCTGTTCTTTGCCCAGGCCGTTGGGCGTTTCGTGCGGTCGCGGAAACGCGGCGAGGTGGCCTCTGTGTTCCTGCCCTCCGTCCCGATCCTGACGACGCTCGCCAACGAGATGGAGGTGGAGCGCGACCATGCCTTGGACCGCCCGGTGAACCATCTCACCGAGGAATTCGGCGCGGACCAGGAGGAAGCCGAGCTTGCGGCGGCTAACCGGGAGGACAAGGCCTCTGAGTCGTTGACGCAGGGAACGTTCGAGGCGCTGGAATCCGACGCCAACTTCGACCGTGTGCTCTTCGACGGCGGCGAGTACGGGATCGGGGGTGTGGTGGGCTCCGAGGACGAACAGGACTTTCTGGGGATTCCCGGTCTGTTGGATGCCGATCAGGTGGGGGTCCTGCTGCGCCAGCGCCAGGCCAAACAGGTTTCGCGACGCAATTCTGCAGCCAGCGCCGCTTCCGCGCCCGAGCCCGTGGGCGTGGTGGATCACCGCAGGTTGATGGACCTGCGCAGCCAGCTCTCCAAGTCCGTGTCGGCGTGGGCCGCGCGGACGGGAACGCCGCACGGGCAGATCCACACCAAGTTGCGTTCGGTATGTGGGGGGCCCGCGGTGGCTCAGGCCAACGCGGAGCAGCTGCAGCGCCGGATCGACAAGCTCCAGGATTGGTTCGTGGGCCGCTCCTGACCCCGGCCAGCGGTACCCGTTGGGGGTCAGTGGACCTTGGCTCCGGCTCCGACCAGTTCCTTGAGCACCCTTGGTGTGTTGTCCGGGTGCACCGCGGCGGTCAACTCGGCCGGCACCCTGGTGCCGAAACCTTCCTTGAGCGCGTCCAGTGCCGTGGCTCGCACGCAGAAGTCCGTAGCGATGCCCACCACGGTGACCTCGGTGACCGCGCGGGAGCGCAGCCACGCCGCCAGCGGCATGCCGGGCATCATGTCCGACGGTCCGGGCTCGGGTGCCGTCATCTCCTCACCGGCGACCACCCGGCCGTCGAAACCCGAGTACGCGGCCTCGTAGCGTCCCTTGCGGACATACGCATCGATCTGGTTCGCCACAGCGGCCAAAGCGGGGTGCAGTTGTGCGCCGGAACTGCCTGCAACGCAATGCACCGGCCAGGTGTCCACGAAGTCCGGTGTATCCGAGAAATGTCGTCCGGGGTCGACGTGCCAATCCTGGGTCGCCACCACGACGTCGAAACGGCCCGTGGCCACCAGCGTGGCTACGGACGCTGCGACTGCGGCGCCGCCGTCCACACCGAGCGCACCGCCCTCGCAGAAGTCGTTCTGGACGTCGACGATGATCAGGGCGGTGCTCGGTGTGCTGCTCATGGAGGGCCTTAGAGGTATTCGGTGGGGATGACGGGCTCGCCCGCCAGCATCTGCTTACCCGACCCGGGCAACTCTGCGATGGAGGCCTCACGCCGGGCCGAGGCGCGGGCGACGCCCTCTGCCCCCGTGTATCCGGGCTGCACCTCGCCATTCACGACGAGCGGCACCAGCAGGTCGCGGGCGTTGGCCCCGACGGGCGGCTGTGAGCCGTCCACACCAATCAGCTCCGCTGTGGCTCGTCCGCGCTCGTTGAGTTGTCGGAAGGCCGCTTTGCGGCCGCCCACGCTGCCCTTGCCCGGGGCGCGTTTGGCCACGTCCTGCCACACGCCGTCGGCCCCCTCGCGAGCCACCAATTTGTACACCATGCCGGCGGTGGGGTGACCGGAGCCGGTGACCAGTTTGGTGCCCACCCCATAGGAGTCCACGGGGGCGGAGCGCAGCGAGGCGATGGCGTACTCGTCCAGATCGGAGGTCACCACGATGCCGGTGTCGGTGTTGCCGAGGTCGTCCAGCAAGCGGCGGACCCAGCGGGCCTGGTCCACGAGGTCGCCGGAGTCGATGCGGACCGCGCCGAGGCCGGGGCCGGCCACATCCACGGCGGTGCGCACGCCCTGTTCCACGTCGTAGGTGTCCACCAGCAGGGTGGTGTCGACGCCGAGCGTGTTCACCTGGGCTTGGAATGCCTCGCGCTCCGAATCGTGCAACAGGGTGAACGAGTGTGCGGCGGTACCCCCGGTGGTGAGCCCGTAGCGGCGACCGGCCTCCAGATTGGACGTGGAGGTGAATCCCGCGATGATCGCGGCACGGGCCGCGGCGACGGCGCCCTCCTCATGGGTGCGGCGCGAACCCATCTCGATGCAGGGCCGCCCCTCTGCGGAGGCCACCATGCGGGACGCGGCGGAGGCCACGGCCGAATCGAAGTTCAGCACGGAGAGCAGGTAGGTCTCCAGGACCACGGCCTCGGCGAAGGTGGACTCGACCTGCATCAACGGCGAACCGGGGAAATAGATCTCGCCTTCCGCGTAGCCCGTGATGGACCCGGAGAAACGGAAGTCGGCCAGCCATTGCAGCGTTTCCTCGTTGACGACGTTGCGCTGGGCCAGATAGTCAAGCTCCTCGGAGCCGAAACGGAAGTCTGCGAGGCCCTCCAGGATGCGTCCGGTGCCCGCGACCATGCCGTACCGGCGGCCCGCAGGCAGACGCCGCGCGAAGAGTTCGAACACGCTACGACGATGGGCGGTGCCAGCAACGAGCGCGGCCTCCACCATGGTCAGCTCGTAGTGGTCGGTGAGCAATGAGGTCGCAGGGGACACGTGGAACTCCTGATGAGGAACACGAAGGACGGATCTTGGGCAGGAACCGCTTCGGTTCCCCGGGGTCAAGAGTACGCGGCGACTAGACTGGAACGCATGACCACCGTGAGCATTGCGCCGGTGGCCGCCCCGGTGAGTTCGCCGAGGCAGGACACGGCGCTGAAAAGCAGACTAGAGCGTCCCTACGAGTTGTTGGTGTGGGACGATCCGGTAAATCTCATGAGCTATGTGGCCTATATCTTCCGCAGCTATTTTGGCTATTCCGCATCGCGTGCGGAGGAATTGATGCTGCAGGTGCACCACGACGGCAAGGCCGTGGTGGCGTCGGGTTCGCGGGAGCGGATCGAAGCGGATCTGGTGGCCATGCACGGCTACGGGCTTCAGGCCACGTTGCGACAGGAGTCCTGAATGGCCCGGGCTTTTCGACGTGTTGGTGGCGCCTACGTGGCGCAGCTTGAGGAGGATGAGTCTCGGCTGGTGATCACGTTGGCGCGGGACGTCCTGCACCTGCTTGATATGCGGGCGGGTGAGGGTTCCGCTATGCCCGACGACGGTGGCCGGGACGGTGCCTCCGGCACCTCGTGGTGGGAGGAGTTGGGGCTCAGCGATCCCGAGGCCTCGCCGGGACCGGAAACGTTGGAGCCGCCCGTGGACCCGGCCTTGGCACGTTTACTGCCGCCCGTGACGGAGCAGGACTCAGCGGATGAGGCGCGTCTGCGGGCCATGCTGGAGCCGCAGGTGGTGGCGTCGAAGCGTGCCGCCCTGCAGGAGGCCATCGAGCTGTTGCGGCAGGATCCCCTGCGGGTTCCAGAAGCGGATGCGCATCGGTTCGGGGCGGCGCTGAACGACATCCGGTTGGTCCTCTCCGAGCGTTTGGGGATCGCGGACCAGGCGGATGCGGAGCGGGTGGCGCGGCTGGCCGAGGCGAAGCCGTCCAAGAACCGGGATGTCGACGACGTGGAGCATTTCATGGCGATGCTGTACTCGTTCGTGTCCTGGCTGCAGGAATCCTTGATGACCGCTCTGCTGAAACGGCGCTGACGATGACAATCTCTCAAGACCCCGACCGCCTGGTAAACACCGCTCCGATCGGGATCTTTGACTCTGGCGTGGGCGGACTCACCGTGGCCCGTGCCGTCATCGATCAGTTGCCGCACGAATCCACGCAATACGTGGGGGACACCGGGCGCGGTCCGTACGGTCCGTTGCCCCTGGCCACGGTGAGGGCCAATGCCTTAGGCATCATGGACGAACTCGTCGACGCCGGTGTGAAGCTCTTGGTGATCGCCTGCAATTCCGCCTCTGCTGCCGTGTTGCATGATGCCCGTGAGCGCTACACCACCCGGTATGGGATTCCCGTGGTTGAGGTGATCCAGCCTGCCGTCCGTCGCGCGGTAGCCGCGACACGCAACGGCAGGATCGGCGTGATCGGGACGCAGGCCACCGTGGGCTCCAGGGCCTACGACGACGCGTTCGCTGCCGCGCCACAACTGCAGCTCACCTCCGCGGCCTGTCCGCGCTTCGTGGAATTCGTGGAGCGCGGGATTACGTCCGGGCCGGAGCTGATTGCGACGGCGGAGGAGTACCTGGCGCCGTTGAAGGCGGCCGGCGTGGACACGCTGGTGCTGGGTTGCACCCACTACCCGTTGCTGACCGGCGTGCTCTCCCTGGTGATGGGGGAGGGAGTCACCCTGGTCTCCTCCGCCGAGGAGACCGCCAAGGACGTCTATCGTTCGTTGGCGAGGGCGGGCCTGGAGACACCTTCCACCGAGGACGGGGAGCACCATTTCATGGCGACCGGGGACGCCGAATCCTTCGGGAAGTTGGCGCGGCGGTTCCTAGGCCCGGAAGTCGGCACGGTGGAACACGTCGACTCGGTCGCGGAACAGTACCCCACCGGGGTCATGGCCAGGGTTACGGAGGAGATGCTGCGCCGGGCCAGGGGCGGGTGGGATAGCCCACACTCGTCCCTTTGACGGGGCCGAGGCAGTATCCTCGCATCAGTTGTCATCCATCGGAGAGATCGAGTGAAACTCACCGTCATCGGCGCAACCGGCTCCTTTCCGGGGCCAGGCGCGCCAGCATCCTGTTACCTGCTCACCGCCCACGACGGCACGCGTCCTTGGCGCGTGCTCCTGGACTTGGGGTCCGGTTCGCTCGGTGTGCTGCAGCGCTACATGGATCTGAAGGACATCGACGCGATCTTCATCTCCCACCTGCATCCGGACCACTGCATGGACCTGTGCGGGCTGCACGTGGCGGTGCACTGGGATCCCTACGGCTGGGGCCGGGAACGCGTCCTCTGCTACGGACCGACCGACACCGCGAACCGCATGGCAGACGCTTACGAACTTCCCCGTGACCCCGGGATGCACGAGGATTTCGACTTCCGTGACCTCGTGGCGGCCCTGCCCATCAAGGTGGGTCCCTTCACCGTCACCCCATTCCCCGTGCGTCACCCGGTCAAGGAGGCCTACGCCCTGCGGGTCGCGGCCACCGAAGTGATCGACGGCGAGACGGAAACCTCCGTGCTCACCTACTCCGGAGACACGGACTCCTGCCCCGGCCTCGTCGAGGCGGCCACCGACGCAGACCTGTTCCTCTGCGAGGCGGCCAACCAAGAGGGGCGCGACGACGCCATCGAAGGCGTCCACCTGACCGGTAAGCGGGCCGGACACGCGGCCCGCGAAGCCGGCGTGAGGCGGCTGCTGCTCACCCACCTCCCCGTCTGGACGGATGCAGAGACGGTGCTTGCCGAGGCCAAGGAAGAGTACGACGGCGAGACGGCAGTGGCCGTCTCCGGCGTCACCTACGGCGTCTCGTCGGGCAGGCGACTGTCCGGCCCCCGGACCGACACCATGATCCGCATCCCGGAATCCCTCGCCAAGGCACTCAAGGAATCCGGGGCCACCCTGGATCCCCGCGGCTGGAGCTGAGCTGTGGCACCGATAGGTGCCGCTGCCGGCCGACCCGGCCACGCGCCGTCGGGCATGGATCATCCACCCGGATACCATGGAGGCATGACCAACCCCTCAACCCGTGCAGACGGGCGTGCCCTGAATGAACTTCGTCCCGTGACCATCACCCGGGGGTGGTCCAAGCAGGCGGAAGGGTCCGCGCTGATCGAGTTCGGCAACACCCGCGTGCTGTGCACGGCCTCCTTCACCGAGGGCGTCCCGCGCTGGCTGAAGGGCCAGGGGACCGGCTGGGTCACCGCCGAATACGCGATGCTGCCGCGGGCCACCAACACCCGCAATTCGCGCGAATCCGTGAAGGGCAAACTGGGCGGTCGCACCCACGAGATCTCCCGACTGATCGGCCGTTCGCTGCGCGCCATCATTGACACCTCCGCGTTGGGGGAGAACACCATCGTGTTGGACTGCGACGTCATTCAGGCCGACGGCGGCACCCGCACCGCCTCCATCACCGGCGCGTACGTGGCGCTCGCCGACGCCATCTCCTGGGCCAAGGGACGACGCATCATCCCGGCCACCAAGAAGGTGCTCACCGACTCGGTGTCCGCGATCTCCGTGGGCATCATCGACGGCACGCCCATGCTTGACCTGCCCTACGAGGAGGATTCTCGCGCCGAGACCGACATGAACGTGGTGGTCACGGGCTCGGGCGGCTTCGTCGAGGTGCAGGGCACCGCAGAGGGCGCCCCGTTCAATCGTTCCGAGCTGGATTCCCTGCTGGATCTCGCGGTGGCCGGCAACGCGGAGCTGGCCTTGCTGCAGAAGGCGGCCCTGGCGGAGTCGCTCGCATGAGTTCTCCCGTGCTGGTGCTGGCCACGCACAACCAGGGTAAGGTCCGCGAACTGCGGGACATGCTGCGCGGTGCGGTACCCGGTCTGGACGTGGACACACAGGTAGTTTCCGCGGCTGAGGTCGCAGCACCTGACGTGCGTGAGACCGGCGTGACCTTCGAAGAGAACTCACTGCTGAAGGCCCGTGCCGTCGCCGCCGCCACGGGGCTTGTCGCTGTGGCAGACGACTCCGGGCTCGCCGTGGACGTCCTCGGCGGGGCACCGGGGATCTTCTCCGCCCGGTGGGCGGGCCGCCACGGGGATGACGCCGCCAACCGCGACCTGCTATTGGCGCAATTGGCCGATGTTGAGGCTCCGGAGCATCGTGGGGCTGCGTTCGTGTGTGCCGCGGCGCTGGTGGTGCCTGGCGCTGACGCCGGCAGCGGCGAGGAGCTGGTGCGTTTTGGCCGTATGGAGGGCACGCTGGCCATGGCTGCGCGCGGGGAGGGCGGGTTCGGGTACGACCCGCTCATGATCCCGGCCGGTGAAACCCGGACGTGTGCGGAACTGGCCCCGGAGGAGAAGAACGCGATCAGTCATCGCGGGCAGGCCATGCGAGCGCTGCTCCCGGAACTGACGCGGGTCCTCGCTGGACGGCTCTGAGACTCGTGGGTATCGACTTCACCGCGGTTGACTTCGAGACCGCCAATGGATTCCGCGGCTCGGCGTGCGCCGTGGGGCTGGTGCGGGTCCGCAACGGCTCGGTCGCGGAGACGGCACGCTGGTTGATCAAGCCTCCTGTCGGTTACGACCACTTCGACGCCCGGAATGTGCAGATCCACGGGATTCACCCAGAGGACGTCGAGGACGCCCCGCGCTTCGCGGAGGTCTACCCGCGGCTCCAGGCGTTTCTGGGTGATGACGTGTTCGTGGCGCATAACGCGGCCTTCGACACCGGCGTGATTCAGGCGGGTCTGCAGGTGTCCGGGGCCGCGGTGGCTGCGGTGGATTCCGTGTGCACGGTGAAGCTGGCGCGGAAGACGTACACGTTGGCCTCCTACTCCTTGCCGTTTGCGGCCTCCGCTGCTGGGTTCGAGTTGGAGGATCATCATGATCCGCTGGCGGATGCGTTGGCCTGTGCTCACATCGGTATCGATGTGACGACACGTGCGGGGGACTCCTCGATCCTGGTGGCGGCTGAGGCTCTCGGCGTGGAGAAGGGCCACCTCAATGCCTGGACCCCGGGGGATCCGTGGTGCAGGGAGGTTCGGGACGCCGAGGGGTGGAGGGTGGCCGGGCACCTGCTGCCCAAGCAGCCTGGTTCTCCGTGGCCCACCGAGGGCAAGAACCTGGAGCCGGCGGCGGACGCCGATCCGTCCAACCCATTGTTCGGGGAGACGGTGGTGTTCACCGGGGACCTCGGGATCCCGCGCCCCGAGGCCAAGCGCCGAGCTGCGGCCGTGGGTGCCCGCACCGCCGACCGGGTCACTCGAGCGACCACGGTGCTGGTGGTGGGAGACGGCTTCGTGGCGGAGGACATCACCACCGGCCGGCTCACCCGCAAGGCCCGGCACGTGCTGGCCCTGCAGGAACAGGGGCGGCGCGTGGAGATCGTCTCCGAAGCCGAGTTCCTGCAGCGGGTGGGTGGCAGCTGGCCCGCCACCCTCTGACTGGTGGTCAGCCCAGGGTGGTGGTCGTGAAGGCCTTCGCCAGATCCACCGTCGCGGCATCCAGGACGTCGTCCGTGGCCCGTCCGGAGACCTCGGCCAACCGTTGAGCGCCCAACACCGCGCCGACCAGCGCTCCTGCGTAGGCCCCTGCGCCGCCGTCGCGTTGGGCCAACTGCCGCACGGCCTGCCAGTCGTCGGAGCCGAACGTGCCCGCCACCGCGGGTCGCGCGGCGCGCAGTGCCGCGGTGAGGCCCTCGCGGGCCGTATCGAAATGCCCGACGGCGTTGCTCGCCTCGGCCGTATCCGTCGCTTCGGCGTCTGCCGCCACTCCGTCCGCCGCCGTTGCGAGGACACGGTCCAGCAACTGCACCGCGTCGCTGGGCAGTGTGCCGGTGTGGGTTAGCGCGTGCAGCACCGCGGCGGCGTCGGCTGCGGCGGCGTGGGCGGCTGGGGAGCCATGGGAGAAGGCGGCGCTCCAGGTGGCCAAACGTCGCACATCCTCCTCGCGGGCATGGGCCAAGAGGCCGATCGCCGCGGCCCTGGCCAGGACACCGGTGCCGTCTGTGGCGGCCAGGTCCGGGACGGTCGCGGCCGGGCGGTTGAAGGGCCTGCGCGGCTGAGACATCTCTGGGGAGCGCAGGCCGATGAGGTTCTGCGGGTCGCCGGGGCCGGCGGCCCGGACGGACCGGACCACGGCGGAAGGGAAGGGCCGTGACGGTGGCTCCGGCGCGCCGTCGGGCACCTGCGTGTCCAGTGCGGCCACCCAGCGCAGTCCGCCCAACCAGGCGCAGGCCACGTCGTCGGCGCCCACACCCTTGGCCGCCCATTCCGCTGCCTCGAGGATGCCGTCCAGGACGAACAGCTGCAGCCAGGACTCGGCTTCAGCGGCGTCCCTGGCGCCGGAGAAGGTGCCCAGCACCCGGGAGAGGTGGGGGGAGTCGGAAGGGGCGGACGGTGCGGGCTGCGAGGAAGAGGTCACGGTCAATGATCATAGTGTCGGACCCTGCCCCTACAGTGATCAACATGAGATTCCTGCACACCTCGGACTGGCATTTGGGCCGTAGCTTCCATGGCACGGACCTGTTGGAGCAGCAACGCGCCGCCATGGATCGCGTGGTGGACGCGGCCGTGGAACATCGGGTGGATGCCGTGCTGGTGCCGGGGGATGTGTATGACCGTGCCCTGCCTGGTACGGACGTGGTGGCCTTGCTCAACGACACGCTTGAGCGGCTGGTGACGGCAGGGGTGAAGGTGGTCATCACCTCCGGTAATCATGACTCGGCGGTGCGACTCGGATTCGGCGCGGCCCTGATGCAGGCGGCCGGCGTGTACCTGCGCACGGAGGTGGCGGCCCTGACCGATCCGGTGGTGTTCAGTGAGGCCGGTCAGGACGTGCTGGTCTACGGCATCCCGTATCTGGATCCGGGGCTCACAGCGGAGGCGCTGGGGGTGGAGCGTTCGGCCGGGCACCCGGGCGTCACGGCTGCTGCGACCGCGCGAATCCGTGAGCACGCGCTGGCCTATTCTGCCGCTCATCCTGACCGGCAGGTGCGCACCGTGGTGTTGTCCCATCTCTTCGCTGCAGGCGGTGCTGAAACGGATTCGGAGCGCCCGCTCGTGGTGGGGCAGCTTGGTCAGGTCCCGCTGTCCGTGTTCCAGGGATTCGACTACACGGCGCTGGGACATCTTCATGGTGCTCAGGCACCCACCAAGACCATCCGCTACTCGGGCTCGCCGCTGCCGTATTCCTTCTCGGAAGCTGAACAGGACAAGGCCGGTCTGATCGTGGACCTGGATCCTGGGAAGGACGTAGAGGTTACGTCTATCGCCTGGCCTCCGCCCAGGCCGTTGGCGAGGCTGAAGGGACGGATCGAGGATCTGCTGGCGGATCCCGAGTACGTGCACGCAGAAGGTGCCTGGTGTCAGATCACCCTCACCGACCCGGAACGCCCCGCGACCCCCATGGAACGGCTTAAAAAGCGCTTCCCGTACGCGTTGGACCTGCTTTTTGAACCGGAGGGGCGCGAGCAAGACACGCGAACCTACAGGCAGCGCGTGCGGCGCGACGCCGACCCCGCCGCCGTGGCGCTTGGCTTCGTCGATCACGTGCGAGAACGCAGCGCCGATCCGGCGGAGGAAGAGTTGATCCGCGAGGTCGTGGGACAGGCTGGAATGACGGAGGTGTCTGCATGAGATTGCATCGACTCGAGCTGAGCGCCTTTGGCCCCTATGCGGGCACGGAGGTCGTGGATTTCGATCAGATCGCGGCAGAGGGCGGTTTCTTCCTGCTGCGGGGTGACACGGGTGCGGGCAAGACCTCGGTGTTGGACGCCATCTGCTTTGCCCTCTACGGCGACCTGCCAGGCGCCCGTTCCGGCGGCAAGGACCACTTGCGCTCCGATCACGCTGCCAACGGCATGGAGCCGCGCGTTGAGTTGGAGTTCTCCATCCGTGGCCGCCGCTTCAGGGTGGAGCGCACGCCCGTCTGGTACCGCCCCAAGAAGCGCGGAAGCGGCACCATGCGCGCCAACGCGACCGCCACATTGCAGGAGGATCGCGGCGGCACCTGGGTGGCGCGTGGTTCCAAACCGCAGGACGTCGGAGACGCGCTGAAACCCCTGCTCGGCATGGACAAGGAGCAGTTCACTCGCGTCGCCATGCTTCCGCAGGGAGACTTCGCGAAGTTCCTGCACTCCACCTCTGAAGAGCGTGGCAAATTGCTGCGCCGCCTCTTCGACACCAGCGTTTTCGATTCCGCCGTCGAGATCGCTACGGCCCGCCACAAGGAACTGCGCGACGCCGCGGGGCAGCGGCTAACCCGCCGTGACGCCACCGTCGCAGAGCTGGAATCCGGGCTCGAAGCGCGGTGGGGGAGGACGGCCTTGGATCTGGCCGTGACGCCGGACCGATCAGCCATCGACGACCCGCTGCCGCTGGCGGCGGGTACCCCGGACTGGTTCGGGGCCGTGGGCCGCGAGGCCAGTTCCCGCGTCCAGCGAGCCGAACAGGACAGAACTCGAGCCGACACACAAGTGAAACAGGCCCGGGGCGCGGCGGAGCAGGCCAGGCAGGCCATCCAGGACCAGTCCGCTCTCGAGGAGTACCAGCGGCGCAGCACCGCTCTGACGGAACGCGCCAACGATGAGGCACACCAGCGGGCACTCCTGGACTCCCACGAGCGCGCAGGCACGGTGGTGCCGTTCCTGGACGCGGAATCCCGTGCAGCAACCCAGGTGCAGGATGCCGCTCACGTCGTGGCCCAGTCCCAGTCATCGCTGACGCAACTGCAGCCTCCGGCCGGGAGCAAGGAACAAGCGTGGTCGGCATGGCGGAGCGCAGTGGATGGGGTGGACACCACGCTGCTGCACGCGGATGTAGCGGTGGAAGAGGCTGACACGCTCAGCCACGTGAGCACCCTGGCCGGTACAGGTCAAGAATTCGCCGACCTCGCCCAGGCAGAGGAGCAACGGGCGGCCAGCGCGCTCGCGGTGGAGGCCGAGGCCAAATCGGCCCGCAAGAACGCGCAGACGGCGCTGAAGCGCAAGGACCAGGCCGCCCAGCGGTTCCAACAGGCCCTAGAAGCTCGGGCAGCAGCTGAGCAGGTTCTGACGCAGCGCGGAGCGGAACAGATTCCGGCGCCAGATCGCGATGAGGAGCGTGCCCATGCCGAGCACGCCGAGGCGGTCACAGTGCTGGAGGCCGCCCGCAGGGCAACTGACTTGGCCACGGCGGTGACGACAGCCAAACAGCAGCGCGACGCAGCGCGATCCAAGGAACGTGAGGCCTACCGATCCCAGGTTGAGCTCTTCACCGCTCGAAGCCAGGCCATGGCCGTGGCCCTTGCTCAGGACCTCCACGACGGCGAACCCTGCGTGGTGTGCGGTTCCACCGACCACCCCGCGCCCGCCAGTGCCGGTGGCGAAGGTTCCGGCGAACACAGCGCACCTGACCTGAACACGCCCGATCTGAGCAAGGCGGCGCTGGACGCCGCCGCGGCTCTGGTGGAGCGGACACGGACGGCAGAGGAACGCGCTCAGACCGCCCTGACCGCGGCCGAACAACGCTACGAGGACGCCGTGATCTCGGCGAAGGGCCTCGGGATCGCCGCAGCGGAGGAGGCCGTGGCCTCTGCGGACAAGGCGCGTCGTGACATCGCTGCGGCGTGGACGACACATCGGGCAGCGGTGGAACGACTCGCTACGGCACAACGGGAACTGGCGGCAGCACAAAACACCGTGAAGGTCAGTGCTGAAGCCTCGGAATCGGCCTCCGAAGCGGCGCATGAGGCCGTGACCGCTGCGCAGGACGCCGAAACCAGAGCCAAGCAGGCGCTCGCCGGGTACACCGATGCTCAGGCGCAGCTGGAGGCGGCACGGGGAGTGCGGACCACGCTGGCGCGCGTCACTCAGGCCTTAGTCAACCTGTCCGGCGCGGTGGGGCGGCATCACGAGGCCAGAACTCGTTCGGAGCATGCTCTGAACCAGAACGGCCAACAGCGCGATACCGTGCGTCAGCACCTCCTCGAGGAAGCACAGGCGCAGGCGCTGCGGGCAGGGTTGGCAGCGATCGAGGCCGAACGCGCCAAATTGCAGGAACTTGGGCTTTCGGAACCGATCCGTCGGGCCCGAGCCGCACGCGAGGCGGGTGTGCCCGTGCCGGATGAGGCAGCCTTGGCCGCCTTGGTCGAGGCCACGCACGCTGCAGAGGAGGGGCTGGGCACGGCGGAACAGGCGCTCGGCACTGCGGGAACGGTGGCCCAGGACATCACCCGCGCCCACGAGCGTGTGCAGGCAGCGGACCGCGAACTCGGACCGTTGCTACAGCAGGCTGCCACGGCCAAGTCGGTCGCGGAATTGATGGCTGGTAATGGTGAAAACCTGAAGTCCATGTCGCTGCCCACCTACGTGTTGGCTGCCCGGCTGGAGACGGTCGCGGAGGCGGCCACCCAACGCCTCGCCGCCATGGGGGAGGGACGCTACCGATTGCTGCACCAGGACGCCAAACAGGGCAATAGGCACTCCGGGTTGGGGCTGGAGGTGGAGGACTCGTGGACCGGCGCCAAGCGGGCACCAGAAACCCTCTCCGGCGGAGAGACCTTCATGGTTTCCCTGGCGCTGGCGCTCGGTCTGGCGGACGTGGTGCAGGAGGAATCCGGGGGCGTGGATGTCGAGACGCTCTTCGTGGACGAAGGCTTCGGGACGCTGGACCAGCAGACGTTGGACGAGGTCTTGGACGGTCTGGACCGGCTGCGTGAGGGCGGACGCCTGGTCGGGATCGTCTCCCACGTTCCCGAACTGGCCGAGCGCATTCCGACGCAGATCCGGGTTTCCAAGACGAGGGAGGGGTCCACGCTGGATTTGGTGACTGCGACATCGGCATGATCGGGAGGGAGGGCTCTACTGCGGTCCGATGAAATCTCTCGGCAGAATGGTCACTGCCACATGGTCTGCACTGTCCGCTGACCAGCCCCCACCCATAGAATGGAGTCCGTCTGACATGGGTTCGGCGTAACGGGAGGCAGGGACGTTACGCACGCGCAAGAAAGCTGTGCCCTCGTGTCCTCTCCATCTGCTCCGGCGCAGAGACCTGCCGGGTCCCCCAAGCGACCCAGCTTGGCATCCATCGCAGGTCCCTCCTATTTCCCAGTCTCGGCACTGGCCCGCCTGCCGTTGTCCATGCTGACCATCGGCATCCTCACCTACGTCTCCAGCGTCTCCGGCGTTGCCGTAGGCGGCGCAGTTGCCGCCATCGCCGGTATCGGCGTCGCTGTGGGCGCACCGATCCTCGGTTCCGCATCCGACCGCTGGGGACAAAAACCCACCCTGCTGGTGTGCGCTCTTTGCTACTCGGCCGCACTGCTCTGGGTCCTCGCGGCCGGTTCGGCTGAGAACGCGGGCCCCATGCTCTCCTGCGCAGCCTTCGCTGCAGGCCTGACCGCACCCCAGTCCGGACCCATGACGCGCGTGCGCTGGATCCGTCGACTGGGCGGACGGGGCCCGGCAGAGGCCGCGACCTTAGACGCCGCGCAATCCTACGAATCCACGATGGATGAGATGTCCTTCGTGTTTGGCCCCGCCATCGTGGGACTCCTGGCCGCGGCGACCACGCCCGTGGTCCCGCTGTGGACCGCGCTGGTGTTGGCGTTGTTGGTGGTGCCCTGGTTCGCGTTGCACCCCACCGTCAAGGCCGCCGCGCCGCAGGCGCGGGTGGCGCACAGGCGGGCCAACGCCGTCGTGCATGAGACGCAGCCACATGCCCCGGCCGTCCAGCGCCTGCCGTACGGTCTCATTAGCGTCTTGTTGCTCGGCATGCTCAGCATCGGCATCGTGTTCGGATCGTTGGCGACCGTGTCCACCGCCTTCGCGGACGAGACCGGCCACAGCGGTGCCGGCGGGCTGGTGTACGCCACCATGGGCATCACCTCCGGGCTGGCGGCCCTCTCGGTTTCGCGGTGGTCCCCGCGCTTCAGCCACTCGCGCCGGTGGGTGGTGTGCTCGGTGGTGCTCGTCGCCGTGCTCTGCCTGCTGTGGCTCCCCGAACACCCGTGGCAGCTCTCCGTGCTGTTCCTGCTGGTGGGCGCGCCCATCGGCCCCGTCCTCGTGACGGTCTTCGCGATCGCGGGGCATCACACACCGCTACATCGGCTCGGACTGATCATGACGTTGTTGGCGGCAGGTATCACCTTGGGAACCTCCGTCGGGAACTGGCTCAGCGGTGCACTGGCAGACGCAGACGGGCACGCCGCGGCGCTCTGGATAACCCTGGCGGCGGGCGTCCTGCTGGTCGCGGTGGGTCTGGTCCAAGCCGCACTGGCGTCCAGGCAACGACCCGCTACGCCCCAACTGGGTGAACAGGGCACAGAAAAGGTATCTTGACACCATGAAGAAACGCGTCCTCCGTGGTTCCGCCCTGCTCGGGCTGGGGCACTACCAACCGGAAAAGGTCCTCACCAACTCGGATATCGAGAAGCTGGTGGACACCAACGACGAATGGATCGTCACGCGCACCGGCATCAAGGAGCGTCGAGTCGTGGAGGACCACGACAACGTGGTGTCCATGGGTGTGGCGGCTGCCCGTATGGCCCTTGAAGACGCCGGCGTGGACAGCGTGGACCTGGTCATCGTGACCTCCGTGTCCACCGAGACCCTCAGCCCCAACAACGCGGCCAAGATCGCTGTGGAGCTGGGTCTGGACGGACCCGGAGTCATCGACGTGAACACCGCCTGCTCCGGATTCGAGTATGCGCTGGCCATGGCGGATCAGGCCATCTCCACCGGTGCCTCCGAGCGCGCCCTGGTGATCGGTTCCGAGGAACTGACCCGCATCACCGACTGGACGGACCGCACCACCTGTGTGCTCACCGCAGACGGTGCCGGTGCAGCCGTGGTCGGGGCCTCCGATGAGACGCACATCTCCGGTGTGGTCTGGGGTTCCGTCCCGGAGCTCGCCGAGGCGGTAGTCGTGAAGGGGACGCCCCGCCTGTTCTCCCAGAACGGCCGCAGCGTCATGCGTTGGGCGCTGACCGGGTCCGTGAAGATCGCCAAGCAGATCCTCGCTGAGGCCGAGGTCAAGGCGGACGACATCGACGTGTATGCCTTCCACCAGGCCAACCTGCGCATCATTGAGCCGCTGGCCAAGGGACTCAAGGCCCGGGAAGACCAGATTGTGCTCAAGGACATCGAGGTCTCCGGTAACACCTCGGCGGCTTCCGTCCCGCTGGCGCTGTCCAAGGCGTGGCACGCCGGCGAGCTGCCCCGTGGCGGGCGCACTCTGCTCTTCGGCTTCGGCGGTGGCTTCACCTACGCCGGGCTCGTGGCAGACCTGCCGGCCTGAGGCACCTAGCCGGGGTCCTCTAGCAGGGGTCTCTGAGTAGACCCACTAGCAGGGCTCACTGATTGGGCTTCGGGACGCCGATCCTCATCGGCACCTTTGTACGGGACCGCTGATCCGTGAGATGCGCGCCGACTCGGCGCACCTCTCACGGATTGGCGGTCCCGTTGCTTTGTGCTTTGACCGGGAGTCGTGCCCGGGCGCGGTGGTACATGGGTCAGGGGATGCGCGTGGATCAGGCGCTGTGACGACCCACCTTCGCCGGAGCCGAACCGGACGTCGAGCCGACCTCCGCGTCCAGATCGGCCGGGAAGTCGATCAACTCGACCACGGGATCCCCGTCAGCAACCCGCCGCCGCTCCTTCCGGATCTCCACCAGCCGATACAGCACAGGAACCAGCAGCAGGGTCAGCAGGGTGGAGGAGACCAAGCCGCCGATCACCACGACGGCGAGCGGCTGGGAGATCACACCTCCCGAACCGGTGATGCCCAAGGCCATGGGGATCATCGCGAAGATGGTTGCGGCCGCAGTCATCAGGATGGGGCGCAGACGCCGCAGCGCACCGAACTTGATGGCCTCTGCCAACGGCATGGCCGCGTGCCCGGGGCCGGGGCGTCGGTACTGGTTGATGAGGTCGATCAGCACGATGGCGTTGGTGACCACGATGCCCACCAGCATCAGCAGGCCGATCAGTGAGGCCAGCCCCAGCGGGGTGCCGGAGATCAACAGGGCGGCTAGCGCGCCGGTCGCGGCAAAGGGAATGGACGCCAGCAGGATCAGCGGCTGGATGAGGGATTTGAAGGTGGCGACCATGATCACGTAGACGATCGCGATCGCGGCCAACAGGGCCAGCCCCAGCTGGGAGAAGGCGTCTGCCTGCTGGGTGGCGGCCCCGCCCAAGGTCGCGGACGCACCGTTGGGCAGGTCCAACGAATCTAACGCGGACGTCACGGCGCCGGCCACGGTGCCCAGATCATCCTCGGGAGGGGTGATGGTCACGGTGGAGATCCGGTCGGTGTTCTGGGTGGAGAGGCTGGCCTCCGCATCCTCGCGCTTAACGGTCGCGATGTCTGAGAGCGGAATCTGCCCCTGGGCCGTGGTGATCTCCAGGTCCTCCAACGAGGACAGCCCGGACAGCGATTGTCCCTCGCCGATCTTCACCGGCAGGGTCGTGAATCCGAAGGTCACCTGGCCGGCGTCCAACGGATTCAGGGTCGCGTTGACGAGCCCGGCGATCTGGGCCTGGCTGAGTCCGGCCTTCGCGGCCTTCTCGCGGTCGACACTGACGCGGACCTGCGGGCTGGTGGTGGTGAGGTCGGAGGTGACCTCGTTGACTCCGTCGACGTTCTTCATGGCCTTGACCACGGCCGCGTCGGCCTGCTTCAACGCGTCGGGATCGGAAGCCTTCACGGCGACAGTGATGTCGTTGCTGAAGCCGCCACCCTGCGTGGCGGAGAATTCGGGTTCGCCGCCGGTGTCCAGCTTCTCGGCAGCCCGCTGAGCCGCACGCGCCACCTTGGTGGGATCCGTTCCCTCCTCGGTGGTGACGGTGAACTGGGCCGTGCCGGAGCCGCCACCCATGAGCATGGCCATGGCGCCGTCACCGGAACCGATGGAGACCTGAACGTCCTTGACGTCCTTCAGATCGGTGAGCTCCTTCTCCAGCTTGGCTGCCGCCTCGTCCGTAGTTGCCAGCGAGGAACCTGCAGGCATGGTCAGCGTCCCGGAGAAGGCCTCCTGGCCCATATTGCCCAGCAGATTGGTCTTCATCAGAGGGGTGGCGCCAAGGGTGGCACCCAGGATGATGACGGAAGCGATCACGGTCAGGACAGGGTGGTTCTGGGTGCCGGTGAGCACCGGCAGGTACAGCCGCTGCAGCAGCGGAAGCTTCTCGCCGTGAGTGCGCTGCTTGCGTGCCTTCGCGCTGCCCGTCGTCTCAGCGCTGGCAGGATCAGTGCCCGACGCTTCGGCGCCGAGTTTCGCGCTCTCGTCACCGGCGGCCGGGGCTGCCTCGGATACCGTCGCCTCGGATACGGCCGCCTCAGAGGCGATGGCCGGCGTCATGTTCTTGGGCGTGCGCATCACCTTCGGGGCGCGCAGGAACCAGTAGGCCAGGACGGGCACGATGGTCAGCGCGACGAAGAGGGAGGAGAGCATAGCGATGGCCACAGTCACGGCGAAGGGCCGGAAGAGTTCTCCGGCGAGATCGCCGACGAAGGCGACGGGGAGGAACACGGCAACGGTGGTGAGGGTGGAGGCCGTGATGGCACCGGCCACCTCGCGCACCGCCACGAGGATGGACTGCCCGCGGGGGAGCGGGTCGGTGAGGTGACGTTTGATGTTCTCGATGACCACGATGGAGTCGTCCACCACGCGGCCAATGGAGATGGTCAGCGCTCCGAGCGTGAGCATGTTCAGCGAGAATCCGGCCGCCCAGAGACCGATGAATGTCACCAACAGGGACAGCGGGATGGAGACCGCGGTGACCAAGGTGGAACGGACGGAGAGCAGGAAGAGCAGGATCACCACGATCGCGAAGACCAGGCCGAGCAGGCCCTCTTCCGTGAGGTCGTGGATGGAATCGGTGATGGCCGGTGCCTGGTCGAACACGAGGGTGAAGGTGGTTCCTGATGCCTTCTGCAGGGACGGAAGCGCATCCCGGACCGCCTCCGAGACGCGCACGGTGTCAGCTTCAGGGGTCTTCGTGACGCTCAACGCCAGGGTCTGCTCACCGTTGGTGCGGGTGATGCTGGAGCTCTCCTGGTCGGTGACCTTGACCTCTGCCAGAGCACCGACCGAGGTGATGGAGCCGTCCTTCTTGGCCAGCGGCAGGGCCTCGATGTCGTCGACGGACTGAGGGGCGCCGGAGGTCTGGATGGGCAGCGTCAGCTTCTGATCCTCCAGGTCGCCCAGGGACATGGCCACGCCGGCCTCTTCCACGGCGGTCTTGAGGTCATTGGGGCTCAGCCCGGCGGCCGCCAGTTCCTTGGTGTCGGGGAGGATCTGGAGTTGTTGGCTGGCCGCGCCGGTGACGTCCACCTGGCGTACGCCGTCCAGCTTGCGTAGGGCCGGGGCTACCTCGTCCTCGAGGGATGACGCGGTGGCCGCGAGCGAGTCCTTGCCGGATACGGCGTAGTAGATGACGGGGAGATCATCTACCGAACCCGCGAAGGAAACGGGTTCCACGCCACTGGGCAGAGCTTGGGACGCGTTGGATAGGGCCCGATCCACTTGGTTGCGTGCGCGGTCCAGGTCGGTGCCGTAACCAAAAGTGAGGTTCAGCGTGGTCATGCCGGCCACCGACGTCGCGGTGGACTCCTCCAGGCCCTCCACCGCTTGCAGCGAGGACTCAAGCGGTTGGCCCACCTGTTTGTCCATCACCTCCGGTGTTGCACCCTGGTTGGAGGCGGTGACCGTGATCTGCGGGAACTCGACGGAAGGGATGAGTTCCTGCTTTAGTTTGGTCATCCCGAGGCTGCCGAACACCACCAGAAAGAGGCAGAGCAGCACGATCAGGGCGCGATTGCGCAGAGCGAAGCGGGACAGCAGCGACACGAGGGAGACTCCTCAGACAGATGTGGTCGGCGTTAGTTCCCAGTCTGCCAGGTGGCGGCCGCGATGTTCGTCGACGGCCGTGGGCGGCGCGCTCGCGCGCCGGAAAAGGCCAAGGCCCGACGGCAGGTGGGTACCTGCCGTCGGGCCTTGTGAGTTTCTGAGCCGAATCAGGCCAGTTTCAGGACCTTGTCAGTCACGGCCTTGGTCTCGCTGTAGAGATCAGGCTCGTCGTTGAGCGTGTGGCCCAGGGTCGGAACCATGGACTTTAAGGTGTCCTCCCAGCCGTCGTACTTGGCCGGGAAGCAGCGCTTGAGCAGGCCGAGCATGATCGGGGTGGCCGTGGAGGCACCCGGCGAGGCGCCCAGCAGACCGGCGATGGAGCCGTCGCTCGCGGCGATGACCTCGGTGCCGAACTGCAGGACACCCTTCTTCTTGGGGTCCTTCTTGATGACCTGGACGCGCTGGCCAGCCGTGATCAGTTCCCAGTCCTCCGCGTTGGCAGCAGGGTAGTAGTCACGCATCGCGTTCATCTGCTGGTTGCGGGTCTTCATCAGCTCGGTGACCAGGTACTTGACCAGGTCAAGGTTGTCCTTGGCCACGGCCAACATCGGCACCAGGTTCTTGGTGCGAACGGAGGTCGGCAGATCCCAGAGTTTGCCGGTCTTCAGGAACTTAGGGGAGAAGCCGCCGTAGGGGCCGAACATGAGCGACTTCTTGCCGCCAACGTAACGGGTATCCAGGTGGGGGACGGACATCGGCGGGGCGCCAACGGAGGCCTGGCCGTAGACCTTGGCCTCGTGACGGGAGATGACCTCCTCATTGGTGCAACGAAGGAACTCGCCGGACACAGGGAAGCCGCCGTAGCCCTGGATCTCGTCGATCCCGGACTTCTGCAGCAGCGGCAGCGCGCCGCCGCCTGCACCCACGAAGACGAACTTGGCGTCAACGGTGAAGGTCTCACCGGTGCCCTGGTTCTTCACCTGCAGCTGCCAGCCGTTGGCGGTCTTGGTCAGGTTGGTCACGCGGTGACGGAAACGAATGTCCGCACCCTTGGCACCCAGACCGTCAACGAGCTGGCGGGTCAGCGAACCGAAGTCCACGTCCGTGCCGTCCTTCACGCGGGAGGCTGCCAGGGTCTTCTGTGTGCGGCCCTCGCCCACCAGCGGGGTCCACTCACCGATCTGGTCGCGGTCCTCGGTGTACTCCATGGAGGCGAAGAGCGGGTTAGCGGAGAGTGACTCGTAACGAGTCTTCAGGTAACGCTGGTGATCCTCGCCGATGACGAAGCTCATGTGCGGCAGCGGGTGAATGAAGCTCTGCGGATCCTTGACCAGGTCGTTGGTCACGGCCCAGGAGAAGAACTGACGGGAGAGCTGGAACTGTTCGTTGATGCCCAGGGACTTCTTGGGGTCAACGGAGCCGTCGGCCGCGGCGGGTGCGTAGTTCAGTTCGCACAGTGCGGAGTGACCCGTACCGGCGTTGTTCCAGGGGTCGGAGGACTCGAGGCCCGCCCGATCCAGGTTCTCGAAGAGGCCGACACTCCAGGTCGGTTCCACCTGCTGCAGGAAGGTTCCGAGGGTGGCGCTCATGATGCCGCCGCCTACCAGGGCGACATCCAGTGAGAGGGCAGGTGCTTGCGACACAGTCACTCCATTGGGTTGGGACGTGTTTGTCTCCTTAAGGCGCGCGTCATGCGGACGGGGCCTCCAGGCTTCACCCCCTCAGGGTACCGCGTGTGCGGCGGGCCGACTTGTACGTGACCGCGCGGGTGGGGTCAACGTGATGCGGATCATAAGGACCGCTCGGCCTGCCCTTAGGGTTAGGGCATGACAAAGGTGGTTCTGAATTACCCCGCAGCCATTCCTGTGGGACATCGGGTGGAGTTGACCTGGTTCGAGGACACGCGACCTGAACGCCAACGCCATAAAGTGAGTTGGTATGAGCCTTACTCACGTCCCGTGGTGAAAGATCTGAAGACCGGGATCGTGTACATGAACCACGTGCATGCCTCCAACGGCGTCAACCGCGGTCACGGCTACACGCCCAAGGACTATCCGTTTGGATATCGGCAGGAGTTGCCGGTCAGAGAGGTGTGGGTGGCCAAGGTGCTCGCGTGCACGCTCGTCTTCGTGGAGGCCCTGGAATCCCAGCACACGCAGTTGTTGCTGGAGCCTTACACGGAGGGTGGGGCGGGGCCGTCGTGACCCAAGGTGGTGGGCGGCTGGTAGCTGGTCGCCGCTGCCTTCGTCTTGCGCACCAGCGCGGCGATGCCGAGCAGCAGCAGGGTCACGCCGATGACCATGAGCAGGATCCCGAGGATGAGGACTGGCACGTTGGCGTCCATCAGGTGCCACACCACCAGGCAGATCCCGACGAATTCGATCCCCATACCGATGAAGGACACGCGAGGCAGCTTCATGACCTCAAGTGTAAGGGCGAGCCATCGCCCTCTGTCGGTGCGCGAGAGGGGACTTGAACCCCTACGTCATAAGACACTGGAACCTAAATCCAGCGCGTCTACCAATTCCGCCACTCGCGCTCGTGTGCCTCGCATCAGCGTGACACACCGGCAACTAGTCTAACCGGCCCCAGACCCGTGCCCGAACCGCGGCGCACGGGCGGCGTTAGCCGGGCACGCGCCGTCGGGCACTGGCCGAAGTAGACCATGCCGAAGTAGATCCGGCCGAAGCGGATCAGTCCAGGCCGAGGTCCCGACGCAACTTGGCGACGTGCCCGGTGGCACGCACGTTGTACTGCGCCAACTCCAGGTTCCCGTCCTGTCCCACCACGAACGTGGAGCGGATCAGGCCCTCATAGACCTTGCCGTAGTTCTTCTTCTCGCCCCAGGCGCCGTAGGCCTCGGCGACCGCGTGGTCCTCATCGGAGAGTAGCGGGAACGTGAGCCCTTCCTTCTCCACGAACTTGGCGAGTTTGGCCGGCTGGTCGGGGGAGATGCCCACGACCTTGTAGCCCTCGCCGCCCAATGAGGCCAGGTTGTCGCGGAAGTCGCAGGCCTCCTTGGTGCAACCCGGGGTCGAGGCGGCCGGGTAGAAGTAGACGATGACCTTGCCCTGCTCGCTCAACTGCGCCAAGGAGACGGTGCTGCCGTCTGCCGCGGTCAGGGAGAAGTCTGGGGCCGGGGAGCCCACGGGAAGGCGATCGGACATGTGAACCTCTTTCAGGGTCGGACTTTTCGGTATCGTCAATGATCCTAACGACCCCGTCTTCGCAGGAGCCACCCGACGTGACCTCACCCATCCAGGCCGACCTCGAACGCATCCTCGACGGCGTGCGACCCAACACCTCAGGGGCGGTAGCCGATTACATCCCCGAACTTGCCGCTGCGGACCCGGAGCCGCTCGGGGTAGCGGTTTGTATGCCAGACGGGTTGCTCTATGGGACTGGAGACGATGCGCAGGAGTTCTCCATTCAATCGATCTCCAAGCCCTTCGCCTACGCCTTGGCGCTGGAACAGCATGGCATGGCTGCGGTCACGGCCAAGGTCGGGATGGAACCGTCCGGCGACGCCTTCAACGAAATCTCCCTGGAGGAGAACACTGGCCGCCCCGAGAATCCCATGATCAATATCGGGGCCATCACCACTCACACCTTGGTGGGGGAGCCGGGAAGTAGTGAGGCGGAGCGCTGTGCCGTGGTGCTGCAGGGCCTCTCCGCGTTTGCCGGGCGCGAGTTGAAAGTCGATGAAGGGGTGCTCGAGTCCGAGATGTCGGAGGCCTGGCGGAACCGGGCGCTGGCCAACCTGGTGCGCGCCAATGGCATCATCTCCACCGACCCCGTGGAGGCGGTGCGGGGCTACACCAGGCAGTGTTCGGTGACCGTGTCCGCCAGGGACCTTGCGGTGATGGGCATGACGCTGGCTTCCGGTGGCGTGAACCCGGTGACGGGGCGGCGGGTGGTGTCCACCGCGGTGACCAGGCAGGTGCTCTCCGTCATGGCGACCTGCGGAATGTATGACGCTGCAGGGGACTGGCTCTCCGCGGTGGGGATCCCCGCCAAGTCCGGGGTCGCTGGCGGATTATTGGGTGCCTTGCCCGGCGAATTGGGCTTGGGGACGTTTTCGCCTCGCTTGGACGAGTTCGGCAACTCCGTCCGCGGGGTGGAAGCCTTCGAGGAACTCAGCTCCGCGTGGAATCTGCACCTCATGATGACGCCGCCGCCATCGTTGGACGTCATCGGGAGGCGGTCGGTGTCGCGCCTGGGGCGAACCCGGGTCGCCTTGCAGGGTGCCCTGGATTTCTCTTCGACCGAGTTGGCGATGCGTCATTTGTCCGGGATCGCGCCCGGTCGGGGCGACGTGGTGGTGGATCTGTCCGGGGTATCCACCATCTACGCGGTGGGCGCACGCATGCTGACGGAGGCCTTGCAACGCCTGGATGCGGACGGGCATCGGGTGTTGGTGGTGGATCCACATGGTCGGTTGGGGGAGAAGGAACGCTCCCGGAGTTCGTATCTTCGTGTGATCGCGGCGGACGAGGCCTGAGCGCACAGAATGCGGTGGCGATGCACACGCGTCGGTGCGGATGGGCCGATTTCCACCGCAGGACGTGAAGCTGCACCGCGGGACGTGCTGCAGACGCACAAGGGCCGGTCCATCTGGACCGGCCCTTGTGCGTATTTCGTGCGCCCCCCGGGACTTGAACCCGGAACCCATTGATTAAGAGTCAATTGCTCTGCCAATTGAGCTAGAGGCGCATACCGTTCTCAGTCACACCCAAAGGCGTTTCAAGAACGAAATAAGCCTACACCCAGTGCGTGGAGATCACGAAATCGGCCGAGGGTGGTTCTGCTCACCTTGTTACCCGCATACCCCGGCCTCCTGGTGGCGACGGATAGGCTTGGCCCGATGACCACTTCTACCCGATTCACGCTGCTGGGCCCTGCCGATCTTCTGCCTCGCCTCGTCGATGCGTTCGCTTCCGCGGGCCCGACCCGGGCCGTGGGGCCAGACGAGGCCGTCCTGCGTAAGTGCCTGGCCCTGGGTGCCGCTGAGGCGGCTCTAGTGCCGCCCTCGACGTCGGTGCAGCGGGAACTTTTGGGCGACGACGTGGTGGTGGTCTGTTCGGCAGACGACGTCCCGGCCGGCTACGCCGTGGCCGGCACGGTTGTGCCCAACGATCTGGTGTCGGCTTCCGCGGCCGCCGCGGCCTCTGGAGAGGCAACGGCACTGATCTTTGACGGTGAGCTGCCGGAACCCCGGAACCCCGGGCTGAAAGACATTATGGCCGCCAAGAAGGTGGCGATCGCCACACTGGGTGACGTCGAGGCTGAGGTCGAGGAAGTCGAGGACAGCCGGGCTGCCGAGGCAGCGACCGGACCCAACGAGGCGACCGAGCCCGACGAGGGGGCAGCGCCGTCGGGCATCCAGACCGCGACCGCCCCGCCGGAGCGGGTCACCGCTGAAGCCGAGCGGGTTGAGCCGGTTGAGTCGGCCCCGCCGCGCGGACCTGAACGTTCGGCGCGGGCACCGCGTTCGGCAGCTTCCACACTGGCGGGATGGACCGTCGCGGCCGTGATTGTGGTGGCCATAGCCGTTGCCGCGGCCAGCCTGCTGATGACGCTGCAACCAGTCGAGGACTTTGTGCACCGCTATCCAGGTGCGGCTCCGCAACCCACCGAAACTCCGGTGGGGCTACCCGGATGGTTGGGCTGGCAGCACTTCCTCAATGCTTTCTTCATGCTGCTGATCATCGCCACCGGACTCAGGATCCGGCGCGAAACCCGGCCGCCTGCCACCTGGACCTCCCGTAAAACCGGGCGAAAGGTCAGCCTGACCGTGTGGCTGCACCAGGCCATCGACCTGCTGTGGCTCGTGAACGGGGTGGTGTTCCTGGTGCTGATCTTCACCACCGGGCACTGGCAGAGGCTGGTCCCCACCGACTGGGACGTGATTCCGAACGCGCTGTCAGCGGGGTTGCAATACCTGAGCCTGGACTGGCCAACGGAGAACGGATGGGTGGCCTACAACGGTCTGCAGCAGATCACGTACTTCACCACCGTCTTCATCGCAGCGCCACTGGCCGCTGTATCCGGGTGGAGGATGTCTACAGTGTGGCCGCGCGTCCTGGACCGGATTCTGCCGATGCAGCTGGCCAGACGCGTGCATTTCCCCGTCATGATCTACTTCGTGGGATTCGTGGTGGTGCATGTGGGGCTGGTGCTCTCGACCGGCATGAAGCGCAACTTGAACCACGTCTTCGCGGCCACCGATGCGGGAGGCTGGGCCGGTTTCGTCACGTTCGTAGTGGCGCTGGTGGTCATGGCCGCCGGATGGTTCTTAGCGCGTCCGGCCTTCGTGGCACCGGTGGCCCGCGTCTTCGGTGAGGTCTCTTCGCGGTAGAGGTTCTGCCGAGTGTTATGTCGGCTGGACGTCTGGACGGCCGACTAGCCGGATCAGGCTTTGCGGGTGAGTGCGATGAGCTCGTCGCGGAGGGCTGCAAGGTCAGTTTCGTTGAGTACCGCACCCCAGAGCGGAGCGCTGGTGGCGCCGTCCGCCGCCGCGACGACGAGCCTGATCACGGCGGGGTCCAGGCCGTCCTCCAGCAGCCTGGAACGCCATTGGGCAGCGTCCTGTTGCGCGATCTTCTCCACCCCCGGCTCAAACATCAGCTGGGCGGCCAGTGCGATGCTGTCCTGCAATCTGGCCACGTCCTCCGTCTCGGAGAAGTTCACCTTGATGTAGGCGCGGGTGAGTCTGCCGGGGGTGCCTTCGGGCTCCTCCTGGGCCAGGCGGTCGATGTTGGCGTTGAACTGGTCAATCAGGTCCCCGGCCAACCCCTGCAACAGCGCCTCCTTGTTCGGAAAGTGGTAGAGCAGGCCGCCCTTGGAAACACCAGCAGCGGCGGCGACCTCCGTCACAGGTACGGCGGTACCTCGCTCACCTACAACGACGGCGGCAGCGTCGAGGATCAGTCGTCTGGTGTCTTCCGCGTTGCGTCCGGCAGTACGTGACATCTGGGGCTCCCTTCCCGGGGTTTTCTCTCAGCGGTCGGTGGTGGCTACGTCCCGCTTGGACGGGATGAGAACGAAGGCTACGACAGCGGCAACCACCATCACCGCTGCCGCAATCAGTGTGGTTGATTGCATCGCGGAAACGAAAGCGTGCTGTGCAGCTTCCAGGGCGGACGAGCCGTCGTCAAGGATCCCATGTGCTGTGGCCAGTGACTCTTGGACACCCTCGGCCTCGGCATCGCTCAGCCCGGCGGGGCGATCCAGCCCGGTCCGGTAGAAGACCGTCATCAGGGAACCGAGCACTGCGATACCGAGGGCCACGCCTAACTCATAGGCGGTCTCCGACACCGAAGATGCCGCGCCGGCCTTGGCAGGTTGCACCGCGGACACCACGGCGTCCACGGAGAGCGTCTCAGCGACACCGATGCCCAGACCCAACGGAATGAAGGCCAGGAGCACCCACAGCAGCTGTTCGTTGCTTTCGAGTGTGGCGACCAGGAGCAGCCCGACGGCGCCGGTGAACATGGCGAGGGCTATGGCCCGTCCCCGGCCCAACCGGGTGAGGAGATAGCCCACCACGGTTGCCGCGGCCATGGCCGCCAAGGCTGCAGGAAGCTGGGCCAGCCCTGCTTCCAACGGGCTGAGCCCTCGGGCCAACTGCAGGTACTGGGAGAAGAAGAAGAGCACCCCGCTCAAGGCGAAGACGGAGATGAAGTTCACCAGAATCGCGCCGCTAAAGGCCGGGGAGCGGAACAGGTCAACGTCGATCATCGGTGAATCCACGCGACGCTGGCGCCTGGTGAAGATCAGCCCTGCGGCGACGGCGACGATGACAGCGACGACGGTTAGCCAGTCAGATTTGCCACCGGTGATCTGCTTGATCGTATAGACGAACGGCACCACGGTCAGCAGGGCCAATGCGCTGGAGAGCAGGTCGAAGCGGCCAGGCTTCGGGTTGCGCGACTCAGGGAGCAGCCATGCGCCGAACCCCAGGACCAAGGCCATGACCGGCAGGTTGATCAGGAAGACCGAACCCCACCAGAATCTTTCCAGCAGGGCACCGCCCACCAGCGGCCCCAGCGCGATGCCGCTGGCTGCGGCTGCGGACCAGATGGCGATGGCCCGAGTGCGCTGGACCTGGTCGGTGAAGATGTTGCGGATCAGGGACAGTGTGGACGGCATGATGGTGGCGCCGGCCACCCCGAGGAGGAGGCGGGCCGCGATCAGTACCTCGGGATTCGGCGCGAAAGCGGCCAAGGCAGAGGACAGGCCGAAAGCCGTGGCTCCGATCATCAGGAGCTTCTTGCGCCCGATCCGGTCCGCCAGATTTCCCATGGTGACGAGCAGTCCGGCCAGGGCCAGGGAATAGATGTCCCCGATCCATAAGACCTGGGTGGAACTGGGGGAGAGGTCCGCCGTCAGGGCAGGCACCGCCAGGTACAGGACCGTCGAGTCGATGGCCAGCAGCAGAACCGCCCCCACGAGCACGGCCAGGGAGCCCCAGCGTCTGGCAGGGGTCAGGGTCCGGGTCTGGGCCGTCGGTGTCGACGTCTCGTTGGTTATGTCCATAAACTATACCGTCGCGCCGGTACAGTTCTAGAGGCAAGTATCCGCCGCAGGACGGCACCTGCATCAGACCCCGGGCATGCGAGAAGGCCCGGAACCAAACCGATTCCGGGCCTTCTGCATATTTGGTGCGCCCCCCGGGACTTGAACCCGGAACCCATTGATTAAGAGTCAATTGCTCTGCCAATTGAGCTAGAGGCGCGTACCGTCGCCGTTCTCCAGGACTCTCTTTTCAGAACCGTCCCGGCCTCGCACGACTGGATTAACTTTACTCGGACCGTGTGGATCAAGCAAATCGGGTGGACCCCTCAGAATCCGCGCCATCCCGGGGAAGTGAGTCCGGTGTGGTGGGCCTCACCCCCGGTTGTATCCGAGTGTTGGGCCGTGCCCATGCCCGGTCGCCCACGCTCAGGCGTCGGCGTCCTGCCCCGCAGCATCGATGGAATCCAGGGTGTCCATAAAAGCTTCCATGAAGTCGTGGAATTCCGCGCAGTCGTCGATCTGTTCCAGCTCGACGGTGTGGCGACCCTCCGCGTCGTCGAGGTGGAGCACCGGTACCGGGGCCACGTCCACGCGGAACACGCGCCCGGTGGAGAGGGCCACTTCGTAGCCGGCGTCTCGCAACTGGGCCAGATGGGACAGGTTGGTGAGATCCACGCTCGTGGCCGGTTCAAGGGCTTCGTGGGTGCGTGGATCCACCGGTGCCACGACGAGTTCCAGCGGTTGCGCCCGGAAGCCGATCACGTAGCTACCGCCCGCGCCAGCCCCGCCCGAGGCGTAGACGAGGTTGTAGCCGCCGTAGTTGGGGATCTGCTCATCGAAGGCCCGGTGAAGGAGCTCCTTGAGAGCAGCGTCCGGGGTCTGAGTCTGCGAATCCATGCCATCTACCCTACGCGGGATGGGATGCGATACGACGCTGTTGCGAAATCTTTCACACACAGTTCGCAATCAAGACCAAGGCCCGACGGCGGGAGGTGCGTGGCGCTGCCACGCACCTCCCGCCGTCGGGCATGAGAGGGTCGTTTGAACGCTCAGATACTCTGCGGAACGGACACGGGACCGGCGATCGAGTCGACGTCACGCACTGCACCCTTGTCCGCGCTGGTGGCCATGGCGGCGTAGGCGCGCAGGGCGGCGGAGACGTGGCGCACGCGCGTCGCCGGGCGGTATCCGGTGGTGGCTTCCAGCTTGGCGCGGCGCTCAGCGAGCTCCTCATCGGAGACCAGCAGGTCCAAGGAACGGCTGGGGATGTCGATGCGGATCTGGTCGCCGTCCTCGATCAGCGCGATGGCTCCGCCGCTGGCCGCCTCGGGGGACATGTGCCCAATCGAGAGGCCGGAGGTGCCGCCGGAGAAGCGGCCATCGGTGATCAAAGCGCACTTCTTGCCCAGACCGCGGCCCTTCAGGAAGGACGTGGGGTAGAGCATCTCCTGCATGCCGGGACCGCCCTTGGGGCCTTCGTAGCGGATCACCACTACGTCGCCCTCCTTCACGGTCTTGTTCAGGATCTTCTCCACGGCCTCGTCCTGGGACTCACACACCACGGCGGGCCCCTGGAACGTCCAGATGGACTCGTCCACGCCAGCGGTCTTCACCACGGCGCCGTCTACGGCGATGTTGCCGCGCAGCACGCCCAGGCCGCCGTCCTTGGAGTACGCGTGCTCCACATCATGGATGCAGCCCTGCGCCGCATCGGTGTCCAGCTCCGTCCATTCGTTGGACTGCGAGAAGGCCGTGGAGGAACGCTTGCCACCGGGGGCGGCGTGCCACAGGTCCTGAGCCTCCTGGGTGGCCTTACCTCCGCGGATGTCCCAGTCGTCCAGGAAGGCCTGCAGGCTGGGGGAGTGCACCGAGTGAACATCCTTGTGCAGCAATCCGCCTCGGTTCAGTTCGCCGAGCAGCGCGGGGATCCCGCCGGCCCGGTGCACGTCCTCCATGTAGTAGGTCTTGCCGTAGGCCACATTGGGTGCCACCTTGGCCAGGCATGGCACCTTGCGGGACTTGGCATCCATGTCCGCGAGACCGTAGTTGACCCCGCCCTCCTGCGCTGCGGCGAGCAGGTGCAGGATCGTGTTGGTGGAGCCGCCCATGGCGATATCCAGTGCCATCGCGTTGTCGAAGGCCTGTTCGGTGGCGATGTTGCGGGGGAGAACGGAATCGTCGTCGTCCTCGTAGTAACGCTTGGCGAGGTCCACGATCGTGGAGCCGGCATTCTCGTACAGCGCCTTGCGCTTGGTGTGCGTAGCGAGGGTGGACCCGTTACCGGGGAGGGCCAGGCCGATAGCCTCGGTGAGACAGTTCATCGAGTTGGCGGTGAACATGCCGGAGCAGGAGCCGCACGTGGGGCAGGCGGCGTTCTCGATGCGGTTGATGTCCTCGTCGGACACGTTATCGTCGGCGGACTGGGAGATCGCGTCCACCAGGTCCAGGGTCTTGATGGAGCCGTCAGTCAACGTGGCGCGGCCTGCCTCCATGGGGCCTCCGGAGACGAAGACCGTGGGGATGTTCAGGCGCAATGCGGCCAGCAGCATGCCGGGGGTGATCTTGTCGCAGTTGGAGATGCAGACCAGGGCGTCGGCGCAGTGGGCGTTGACCATGTACTCCACCGAGTCCGCGATCAGGTCGCGGGAGGGCAGGGAGTAGAGCATGCCGGAGTGGCCCATCGCGATGCCGTCGTCCACGGCGATCGTGTTGAACTCACGCGGTACCGCCCCTGCGGCGAGGATGGCGTCGGAGACGATGCGGCCAACGGGGGCCAGGTGGGTGTGGCCGGGGACGAACTCCGTGAAGGAGTTCGCCACCGCGACGATCGGCTTCCCGATGTCGGAATTGGCGACGCCGGAAGCGCGCATGAGTGCGCGGGCGCCTGCCATGTTGCGGCCATGGGTGACTGTGCGGGATCGAAGCATCGGCATGTGCATCATTCTGGTACTAGTAGTGGCTGCAACCAAGCCAGCACGCGGACGGCGCTGCTACTAGTAGTGAGAGTGCTAGGCGTCAGTCCCGTGCCTCATCGACAGGAACAGTCCCAGCGGCAGCAGCGCCGGAGTGCGTGTCTTCGACGTGACGCGGCCCCATCCACACGGCCGCGAAGGACAGCGCGCAGGCCACCAGCACAAAGGCCACCACCAGCCCGATCCCACCGTCAGCGACGGCGATCAACGCGGTGGCGATCAGCGGCGTTGGCCCAGCGACGATGGCACCGTTCAATTCGCGGGCCGTCGCGACCCCGGTGAAGCGGTACCGGGTGGGGAAGAGGTCGGTCAGGAAGGATCCCGTGGACGAGGCCGTGGCGCCGACGCCGAAGACGGCCAGCACGGACATGCCGATGGTGGCCAACACGGGATCGCCCGACTGCAGGAAGAGGAACAGCGGGTAGGTCCACACGATGCCGACACAGCAACCGAAGATCAGGACCGGCTTGGACCCAAAGCGGTCCACCACCAGGCCGCCCAGCGCCGGAGCCATAGCTCCCAGCCCGGCGGCGATCAGCACGGAGACCAGGGCCTGCAGCCGCGGCATCTCCACGGTCACGGTGAGGTAGCTCAGGGCGAAGGTGCTCAGGATGTAATTGGTGACGTTGTGCCCGGTGACACTGAAGAAGCCCGCGACCAGTTCCCGGGGGCTGTAGCGGAAGAGCTCCCCGAGCGGCACCTTGCGCTTGTCGTTGCTCGCGTTCGAGGCCGCCACCACTTCGCGGTATTCGGGCGTCTCCTCGAGGTGTTTGCGGATCCACAAAGCCAGGACGAACAGCAGCGCGGAAACCAGGAAGGGGATGCGCCAGGCCCAGGTCAGCAGGACGTCGCCGGGCAGCATGGTCACGAACGTGAACGCCAGTGTGGCCAGGAACGCGCCACCCGGGGCGCCACAGGTCACCAGCCCAACATAGAAGCCGCGGCGCTTGGGGGCCGCGTACTCGGAGACGAGGGTGAGGGCGCCGGCCAGTTCCGCACCTGCGCCGAAGCCCTGGATGAATCGGAACAGCACCAGCAGCAGCGGCGCGGCGATCCCGATCGTCGCTGCGGTGGGCAGCACACCGATCCCGACCGTGGCGATACCCATCAACACCACGGTGAGGATCATGGCCGGTTTACGCCCAAACCTGTCGCCCAAATGGGAGATCACCAGACCGCCGATGGGCCGCACCACGAACCCAACTGCGAACGTCGCGAAGGCGAGCAGTGAGGCTGAGGCCGGGATGATGTCCGGGAAGAACAGCGGGCCGATGATGAGCCCGGCCGCCGCACCGTAGAGGGCGTAGTCGTACCACTCGATGAGGGTGCCGAAGAACCCTGCCCAGACGGCTCTGCGTGCTTGTTTCGGCATGGTGGTGCCTGGGTGGTGAGACATGGCTTCTCCAGATTCGTCTTCGAATGCGCGGTGTATTCAGTGCCCGACGGCGGGTGGCCGGCGCCCGCCCGTTCGTGGGTGCCCGCTCGGGCGCCGTGCGCGCGGACTTCCGCGCCAACGTGGCCGGGCGGTGTGAGTCAGTTACGGGTGGTGGCGGGTGCCGTGACCTCTGCGATGAGGTCGGCTCCGCGGGCGCGGAGGTCGGCCACCGAGGTGGCGCCGAGCAGCTGCATGGCGTTGAGGGTTTCGCGTCCTATGAGCTCCAGGACGCGTTGAGCGCCGAGCTGCCCTCCGGCCATCAGCCCGTACATGTAGGCGCGGCCCAACAAAACGAAATCCGCGCCCTGGGCCAGGGCGGTGACCACGTCGACGCCGGAGCGGATACCGGAATCAAGGATCACGGGGGTGCTGGGCCCCACGGCTTCGCGGATGCCGGCTACAACGTCGATGGGGGCGACCGCACGGTCCAACTGACGTCCGCCGTGGTTGGAGACCCAGATGCCGTCGGCGCCGTGCTCCATGAACCGGGCTGCATCCGTTGCGGACAGCACGCCCTTGACCAGGATGGGGCCGTCCCACACCGTGCGCAGCCAGTCGAGATCGTCCAGGCATAGGCCCGGGTCGAAGAGGCTGCCGACCACCTTGGCGATGGCTCCGTCCTGGGGGCCAAAGTTCTTCATGGCCGGTGCGTCATGCATGAGCAGGTCCTTCAACCAGGACGGGTGACGGGCCGATTGCAGCGCGGTCTTGGCGGTCAGGCGCGGCGGCATGGACAGCTTGTTGCGTTCGTCGCGCAGGCGGAAACCTGGGACGTGGGTGTCCACGGTGAGGACGAGTGTTTCGAAACCCGCGGCGGCCGCGCGCTCGATGAGGTTGAGCGACGTGGACCGCTCTCGGCTCAAGTAGAGCTGGAACCACTTGCTGCCGGTGGGTGCGGCCGCGGCCACGTCCTCGATGCTGGTGGTGCCCATGGTGGAGAGCGCGAATGGCACCCCTGCGGCTTCAGCTGCCGCGGCACCGGCGGACTCTGCGGCGGTGCGCATGAGCGAGGTCAAACCCACCGGAGCGAATCCGACCGGCAGGGCATGGGTGCTTCCCAGCAGTGTGGTCCCCAGCGTGGCGTCGGCGACCGAACCGGTGACCGAGGGGATCAGCCTGCGGCGGGAGAAGGCCTCCAGGTTTCCCTGGGCGGCTGCTTCAGACAGGGCGCCGCCGTCCACATAGTCGAAGGCGAAGCCCGGGGTGCGCCGCTGAGCCAGGGCCCGGAGGTCCTCAACGCTCTGCGCCCGGATCACCCGCGAACGTTCCGTGGGGAGGGACGGGCGGGACAGACTCAATAGGTCCGTGAAGGTGCGAATGCGCTGGCGCAGCACGAGGAGGGTCCTCTCGGGGAATTGCGATGGTGCGAGTGAGCGGCCCAGTTCGGCGCGGTCCGTCTCGACCACTCAGCCTGGCACAGGGTTGCCCGTGCGACGCAGTTCGTGTAGCCGCTGCAGGGCAGTGTTGCGGCCGGGCGTTCCCCAGGTTCCGCGATGTTAGGTTGAAGCCATGCCAGATGCCCGGAATACCGCCAGCGATGCGACCAGCGGGAAGGGTGGGCCCTCCGGGCCCCGAAAGGAACTCGGCGATTTTCTGCGCCGGAAGCGCACCGAGGCCGAGCGGGGCGACTACGACCTACCGCCCGTCGGGCGTGGACGAAGCAAAGGGCTGCGGCGAGAGGAAATTGCCTTCCTCTCCGGCGTCTCCGTCACCTGGTACACCTGGCTTGAGCAGGGGCGCGACATCAACCCGTCCAGGCAGGTGATCGATGCGGTGGCCCTGAACCTGCATCTCACCGTCGCCGAGCACGACTACGTGCTGGGACTGGCCGGGTTCACGCCGTCGGCCAGGCAGGTCCCGGTGGCACCGGGACCCGTCCCCGACCACGTTCAGCACCTGCTTGACGCGCTGGATCCCGCCCCCGCCTTCGCGCTGACGCCGCACTGGGACATCGCCGCGTGGAATCACTCCTATGAGGGCCTCTTTCCTGAGGTGGCTACCGCGGATCCCGCCGAGCGGAACTTGCTGCTCTTCGTCTTCACCGACGAGTACGTGCGGGCGATGCTCCCGGACTGGGAACTCACTTCTCGGCAATTCCTGGCCGAGTACCGGGCCGAGACCGGGTCCCGAGTCACAGGGCCGGAGCATGTGCGGCTCCTGGAACACCTGCGTTCGGTCAGCCCGGAGTTCGTGACGGCGTGGGACGAGCAGGCCATCCAGCGCTTCGCCTCGCGGCGGCGTGAGTTCATCCACCCCGAGGGGGAGCGGGTGTTCGAACAGGTCAATCTGATGCCGCAGGACACGCCTGATCTGCATGTGGTGGCCTACCTACCTGTGGGGGAATGACCGGGCCCTGCTGTGCCCGCTGCGCTGCGCTGTACTGACCTGAACTGTGCCGACGCCGAAGATATGAAATGACCTTTTCAGGTTTTGGTCTGTTGATCGCTTGGTGTTCACCCGCTGGAAGCATCACTCAGTTGCAGTAACGATGTTGTCTTCCACGTCACACGTGAAGACGGCATTGTCCGGGCCGCTGAGCCGGGACCACTCGAACCCTGAGGTAAGGAAAAACAGCACATGGGTGCACCACACCAGCACCGGTATCGGTCAGCGCTTGCCGTGACCCTGGGTGCGGGCCTGATCGCCGCACCGTTCGCGGCACTGCCCGCCTCTGCCGATGACGCCACCATCACGCAGCTCAACTTCATCAACATCAACGACTTCCACGGTCGCATCGATGAGCACACCGTGAAGTTCGCCGGAACGGTGGAGCAGCTCACCGAGAAGTACCCCGATTCCACGGCCTTCATCTCCGCAGGAGACAACATCGGGGCCTCACTCTTCGCCTCCTCCAGCCAGGCTGACGAGCCCACCCTGGAGGTGCTCAACGCCATGGGCCTGAAGGCTTCTGCCACGGGTAACCATGAGTACGACAAGGGCGTGGACGATCTCACCGACCGGGTGGCCCAGTCCGCCGACTTCCCGTACCTGGCGGCCAACGTCACCAAGGATGGGAAACGCGTCCACGAACCCTTCAAAATCCTGGACGTCGACGGAGTGCAGGTGGCCGTCGTGGCCGGGCTGACGCAGGAGACGCCCTCGCTCGTGTCACCCGGCGGTATCGCCGGGCTGCAGTTCGGCGACCCCGTGGACGCCGTGAACGAGGTCGTCAAGGACCTCAAGGACGGGGACCCGAACAACGGTGAGGCCGACGTGATCGTGGCCGAGTACCACGAGGGCGCCTCCGCCGGCACCCCGGACGGTTCCACTCTGGAGGCCGAATTGGCTCATGCTGGGGCCTTCGCGAAGATCGTGAACGAAACCAGCGCGGACGTTGACGTGATCTTCACGGGCCACACCCACAAGGAGTACGCCTGGGAAGCAGACGTCCCGGGTGAGGCTGGCAAGACTCGTCCCGTGGTGCAGACCGGATCCTATGGCGAGAACCTGGGCCACGTGGTCATGGACTACAACGAAGACACCGGTGAAGCCAAGGCCACCACCGTGGAGAACGTGCCCCGGATCGCCACGCCCACGGATGACCAGGGCAATGTGGACCAGGAAGCGTCCGCTGAAATCGATCAGAAGCTGATCGCGAAGTACCTCCGCGTGGAGGAAGTGAACTCCATCGTGGCGGCGGCCCTCGAGGAAGCCGAGGTGAAGGGCAGCGTCAAGGTCGGCGAGGCAGAAGCAGACATCACCACCGCCTTTGCCGATGGCAAGCGCGACGACCGCGCTAATGAGTCCACCCTGGGCAACCTGGTGGCCGACTCCCTCTTGGATACCCTCTCCTCCGAGGAGCGCGGCGGCGCCGACATCGGTGTCGTGAACCCTGGAGGCCTGCGTGCCGACCTGGCCAAGGGTGACGTCACCTACGCGCAGGCCAACGCCGTGCTGCCATTCGTCAATAATCTCTGGACTACGACCCTGACCGGTGCCCAGTTCAAGGAAGCACTGGAACAGCAGTGGCAGTTGGATGAGGACGGCAAGGTTCCTTCCCGCCCGTACCTGCAGCTGGGACTGTCCAAGAACGTGTCCTACACCTACGACGCGAGTGCCAAACAGGGCGAGCATGTCACGTCCGTGAGGGTCAACGGTGAGCCGCTTGATCTGAAGAAGGACTACACCATCGGGTCGTTCTCCTTCCTGCTGCAGGGTGGAGACAACTTCCGTGTCTTCGCCGAAGGCAAGAACACCAAGGACACGGGCCTCGTGGACCGTGACGCCTGGATCGATTACCTGGAGAAGGACAAGACGGTCTCCCCGGAGACGTGGTCGCCGGTCTCTCCGGACTTCGCTCGTCGGGCCGTGGCCGTGACGGGTCTGCCGACAGCAGCCGTCGAGGCTGGCTCCACCGTCAAGGTGGACCTGTCCAAGTTGGATCTGACCTCCAAGGGATCCCCGGCCAACACCAAGGTGGTGGCGACCTTGGAGACCGGCGGGAAAACTCGTGCCGCCGGTCAAGAGATCGGTTCCGCGGACGTTGCGAACGGTGCCGCAACCCTGAACCTGACCACCCCGGACGCCGCAGGCGACTATGACGTGAAATTCGTGGCCGATCCGTCGGGCACCACCGTTGTCCTGCCGCTGTCCGTGAAGGCGGCCCCGGCCCCGCCCGAGGAACCGACCGAGGACGAGCCTGAGGAACCGACCGAGGACGAGCCTGACACGTCCACGGAGTCCGGCGACCCGACGGAAGCCACCTCGGACACGTCCACGGAGTCCGACGAGCCGACGGACGCGACCGCGTCCGGTACCGCTGCGCCCAGCACCGCTGCGTCGGGCACCGACTCCGATCTCGCCGACACCGGTGCGAACGTCTCCGGTTGGGTCCTTGGCGGCATCATCGCCGTGATGCTCGGCGCGGGCCTGACCGTGCTCGGCATGCGCCGCAGCCGCCAGCACTGACACACCGACCACGTGTCGGTGTGAAGTACCACGCGTCGGTGCGGATCAGCCGATCCGCACCGACGCGTGTGCATCTGTACCGCTATTCATACCTCAGCACGAGCTCCCACAAGGACAACCACGCATGAGCACATCAACCACCACGCGCCGGCTCCGGCTGGCGCTGATCCCAGGCCTCGCCACGGGGCTCCTGGTCGCCCCGTTTGCCGCGCCGGCCCTGGCCGACACCACCGACGGTGTGGTCATCAACGAGGTATACATGAAGGGAGGCAGCGCCAACGCGCCCTTCTCCAAGAAGTTTGTGGAGCTCTACAACCCCAGCGATGCGGCCGTCTCCCTGGACGGCTGGTCGCTGCAGTACCGGTCCAAGGACGGCAGCAAGGAGGCGAACGGGGTCGGGAACCTGTCCGGCAGCATCCCGGGCAAGGGGTACTTCCTCGTCTCCATGAACGGCAATGGGGAGACAGGGGCCAGCCTCCCCACCCCGGACCTGGACCTGGCCGGTGCGGTCAACCCAGGCGGGGCGGACGGCACCCTCTACCTCGCTGACACCACAACCAAACTCACTCTGCCGGTCGGCGATGTCCAGCACGATCAGGTCATCGACCTCATTGGGTACGGGGCGTCCAACACCTTCGAGACCAAGGCCGCCACCACCCAAGGCGGCAACAACGTCCCGAACTCCCTCACCCGTGCGGAAGCGGAGGACTCGGAGAACAACTCGGCAGATTTCACGGTCGCCACAGACATTACGCCGACCAACGCGGCAGGCGAGACCGACTCCACCGACGAACCGACCGATCCCGAACCGGAGAAATCGGCACCGACCGAGGTCATCCCCATCGCCGATATCCAGGGCGAGGGTGCCACCTCGCCGCTGGAGGGGAATACCGTGAGGACAACCGGAGTGGTCACCGCGGCCTACCCAAGGGGCGGGTACAAGGGCTACTACATCCAGACCCCGGACGCCGAACCTGGCAAGGCATCCCACGGCCTCTTCGTCTACTCCGAGGCCACCGTCGGTGACGTCGAGCCCGGTCAGAGTGTCGAAGTGGTCGGCAAGGTCTCCGAATACTTCGGCCTCACCCAGATCACCGTGAACAAAGGTGGCATGAGTGTCGCCGGATCTCGCGCGAACACCCAGGTGGTCCCGGTGGAAACCGAATACCCGGCCACCGAGGCCGGTCGTGAATCCCTCGAAGGCATGCTGGTGCAGCCAACCGGCGATTTCACCGTCACCGACGTCTACCAGACCAACCAGTACGGCTCCATCGACCTGGTCACCGGCACCACGCCGCTGAAGAACCCCACGGCCGCCGGCGTCGTCGGCTCGGACGCCTACGAGGCCGCCAAACAGCGCCGCGCCGAGGGTGTCGTCACCATGGACGACGGCGCCAGCGCCTCGATTCGCAACAATCCTGATCTGCCGGTGCCGTACCTCTCCACTGAGCGGCCCGTGCGGGTCGGCGCACCGGTGGAATTCACCAAGCCCGTGGTCCTCGACTACCGCAACGACGCCTAGAAGTTCCAGCCGTTGGAGCAGCTCACTCCGGACAACGCGGAGAACGTGCAACCCATCAAGATCGGCAACACTCGCGAGGCAGCGCCGCAGCCTGTGGGAGGCGACGTCCGCCTGGCCGGGTTCAACGTGCTCAACTACTTCACCGACCTCGGAGAAGACATCGCAGGGTGCAAGCCCTACACCGATCGTGAGGGCAATGGCGTGACCGTCTCCGGCGGCTGCGATGCCCGCGGCGCCTGGAGCGAAGCCGATCTGAACAGGCAACAGACCAAGATCGTCTCCGCCATCAACGCCCTTGGCGCCAACGTGGTGTCACTGGAGGAGATCGAGAACTCAGCCCGCTTTGGACACGACCGCGACGCCTCCTTGGCGAACTTGGTGGAAGCACTCAACGCAGCCGACTCGTTGGAAGACGGCAAGTGGGACTACGTGCGCTCGCCGGAGACCGTCCCCAAGAACGAAGACGTCATCCGCACCGCGTTCATCTACAAGGCGGACCAGGTGGTGCCGGTAGGGGAGTCCGCCATCCTGGAGTATGAGGCCTTCGCCAACGCCCGCAAGCCGTTGTCGCAGGCGTTCAAGGCGGTGACTCCCACCCGGGATGACACGTCTGACACAACGTTCCTGGCCATCGTGAACCACTTCAAGTCCAAGGGAGGGGACGGCAGCGGAGACAACGCGGACATCGGCGACGGTGCTGGGTCGTTCAACGGTGACCGCACTCGGCAGGCCGAGGCCTTGCTGGACTTCGCCGCGAAACAGGAGGAGGCCGCAGGAACCGACCGCGTGTTCCTGCTGGGCGACTTCAACGCCTATCTCGGTGAAGATCCCGTCCAGAAGATCCTGAACGCCGGTTATGTTTCTCAGGGGCTCAAGACCGGTAAGGAGACCTACGCCTTCGACGGCGGCACGGGGTCTCTGGATCACATCTTCGCTTCCAAGGCTGCCGATGAACGCGTGACCGGAGCGGATGTCTGGAACATCAACTCCGTGGAATCCGTGGCCTTGGAGTACTCCCGCCACAACTACAACGTCGTTGATCTCTATGAGGACGGGCCCTTCCGCTCCTCGGATCACGACCCGATCATCGTGGGTTTCCAGGCCACAGACCCTGCTGACCCGGCCGATCCGTCTGACTCGTCTGACCCGGCCGGGTCGTCTGATCCCGCCGGGTCGGCGGACGCTGCTGGGTCGTCGGACCCGTCTGGTTCGACCGATCCGGCGGGCTCGACGCACACCTCTGGCACGGCCGGTTCGGACGGTGCCCACGGCACTGCCGGCGATCCTGGCTCCGGGTCCACGCTGGCACACACCGGTGCAGAGACCACGCCGTGGATTCTGGGTGGCATGATCACGCTGCTGGCCGGTCTGGGCGTGACCCTGGCCGCACGACGTACGCGCCGACGCTGACCCACGCGCACCACGACCGGTGCATTGACACACACGTCGGTGCAGATCCACGGATCTGTACCGACGCGTGTGCTGTTGTACCGCACGGTGTGTCAGCCATCGGCTCGGATCAATGCGGCACGGATGGATGCTTCCACCGAGTCCCAGTCGTTGAGCACCTGCTGGTAGCTGAAATTCAAGGTCTCTAAGCCCTGGATCGAGGCCTCGGCTTGGCGCACTCGGTCCCTGGCGAAGTCGGTTTGAGAACTGTGGAATCGCCAGCCGTCCACCTCCACGATCACGCGGCCGTTGATGATGAAGTCCACTCGGCCCAGCCGCAGTCGTGGTTGTGCGATGAGGCTCCAGCCCAGCGGCCGGGTGCGGTAGCGCAGGATGGATTCGAGTCCGCTCTCAGAGCTCCCGACAGCGAACTCGACCAGGCTACGCAGCGTCAGCGGGACCGCTCGTCTGATCCGATCACGTGCTGCTGCGCCGATCAGCTTCTTGTTCCAGGCTGACTCCAAGGCGATGAAGAAGGCCAGAGCGGTGGCGCAGCGGCTCATGTGGATCAAGGCGATCTCCACGCTGACCGGCCCGACGCCGGCCTTGCCTGGGTGCCAATGCTCCCGGCACGCGCATCCCGGATGCGGATGCTTTTTGCCCTTGCCTCCCAACCAGACATGTGGGCCCGTCGGCTCGTGCAGAAGCCACACGCCCTTCGACTTCAGCAGGGAAACGCAGGTGAGCATGCCTCCGTGGGTCGCGGCCGCTCGCAGGTCCGGATCGGCGTCAGGGGCGCAGTAGACGCCTCGCCGGAGCCGCCTGCGAGGGTTCTCAACGGCCCACGCCGCTAGCTGATGCCGGGTGAATCCGAACCCTTGCAGGGTCAAACCCGTCGCGACGCCGCCCAAGGCCAGGAGAAGAAGATCGAGTTCCATGCTTCATCATGGGCCCGGGCGGCGGATGCCGTGGGGCGGACCTCACGCGATTGTGGATGACACGCCGCCCTGGCTGGCTACTTGGCTGCCCAGAGCGCGCAGGCTGGTACTTGGCCGCCTAGAGCGCGCAGGCGACCCGACGTCCGTCGGTGCGTTGACACACGCGTCGGTGCAGATGGCCTCGGCAGCACCGACGGATGTGCTGATCCACCGCAGAATGGACCTGGGGAATCCGCGCTGGTACTTGGCTGCCCAGAGCGCGCAGGCTGGTACTTGGCCGCCTAGAGCGCGCAGGCGACCCGACGTCCGTCGGTGCGTTGACACACGCGTCGGTGCAGATGGCCTCGGCAGCACCGACGGATGTGCTGATCCACCGCAGAATGGACCAGGCGAACCTGACCCGCGTGTTAAATCTTGGTTTCGGCGGTGGCCAAGGCTGAGCGCAGCAGCGCGTCCGCGCCGGCCCTGGCATTGAAGCCGCGCACCAGGGAATGGCCCAGGTCGGTGAGGAACACGTTTCCGAGCGCCAGGCAGACCACATCGAAGGCCAGCTGCCCGGCGAATTCGTCCCCGAGCTGCGGTAGATCGCGACGCACCACGAGGGTGACCCGATCGTGGGTGGAGGAGTAGGCCTGGTCCAGGACGGCGCTGACGGAGGTGTTGGATTTGGCCTCGGCGATGAAGGCCTGGACCACGGCATTCTCGTCGGTGGCGGCGGCGAAGTCGTCGCCGAAGAGGACGTCGAGGATGTCCTCCAAGGAGGCTTCGGTGTCCGGGATGATCTGTTCCGGACCGCCCTCCAGCTCAGGTAAGAGGCCGTAGAACCGGCGGCACGCGTCGGAGATGAGGGTGTCGCGGTTCCCGGCGAAGTGGCGTACGTGGCCGCGGCTCATGCCGGCCTTCTCCGCGATGCGTTCCAGCGTGGTGGCCACGATGCCGTGTTCACTGATGCAGTCGATGGTGGCGTCGAGGATTTGTGCCCGTCGCTGTGGGCCCACGCTCGGTCGTCCCATGTCAGAAGCTCCTTCAGGGGGTGAGGACTGCGCTTGTGTCCGACGGCGGTGGCGGGCGCGGCGCGCCCCGTCCGGTGGATGCTGTGCAGTGGGGTGCGGTTTGTTTCGCCGCGGTGGACTTGATCGTATCGCCTGCGGCCGCCCCAATCCAGGTTGTTAGTCAGACTTAACCAAAAAACCTTGCATCGCATAATCTCCTCTGCAGGCGTGATCAACACCACCTCATCAATGGCGATCACCCCATCACCACGAAGTACCCCCAAGTCTCGGCTCACGTCCCTGAGTCAGGATCCAAGCACCACCGGAAGGCCGGCCATGCAGCCCACCACCACGAAGCCCCGAAACGCATTCAAGCGCCTCGCCATCACCGGCGTCGCCGCAACGCTGGCGCTGTCCCTGGCCGCCTGCGGTGGGGGTGAGAAGAAGTCCGCCGCCGACAACGGTTCCGCGGCAGACGGTTTCGCCTCCAACGGCCTCTACGATCCCAAGAACCTGGTCGCCAAGACCGAGGCAGGCACCGAGAAGGTGGACAGCATCCGCTGGGGCCTGCGCACCGGCGAGCCGGCCACCACCGACCCGGGCAAGACCGGCAACGACTCCGATTACATCGTCACCGGTAACCTCTGCGAGAGCCTCTACCAGGTCGACGAGAACTTTGGCCCCAGCCCAACCTGGCCACCGCGGCAGAGTGGACTGACCCCACCACCCTGGACCTCACGCTGCGCGACGACGTGAAGTTCTGGAACGGCAAGACCCTGACGGCCAAGGACGTCGTCGCGACTCTTGAACGCACGGCCAACCCGAAGAACCAGTCCATCTACGCCTCCGCGTTCGCACTGGTGAAGAAGTTCGAGGCCGTGGACGACACACACGTGCGCGTCTCCTTCCAGGTGTATGACGGTGACTTCATCAACAACATCTCCGGCCCGGCCGGTCGCATCATGGAGGCCGCCTCCATCAAGGAACTCGGCGCAGACCTTGGCACCCCCAAGGGCGGCGTGATGTGCACCGGTCCCTACCAGCTGGACAAGTGGACTCCCGGCCAGTCGGTCTCCATCAAGGCCAACCCCGACTACTGGGACGGCGCACCCAAGGTGGAGAAAATCGAGTTCATCCCCACCCAGGACGATGCAGCCCTGACCTCGGCACTGACCTCGGGTGAGCTGGACGGCGCGTTCGACGTCCCCGAGTCCTCCTCCAAGCAGCTGGCCACCTCCGGTAAGGGCCAGCTCGTGGTTGGACCCTCCAACTCCACCGTGTCATTCGGACCCACCTCCGCCACCGGGGCCTCCTCCGACCCCAAGGTCCGCGAGGCTCTGTCCCTGGCGATCGATCGCGACTCCGTGATCAAGAACCTGCTCAAGGGCTACGGCGCCCCGGCGTCCACGTTCTCGGTCCCCTTCCAGTTCGAGGGCCTGGAGCAGGCAGACATCTTCACCAAGGCCTACAACGAACTCCCGGAGCCTGAGGTCGACCTGGAGAAGGCCAAGGCCCTGATCAAGGAGGCTGGCTACGAGGGTAAGTCCCTGAAGATCGTGGTGCCCTCCGGTAACCAGATGCTGCAGAACATCGCCACCGTGGTGAAGGACGCCGCGGAGAAGATCGGCATGAAGATGACCATCGAGCAGCGTCAGCCTGCCGATTACGCACAGTTCTTCTACTCCCCGGCAGCACGTGAGGGCGTGGACTTCATCTCGGCCGTCGGTTACCAGGACACCCCCGGCGTGAACACCTACGCGAGCCTGAATGCACTGCAGGGCGAGCAGGGTCTGTTCAACTGGACCCAGTACAAGAACGACGACGTCACCGCGCTGTTGCAGCAGGCCCGCACGGCGGAGGACACCAAGGCCGCGGCCGAGTCCTTCGTGAAGGCGCAGGAGATCTTCGCTCCCGCCAAGCTGCAGGTCACCTTGGGTGTGCAGTACACCCGCACCTACATGCGTGAGGGTCTCTCCGGCGCTACCACCTCCATGTCCTACATCAACACCCCGTGGGCTAAGGACCTCGGAGGTGTCTCCAAGTGAACGCAACTGTCCTCCGCTGGCTCAAGCGGCTGGGAGGGGTGATTCTCACCCTGTTCATCGCCAGCATTCTGATCTTCTCGATGGTCTCGCTGACCCCGGGCGATCCGGCGGCGATGTTGGCAGGCGGTTCCAACCCGAACCCAGAGACCCTCGCTGCGGTGCGAGAACAGCTCCGCCTGAATGACCCCATTCCGGTGCAGTATCTGGGTTGGCTCGGTGACCTGTTCACCGGTGACCTGGGTCGCTCCTTCCGGGTGGTCAAGGGCGACGACGTTGGATCCCTGATTGCGCCTCGCCTGGTGACCACGGGTCTGCTCGTGGCCTACGCCGCGCTGTTGATCGTGATCTTCGGCATCGGCTCCGGACTGCTGGCGGGTACCAGCGGCAAGGCCGTTGACCGCGTCGTCACCATCCTGACTTCGGCCGCCATGGGTGCCCCCACCTTCGTGGTGGCGGTGGCCCTGATCGCGATCTTTGCGGTCAACCTGGGCTGGTTCCCAACGCTGGGAGCCGGCGAGGACGGTCTGGCGGATCGAATCCATCACCTGACCCTGCCCGCCATCTCCTTGGCCATGGCCTACCTGGCGTTCATCTCCCGCATCACGCGGACCTCGGTGCTGTCCCAGGCCCACGCGGATCATGTGGAAACCGCCACGGTGCGTGGCCTGCCCCGCAACTACGTGGTCCGTCACCACATTTGGCGTAATGCCTCCGGTCCCATCCTCTCCGTCTCCGGTCTGTCCATCGCGGGCCTGTTTGCCGGCACGGCGGTGGCTGAGCAGGCCTTCGGCATCAACGGCATCGGTTCCTTGCTGACGCAGGCCGCCGCGAGCCAAGACCTTCCCGTGGTGCAGATCCTCTCCAGGTTCATGGTGGCCACCTTCGTGATCGTCAACCTGATCGTGGATGAGGTCAGCGCCATGCTGGATCCCCGACTCAAGCAGGAGGTGTCCGCATGAGCTCCATCATGGCGACGGAACCCCGGATGACCGGAAGCAAACGCGGTCTCAAGCGTGCGGCAAAGGCCACCAAGCCGAAGTTCTTGGACATCACCGGCTGGGTCTGCCTCGTCTGGCTCGCGCTGCTGGTCTTCGTGGCCATCTTCGGTAAGTGGCTGGCCCCGCACGACCCGCAGGCCATCGACCAGGCCAATCAGTTGCTCTACCCGAATGCGGACAACTTGCTCGGCACCGATTCCTTGGGAAGAGACATCTTCTCCCGGGTCGTGGCCGGCGTGGGTCCCACGCTGTACGGGCCGCTGCTCATCGTGGTGATCGCGGGTGTGGGCGGTACCGTTCTGGCCGTGGTCGCCGCCTGGTGGGGTGGCTGGGTGGACGCGATCGTCTCCCGCACCATGGACATCATCTTCGCCTTCCCCGGCATCATCCTGGCCGTGTTGGCCGTAGCGATGTTGGGCCGCGGCATGGTGGCTGCGGTGGTGGCCCTGTCCATCGCCACGATCCCCATGGTGGGTCGCATCGTTCGCTCCACGGCCCGCCGTGAGCGCGCCATGCCCTACATTTCCGCGCTGCAGGTCCAGGGCGCACCCCTGTTCTCCCTGTGGTTCAAGCACCTGATCCCCAACATCGCGCCGACCGTGATGGTGCAGTCCTTCGTGGGCTTCGGGTACGCGCTGCTTGACCTTGCCGCGATCTCCTTCCTTGGCCTGGGCCTTCAGCCGCCTGAGGCGGACTGGGGTGTGCTCGTGTCGGAGGGTAAGAACGACCTGCTCAATGGCTTCGGCTACCAGTCCATCGCGGCAGCGCTGCTGGTGCTCGTGACCGTCGTGGCCATCAACCTGCTGGGTGACCGCCTGGCCCGTCGATTCGAGGGACAGTCATGAGCCACGTCGCCACGACCCCGCAGCAGGACGGCACGCAGCCGCTGCTGAAGTTGGAAGACGTCTGCGTCTCCGTGGGGCCCAAGACCCTGGTGGAGAACGTGAACTGGCAGGTGATGCCCGGTCAGGCCGTTGGCCTGGTGGGGGAGTCCGGCTCCGGTAAATCCGTCACCCTGCGCTCCGTGCTTGGGCGGCTCCCCAGCACGGCGACGACCACCGGCCGCATCCTGTTCGAGGGTGAGGACGTGCTGCGTTTCTCCAAGCGCCGTCGGACCGATTGGTGGGGGGACGAGGTCGCCAGCGTCTTCCAGGACCCTCGCACCCACGTGAATCCCGTGCACACCGTCGGGGACTTCCTCACGGAGGCCCTGCGCTTGCGCCGCCGGATGTCACGGAAAAAGGCTGAGGAGAAGGCCGTCGAGTGGCTGGAAAACGTGCGTATTCCCCGCGCCCGCGCCGTCCTCGGCCAGCTGCCCGGTGAACTCTCCGGCGGCTCGTTGCAGCGAGTCACCATCGCTGCGGCCATGATGACCGGCCCCAAGCTGCTCTTCGCCGATGAGATCACCACCGCGCTGGATGTGACTACGCAGGAGGAGGTCAAGGCGATCCTGGACGAGATCCGGCACGAACTCGGCCTTGCAATGGTCTTCGTGACCCATGACCTGGACCTGGCCGGCGCCGTCTGCTCCGACCTGGTCGTGATGCGTCAGGGCCACATCGTGGAGAAGATCGCCGCTGCGGACGTCTACGACCACGCCAAGGACGACTACACCAAGATGTTGATCTCGGCCCGCTCGGCCTTCACCGAGGTGGAGGAGACCGGAGAACTGCCCGACGACGCTTTGGGCGAACCGGAGTCCGTCACCTCCGCACTGCGAATGGTCGACGGCGGCGAGGCCACTCTCGCGGCCATCGCCGCCGAACACGCCGCCGAGGCGGCGCACGGCGCCGCTGGCACCGACCCGGCCACCGTCGTCGGGCATAAGACGAACGAGGAGGCCTGAGCCATGACTAACGTTTTGGAAGTCAAGGGGCTGCACAAGACCTACCGCATGGCTGGCTCCACCGAGCGCCTGGTGGCCGTCAAGGAAACCAACCTGACCCTGGCGCCCGGCGGATCCGTGGCGCTGGTCGGTGAGTCCGGCTCAGGCAAGTCCACCAACGTGCGCGTCCTGATGGGGTTGGAACGCGGCGACGCCGGCACCATGACCCTGGACGGCACCGACTACGACCTCACCGTCACGCCCAAGCGGAAGGAACGGCGAGTCCGTTCGAAGGTCATGCAGATGGTGTTCCAGGACCCCTACGTGTCCCTGGACCCCCGCCAGAGTATCGGCGCCGGACTCGACGAGGTCCTCAAGCTGCACACCACCATGAGCGCCCAATCCCGGAAGCAGCGCATCATCGAACTGCTGGAATCCGTCCGGCTGCCACACGGGGTGGCAGACGAAGGACCCGGCCCGCTTTCCGGCGGCCAGCGTCAGCGCGTCGCGATCGCCCGCGCGCTCGCGGCCGAACCCAAGGTGCTGGTGCTTGACGAGGCCCTCTCCGCCCTGGATGTCGCGACGCAGAACGTGATGGTCGCGCTGCTGCGGCAGATCCAGGAGGACACCGGCGTGGCCCTGCTGTTCATCTCCCACGACCTGCCCATGGTGGCCCACCTCTGCGAGGAGGTCCTGGTGCTGCACCGCGGAACCGTCGTGGAATCCGGACCCACCTCATCCGTCCTCTCGGCTCCGCAGGAGGACTACACCAAACGACTGCTCGATGCCGTGCCGCGCCGGGGTTGGACCCCGCGCCGCCGCACCGTCGAGGCATAGAGATAAGGACTTATTCATCATGACCACCTTTGAGACCGTTGGCCCGGCGCCCGTCTCGGAACTTGCCATCGAAGCTCGCGTGCGCACCCGCGACGGCGTGCACCTGGCCACCGATGTTTACCTGCCCGGCGGAGACACCACGCCCGGCGACACGATTCTGATCCGCCTGCCGTATGACAAATCCGGTGAGTACACGTTCATTCCCGTCGTGGCCGAGTACTTCATGCGTTCCGGTTACCGTGTGGTGGCTCAGGACGTGCGCGGCAAATTCCGTTCCGAGGGGCAGACCCTGCTCTTTGTCCATGAGGTCAACGACGGTTACGACACCATCGACTGGATTACCAAGCAGGAGTGGTCCAACGGCCGGGTCGCCATGTGGGGCGACTCCTATTACGGCTACACGCAGTGGGCGGCCGCCTCATCCGGCCACCCGGCGCTGAAGGCGATCTCCCCGCGAGTCACCGGTACGCAGCTTGGGCTGCCTGTGAAGCGGGAGCCGGGGGAGAAGGACACCCGGGTGGAGATGGGCGTGACGCTGCTGTATCCGCTGTCCAACTTCCACACGAATGACTCCTTCGAATGGGAGCCCACCTGGAAGCGTCCCTTCGCCGCGGACGCGGAAGAGTTCATCGAGTCCGTCGGTGTGCGCTCCGATTCCTACGATCTCTGGTACCCGAAGCCGGTGCACCTGAATCGCTTCCCCCAGGGATCGGTGTGGAATGCACCCGCCGTGCCGACGCTGCACACCATCGGCTGGTGGGACAACTGCGGGCCCCTGTCTTGGGTGGATGTTCACGCCATCCAGGACAACGCTGGCTGGGACACTCAGCATCATCTGCGGATCGAGGCGATTGACCACGAGAACCATTTCGTGGATGAGCCGGCCTCGGAGCAGGTTTTCATGCGCTCGGCAGAGCAGCTGGAGGCCATCATGCCCGCCATGCTGGGCCCCACACTTGAGTTCTTCGACGCGTACGTGCGTGGCAACGGCAAGGCAACGGATATCCCGCGGGTGACATGGGAGCTGGCTCGGACCGGCACGTTTGAAACCTGCGAGAACTGGCCGCCTACGCATGAGCGGGTGTCGTTGGATCTGACCGCTGATGGTCGCATCCAGCGCGACCCGGCTGCTGCTGGCGAGGCCTCGCGGGTCCACGATCCGGAGAACCCCGTGCCGTCCCCGGTGGAGGACGCCTTCGCGTTCCTGATGACCCACCCTGACGAGGCGTCCCTTGGATCACGCGATGATGTCTTGGTCTTCGACGCCCCCGCCGTGGACTCGGATGTGGACCTGGTGGGCGACGTTTCGGCCCAGCTCAGCTTCGTGTCCTCTGGCCCCGTGGCCGACGTTTTCCTGCGGTTGCTGGATGTCTCGCCGTCCGGTGAGGCCTTCCGCATCTCCCGCGGCCAGCGTCGCGTGTACGACGCGACCGACGAGGCGCGGGTGGACGTCCCCATGGATCCGCTGGGTTACCGCCTGCGTGCCGGCCACCACCTGCGCCTGCACGTTTCTTCCTCCGACGCACCCGAGTTCGTGCCGCTGCCCGGTACCGACGAGGACCCGTGGTCCGCGGTGGAGACGGTTCCTACCACTCAGACCGTTCGCTTCGGCGGCGATTCCCCGTTCGTCCTGACTCTGGGTCGGCGTGAGGTCGCAGAGGGGGACCAGCGATGAGCGTCTCCCTGGATGCGCTGGGTCTGCCAGTGCCGTCGTCACTGCCCGACGGCGACGGCGCGGCTCCGGCGACGGTGCCGCCAGAGCCCGCGGCACCGTCGCTGCAATTCGCCTTCGAGATCCAGGCCCACTGCGATCCCAGCGTGCACATCGGCACCTCCGAGCAGGAGATCGTGGAGTTCACCCCCGTGGTGGGTGGGCCGGTCTCCGGACCGCTGTTCTCGGGCGAGATCATCCCCGGTGGCGGCGACTGGTCCACGACCCGCGGCGAGTCCTGCCAGGTGGAGGCCCGCTACCTGATCCGTTCCGACGACGGTGCCGTGGTGGACATCGTCAACCGCGGCTACTGGTTGGCACCTGCCAGCGTGGATGCCCGGTTGGAGGCAGGGGAAACGGTCGCGGAATCCGAGTACTACTTCCGCTGCGCCCCCGTGTTCCGGACCGATGACCCTCGCTACACCTGGATGGCTCAGCACCAATTCGTGGGTTCCGCCGTGGACGGCGGCTTCGACGGAGACAAGGGACTGATCATCATCCGCGTGTGGCTGGTGCGCTGATCCGGCAGGTTCCCGGTGAACTCCGCTGCAGCGGGCCCCACTCCTCTCCAGGGGTGGGGCCCGCTGTGCACCATGGCGAGCCCATGGTTCATGACGACACGGCGCTTCATTGCGACACGGCGATTTCGTTTAATGTATGGACGAACCGCGCAATATTTGTAGTCTTTGTCCTGGACGCATCGCTCACCTACAAGGACTTACTGAGAGGTAGACCATGAATCAGCCCTTTGACCCGGCGAGTTTCGACCCGGCCGCCCTGGCGGACCCGAACTTCGACCAAGCGACTCTTGCCCAACTGGCACAGTCCCGCCCTGACTTGCGCCAGAGCATCGCAGCTCACCCCAATTGCTACCCGGCCTTGAAGGAATGGATCGCGCAGCAGTCCCCGGCGGCGCCCGCCGCGTCTGCCGCAGAATCCGCCCAGCCGGTGGAACCGACGCAGACGGCCGACGCAGGGTCCGCGGCCTCCGCTCAGCAGCCCGGCTCCGCGCCCTCCGCCCAGAATCCCGGTTACGGTGCCGCTCCCCAGCAGTCCCCGTGGGGTGCCCCGCAGGGCGGCCCGGGTGCCGCCGGTGCCCAGGGTCAGCCCGCCCAAGGTCAGCCAGCACAGGGTCAGCCCGGCCAACCGTCGGCCCAGGGCGGTG
>JBQDZM010000004.1:112722-143417 GCA_052108535.1 Galactobacter sp. | reverse complement strand
CATTCGACTGTTAATCGAAGGGTTACTGGTTCGAGTCCAGTCGGGGGAGCCACGTTACGCAAGGCCCCGGTCACCACCGGGGCCTTGCGTGCATCCGGCTCATGGATTCCCAAGGAGTGCACACGTTTTGCGGCTACTCATCGACGCCCGGTATACCCGAACCGACCATCACGACGGCATCTCGCGGTTCACGGCCAGCCTGATCGAGGCACTGGCCCGCCGCCACGACGTGGTCATGATGGTCAACGATGTGGCCCAGCTGCCCATGCTGCCTGACGTGCCGCACGTGCTCATCTCGTCCCCCACCTCCCCGCTGGAACCGTTCGTGGCGTGGCGCATCAATCGCCTTCAGCCAGACGTGGTGTTCTCGCCGATGCAGACCATGGGGTCGTGGGGTCGCAAACATGCTCTGGTGTTGACCCTGCATGACCTCATTTACTACCGTCACCGGACCCCGCCAGGGTTCCTGCCCGCCCCGGTGCGGCTGTTGTGGCGTCTCTACCATCTGGCCTGGTGGCCGCAGCGGGTCCTGCTGAACAGGGCGGACATCGTGACGACCGTGTCCCAGACCACCAAGCGCCTCATGCAAGAACACCGGCTCACCAAGCGCCCCATCAGGGTGATCCCGAACGCGGCGGGCGACGGCCAGGACGTGGTGGTGCGAGATCCCTCCACACCCGCATCCAAGGAACTGCTCTACATGGGCTCCTTCATGGAGTACAAGAACGTGGAAACCCTCATCGCGGCCATGGGGCACCTGCCCGGGTATCGCCTGCACCTGCTCTCCGGTATCCGCGACGAGCGTCGGGCGGAACTGGAGGCGCTGGTGCCGCAGGGCGCAGACGTGATCTTCCATGGAGGCGTCTCAGAGCACGAGTATCAGGAACTGTTGCGCACCGTCACCGCCTCCGTCACCCTGTCCAGGGACGAGGGTTTCGGTATCCCGCTGGTGGAGGCGATGAAGGTCGGCACCCCCGTGGTCGCCAGTGATCTGGAGATCTTCCGTGAGGTGGGTGAGGGTGCCGTGACGTACGTGGATCCTGACCGACCCGAGGACTTGGCTTCAGCGATCCGAGCGTTGGAGGACCCGGCAGCTTTTGAGCAGGCTTCCCGGGCGGGTCTTGAGCGGGCGCAGCACTTCAATTGGGACCACTCGGCGCAGCGACTCTGGGAGATCTGCGAGGAAGCGTACCGAGCGCACACAGCACATTCGTCCAAATGAGGCACTGCGACGCTGGGCAAACGGGCGTGACCAAGGTCAACAGTTCAGCGTTAAAAGGGAGTTTCCTGAGTGTCAGATGATAGTTTGGACTGGTTGCGACGTCACGCAAACGTCCTTGAGGAGGAGCGGATATGACTCAGACCCGGGAGAACGGGCCTGCCCGGCCGAAGAATCTGCGAGAGACCGTCTCGGTGCTCACGCGGCTGGCGCCGAAGCAGATCAATGATGAGATTTCCCTGACCGTAACTCAGCTGAAGTCTAAGGGCGTCTCCCTGGCTGTTGCCGTGGCCCTCGTGGTGGTTGGCCTGGTGTTCGTGGGGCTGCTGGTCATCGCCTTGGTCGTGGCTGCCATCGCCGGCCTTGCCACCGTCATGCCGCTGTGGCTTTCGGCGCTGCTGGTCGCCGCCTTGTTCCTGATCCTTGCCGCCATCTTGGCCGGCGTCGGAGCCATGCGCGCCAAGAACCAGATTCCTGAGGCCATCGAGGTCCCCAAGTCCTCCATCAAGCGCGTCAAACATGATCTGGGCGTTCTGAAGGACGGCACGTCCTTCGACCCCACCACGCTGGACCAGCCCAAAAAGAAGGAGCCGGCCTCTCCGAAGAAGGCCGCCAAGCAGGCCGAGAAGGAAGAGGCCAAGCGCAAGGCGGCAGAGGAGAAGGCCAACACTCCCAAGCCCACCGAGGCCGAGCTGCGTCGTCGCCTGGCCCGCCGTCGCGAACACCTGGCGACCCTTCGTGACGACCTGGGGCGCCAGACCGATGTGAAGGCCCGCGTGGGGGGTTTCACCTCCAAATTCTCCGGCCACGGCGACTCCTCCGATCCGCTGCAGTCTCGTGCCGCAGTGGAGAAGATCGGTCCTTGGGTCGTGACCGTCGGTGCCGCTGGTGCCATTGCTCTCTTCCTGGTCAAGCTCTTCGGTAACGCGGAGAAGAAGGCCGCGAAGAAGAACGCCAAGAAGTCCGCCGCCGCGGCCAAGAAGGCTGCCAAGAAGGCCAAGAAGCAGTCCAAGTGATTCCGGACCTCCGAGGACCGCGTTCCTCGGAGGGGAATCCACCCATCAGCGGGAGGCTCCGGTGCGACTGATCGGTGCCGGTCAGCGCGACGATATCGAGTACGTCGAGCTGCACACCTTCTGGACTGTGCCCAACCTCATCACGCTGGTCAGGTTTGCCCTGATCCCCGTGTTCACGTGGTTGGTGGCCACCGGGCATCCGGTACGGGCCTTCTTCACCCTGGCCGTGGTCTTCTCCACGGACTGGGTGGATGGGTATGTGGCGCGACGCTTCAACCAGGTCTCCTCCGTGGGGAAATGGTTGGATCCCTTCGCTGACCGGTTGACCCTGATCATCGTCGCCACCACCTTCGTGGTCTGCAACGTGGCGCCGGCCTGGTTCGTGTGGGCCATCGTCATCCCGGACGTCGGCTTGGCTATGGCCTGCATCGTGCTGTTCAGGGGGAGTCCCGAGCTGCCGGTGACGGTACTCGGCAAGATCCGGACGGCCGTCCTGATGATTTCCGCTCCCTTACTGCTCCTGGCTCAGGCGGATTTTGCCTTCGCTGAGCCGCTGGAAATGGTCTGTACCTGGGTGCTCCTGGTGGGTTCCTTGTTGCACGTTGCCGCCGCCTGCCAATACCTGGGGCAGGCCGTGGCCAAGGGCAAACGCCTCCGCGCGGTGCGGGCCACCACAGTTGATGGTCACCCGGCATGACCCCGCTCGTGTGGCCGGCCGTTTGCTGCGCTCTGATCTCCGCCGTGTTCATCGCGGTGGGTACGCAGCGGCAGTCCATGGGGGTGCTCAAGCATCTCACCGATTCGGGTGTCACCCCGCGCTCCACGCTGACGCTACTGGGCAGCTGGACGTGGCTCAGTGGGCTGGGCCTGTTGGGCCTCGGCATGGCCCTGAATGTGGCCGCCCTGACTATGGCCCCCATCATGGTGGTGCAGCCATTGGGCTGTATCGCATTGGTGTTGACCTCCCTCATCAACGCCCGCTACGAGCGGGCGCGCATTACGAAGGCCGTATGGATCTCCATCGTGGTGTGCGTGTTGGGGTCGGTGGCCTTCGTTCTGCTCGCGATTGGGGCAACCCATGAGAACCCCATCGACCTCAGGGAACGCTGGACGGTCATGGTGCTCATGGCCGTGGTTGCCCTGGTGTTCGGTGTGGCAGCCTTCTTGCGTCGTCGTCGGCCCGGCGGTGCGGTGTTCTACATCGTGGGTGCCGGGATCCTCTTTGGGCTGACCGCGGTCCTGGTGCGCACCATCGCTCTGGCCATCACTCGCTGGGATGACGACGTCCCGGTCTGGGAGCAGCTTCCCTGGGCGCCGCTCATCGCCGTGGTCGTGGCGGCGATCCTGGGGCAGTACTTCAACCAGCACGCCTACGCGGTGGGTTCACCCGACCTGGTGATTGCGGGTCTGACCGTGATCGATCCCATGGTGTGCGTCATCGTGGGTGTGACGATCTTGGGCGAGTTGCAGCCGGGAGTGTCCGCGCTACATGGTCTCGGCATGGCGTCGGCTGCCCTAGTTGCTATCGTTGGAGTCGTCCTGCTCTCCAGGAATCGCACCAGCAAACAGCCGTCCAAGGACGCGGGTTCCGGTGGGGAGCACAGCACCGAGGAACCGCGCCTGTCATAACGACATGACGGTATGACGCCGGACCCTCGCGAACAAGGAGTGGCCCGAAGTCTTGAATACCCCTGCGACCCAGCCCCAGCAGCCGGAGTTCAAACACGAGGGCCCCCTGCGCATCCTCATCGCATGCGACACCTACCCGCCGGACGTCAACGGTGCCTCCGTGTTCTGTTTCCGGTTGGCCACCGCCCTGTCCCAGCGCGGTCATGAGGTCCACATTGTGGCGGCCAGGACGGACAACGGCCCCTCCTATGTGGAGCACCGCCCCGAGGCGACCGTCCACCGCGTGAAATCGCACAAGGCCCCCACGCATGAGACCTACCGTCTGTGCATTCCGCGCACCGCCACCAAGGTCATTTCCGACGTCCTGGACTCCATCAAACCGGACGTGGTGCACATCCAGTGCCACTACATGATCGGCAAGGCCGCTCAGGAACAGACGGTCAAGCGAGGTATCCCGCTGATCGCCACCAACCACTTCATGCCGGAGAACCTGGAACCGTTCCTGCCGTTCCCGCAGTGGTTCCTCAACATCGTGTCCCGCAACTCCTGGCGGGACATGGGCAAGATCATGGGCCACGCGAACGTGGTCACCACGCCCACACAGTTGGCCGCGGATGAGATGGCCAAGCGCGCCAAGCTCCCTGCTGTGCTTGCACTGTCCAACGGGATCGACTCTGAGCACTACGAGCTGCGCCGGGGCGAGGCCATTGAGCATCCGAGTTATCCCGTGATCCTGTTCTCCGGGCGGCTGGCCGTTGAGAAGAATGTTGACGTGCTGATCCGCGCCGTGGCGCGGCTTCGGGGCGAGAATCCGCCACATCTGCATGTGGTCGGCGCGGGGGAACAGCGTCCCAAGTTGGAGGCGCTGGTCAACGAATTGGGTGTCGCCGATCGCGTGAGTTTCCTCGGCTTTGTGGATGACGACGAGTTGCGCAGGCAGTACCTGTTGGCTGATGTCTTCTGCCAGCCCGGTACCGCGGAACTGCAGTCCCTGGTGACGCTGGAGGCGCTCTCCGCGTCGAAGCCGGTGGTCCTGGCCAACGCGTTGGCGTTGCCGCATCTGGCGGACAACGGCGTCAACGGTTATCTCTTCACTCCCGGTGACGACGCGGATCTGGCCGCCAAGCTGAAGCTGATCCTCGACCTGTCCCCTGAGGAGCGCAGGGCCATGGGCGTGGCCGGCCACAAGAAGGCCTTGCAGCACGCTCAGGGTCGCACCATCGACGCCTTCGAGGCGCTCTACCGCGGCGCTTCCGCGGATGACATCCGCGCCATGAAGTAACTGCAGAACGCTTTCAGGCTCCTTCAATGCCCGACGACGCGTCTCGCCCCAGGTGCCCCACCGCGCCAGGGGCGCGGTGGGGAGGCGGGTGGTCACACGTCGTCGGGCATGAGAGGCGACAGCTCAGCTACCTGCCATCGTCTTGATGATGCCAGAGGTGGACTGGCCGGTGCGCTTGAGCACCAACCCCACAAAGGCCAGCGCCGCCAACGTGAGCACGAACATGATCGTGGACATCGCCGCGACCTCCGGCTTGGTCGCCACGCGCACGGCGGAGAAGAGATACACGGGCCACGTGGTGTAACCGGGCTGCTGAACAAAGCTGGAGAGGATCGTGTTGTCCAGGCTGAGTGTGAATCCCATCAGCGCGCCAGCCAGCACGCCAGGGGCAGCGATGGGCAACGTGATGTCCTTGAACCGATGCCAGGCATTGGCTCCCAGGTCCGCTCCGGCCTCTTCCAGCTGCTTGTCCACGGCTCCCATCCTGGCCCGCACGATGAACGTCACCACGGCCAGGGAGAACATCGCGTGGCTGATCACCAACCGGACCAGACCATTGTTGATGGGACCGATGCCCCAATCCACGCCCAGGGTCACGAACCACGGCAGGAACGCGATGCCGTCCACGATCTCTGGCGTCATGAGCGTCAGCGCCAAGAGGACGGTCAGGGCCCCTGCCCACAGTGCACCCTTACGTGCCCGGGCCAGAGCGATGCCGCCGAGCGTGCCGAGCACCGTCGCCAGGACCGCACAGCCCAGTGCGGTCTGCAGGCTGGTGACCACTGAGGACACGATGACGTCATTGTTGATCGCGTCGATGTAGGCCTTGATGCCGAAGCCTTTGAAGTTGGCCAGCACCTTCCCCGTGTTGAACGAGTAGGCGATGATCACGATGATCGGCACGAAGAGGTACACGAAGACCAGCACACCCCAGACGTGGAAGAGGGAGTTGCTGAGTTTATTGCGTTTGCGTCCGGCCGCCATGTCAGGCTCCTTCCAGGACCACGCGGGTTGCGCGTGAGTAGAGGGCGCGTCCGGCCCACATCACGGCCGCGGCGACGGCGACCACGATCAGGGTGGACAGGATGAGGATGACGGCCATGGCGGAGCCGAGCGCCCAGTTCTGGGCCGTATTGAACTGGTTGGCGATCAACATGCCGATCATCGAACCGCTGGCACCACCCAACACCTGCGCCGTCACGTAATCACCGGTGAGGGGGACAAAGACCAACAGGCAACCGGAGGCGATACCCGGCATAGTCAGCGGCATGGTGACCTTGAAGAACGTCTGGAACTTCCCGGCGCCCAGGTCGTAGCTGGCCTCACGCAGGGATGTGCCTGCGGTGTCGATGGCCACGAACAGCGGCATGATCATCAGCGGCAGATAGTTGTAGACCACGCCGATCTGCACAGCGGCGTGCGTGTAGAGGATGTCGAACGGTTCGCCGCCCAAGTTCTGCCACCATGTGGAGGCGAAACCGTCGGGGGAGAGGATGATCTGCCAACCCAGCGTGCGGACCAGGAAATTGGTCCAGTAGGGGACCATGACCACGGCCAGGAGCACACCGCGCCACTTCGAGGGAACCTTGATGGCCAGCCAGTACGCAAAGGGTACGGCGATGAGCAAGCACAGCAGGGTGCCGACGATGGAGATCTGCAGGGTGACCCCGAAGGTCCTCATGAAGGTCCCGGATAACGCTTCACCGAAGCGGTCAAAGGACAGGCGGTCCATGGTGACGGTGGTGAACTCGTCCGGCTTGCGGCCAAAACTGTAGATCAGCACCATCACCACGGGGATGACGAAGAAGAAGAGTGCGTACGCCCAGGTCGGGAACGACAGTGCCGCAGGACCCAGGATCTTGGATGCGAACTTTTTCATGATGTTTGTGCCTCCTTCCTCAGGCGCCGCTCTTGGCCTGCGCGGCCGTCAGGATGTCGGTGCGGGGCTCCATGCCCTTGAACTCGGAGGGGGTCAGGCGTTCCAGGACTTCCGGGGAGGGGAAGACGATCTCCGGGTAGTCGAACTCCTTCTCCACCTGCGGGTCCAGGAAGGTCTTGGAACCGGTTGCGTAGCCCGTGTAGTCGCATTCGAGCTTGGCCTGGTCCGGGGCGATGATCCAGTCGATGAACTTGTGTGAGGTGTCAGGGTGAGGGGCGCCGGTGGCCAGGCACCAGTTGTCTCCCCACCAGTTGCCGCCCTCGGTGGGGAAAACGAACTTCCAGCGATCCGGATTCTCGGCGTCCATCATGCCCTGCCTGGCGTCACCGTTGTACGCGTGGATGAGGGTGAAGCTGCCTTGGGCCATAGCGGTGGCGGCTTGGCCCATGTAGGCCCTGGTATGTGGGGCGAGTTCGTTCAGCACGGTCTTCTTGGCATAGGCCAGTTGGGCCCGGTCCGTGGTGTTGAGGTCGTAGCCCTTCACCGCCAGCGGGATGGCGGCGACCTCCCAGGCATCCTCCAACAGGGAGACCTTGCCAGAGGCCACTGTCTTGGCCGCCTCGATGAAGTCGGCCCAACTCGTGAGGTCCTGCTTGATCTTGGTGGTGTCGTAGACGTAGCCCGTGGACCCGTAGGCCTTGGGAGCGGAATACTTGTTGCCCGGGTCGAAGAACTGGTCAAGGTAGGCGGGATCCAGGGTGGAGAAGTTCGGGATCAGTGACTTCTTCAGCGGCTGGATCAGCTCGTGCTCCACCATCTGCGGTATGTAGAGCGAGGTGGGCACCACGATGTCGTAGCCGGATGTGCCACGCGTGGCGGAGAGCTTGGCCATCAGTTCCTCGTTGGAGCCGAAGGCATCCGCTTGAACCACTGCGTGAAACTTCTGCTTGAACTTCCTCAGCAGCGCAGGGTCGTCGTAGTCGCCCCACGAGTACATGTTGACACGGTCCTCAAGCTTGCCATCCGGCGCGATATTGGAGGCCATCTTCTTACTTCCCTGGCCACACGCGGCCAGCAGGGCCACTCCGGCTGCCGCCATGCCGCCGAGCACACTTCTGCGGGTCAGGGTGTTAAGCGTAGAGCGTGAGCCGAGAACCTTGACGTCGTCGTCGATCATGTCAGGCCTCCGGTGCATCCGAGAAGATCTGCACGGCGTCACCAGGCCATTCGATGAGGGCGGTGTCTCCCTCATGCACATCGGGTGCTTTGGTGCTGGAGATGCGCACAATGGCGGTATGTTCCGCGCCCACTCGGACCAGGTACTGCACTATGTCTCCCAGGAAGGACTCGCCGATCACCTCAACGAGTTCCTGGTTAGCACCCACCCTGGCTTCGGAACCCGCCGGAGCCGCAGCAATCGAGATGGCCTCGGGGCGGATGGCGGACTGCACGGTGTCGCCTTGTGCAAAGCCGGCCACCGCTGCGGCAGGGATCTCCAGCGTGAGTCGGTCGTTGGAGAGGGTCGCGACCTCGGCGGTGATCGCATCTACCGTGACGGAGTTGAAGTTCTGCTTGCCGATGAAGCCGGCCACGAACGAGTTGGCGGGATTCCCATAGATCTCCTCAGCCTCCCCGAGCTGCTGCACCACACCGTCATACATGACCACGATGCGGTCACTCATCGCCAGCGCCTCCTCCTGGTCATGCGTGACGAAGATGAACGTCAGCCCGAGGTCGGTGTGCAGGCGGATGAGTTCCAGCTGCATCTCCTCGCGCAATTTGCGGTCCAAGGCGGACATGGGTTCGTCCAACAGCAGCACGCGGGGCCGATTGACCAGGGCGCGGGCCAGGGCCACACGCTGCTGCTGGCCACCGGAGAGCATGTCCGGTTTGCGCTCGGCAAAGTCCTCCATCCGGACCATCCGCAGTGCCTCCATCACGCGCGGGCCGATGTCCTTCCTGGGGATCTTGGCGCGCTTGAGTCCGTAGCCCACGTTCTCCGCGACGGACATGTGGGGGAAGAGGGCATAGGACTGGAACACCGTGTTGACGGGACGCTTGTGCGCGGGCAGGTTCAACAGATCCTCCCCGTCCAGCAGGATCTCGCCGTCGGTGGGGTCCTCGAAGCCGGCGATCATGCGCAACAGCGTGGTCTTCCCGCAGCCGGATGGCCCCAACAGCGAAATGAATTCTCCTGGCTGGATCTCCAGGTCCAGCTGCTTGATGGCCTGGTGTTCCCCGAAGGACTTCTTGAGTCTGCGGATGGTGATGGCGCCGCCAGTGGTGGCGGCTTCCCCAGCTGCTGGGCGTTCGGCGGTTTGGGTCATGGTGGTCCTGTTCTGTTGCCGTGACGAGGCATATCTGCTGCGCAACGAACAAGGGCCGTGACGCAGCTCACACCGAGTGATCACCACAGCCTACCGAATGGACGGTCGCAATTTCGATGGAAATCTGGCTTTTACGCACTACTTACAACGAGTTCAGTTGCGAGTGAGTCATCCTGCAACGAAAAATATGGCCGACGGCGGGAGTCAGTCACCGCCGTCGGCCATGGTCCGGCGGCGCGCGCCGCGCATCCTGAACAACCCCCTCAGCGACACGATCATGTTTCCAGCCACGATGAAGCCGATCTCGAGTCCCTCCCCGGTGGTGAGGGACTGGTGCAGCATGATCCAGCCAGCCAAGGCTGCCCAGACCGGGGCGAGGGATGCGAAGACCCCGTAACTCTGCGGGGGAACCCAGCGTAGGGCGAGGAGGTCGGAGACGTAGGGGAGCACGGAGCTCAGTAGCGTGCATTCGACCGCTGCGACCAGGGCCATGCCTAAGCCAGTGGTCGTGGGCGGGTGCGAGATGAACCACCACGCGCCGATCGGCACCCAGAGGCAGCCGCTCACCACACTGGCTGCCGCCGTCCCGGTGAGGCCGGGCAGCCGGGAACCCAACTGCCGGTTGAAGACGATGTAGAGGCCCCATCCCACGCCAGAGATCAGGCCGGCGCCAAGCCCGATCAGGTCAGAGCTGGGGCTCGGATGCGTCAGGAAGAGGACGCCGACGCCCGCCAACAGAGCGCAGAACAGATCAAGCCATTTGCGCGAGGACAGTAACGCAACGGTGAGGGGGCCCAGGAACTCCAGGGTGACGGCGAGGCCCAGTCCCACCCGATCCACGGCGATATAGAGGCCCATATTCATGACGCACAGGGTCAGAGCCAGCCCGAGCACCGGTCGGAGGCTCCCGCACCTGCCCCTCGTGAGCCGGTTCAGACGCGGACGCACCGTGAGGCCAAACAGGATCGCGGTGCCCACCTGCCTGATGGCCACCACACCCGCAGGTCCCAGCACGGGGAATGCCGTGGCACCGATGCCTGCCCCGACCTGATTGCCGATGGAGCTGGTGAGCATCAGGGCGATGCCGCGGGCCCTGCGTGGAGAGGTGGCCGGAAGTGCTGGGGCTGCCGGGAGTGTTTGGGTGGCAACAGCCGGGGTGGCCGGAGCGGCCGGGGTGGCCGGAGTGGCCGGAGCGGTCGGGGAGAGCCCGGCGTGCTGGGCGGCGACGATCGGCACGGAACCGGTGGTGGGAGCTGGCGACATGCTCAGATCGTAAGAAGCACTCTTTGTTTACGTCCAGTGCACTTTTGCGCTATGGCATACGCTGATCGTATGGACTGGAATCTGCGTGAACTTCGCTACCTCGTGGCCGCCGCGAACTGCGGTTCCTTCACCGACGCGGCCGAGGTCCTTCACGTGTCTCAAGCCTCCGTCTCCCGGACTATCGCCGCGCTGGAACGAGCCGTTGGTGAGCAGCTGCTGCGACGCACTGCGCGCGGATGTGAGCCCACCCCGTCCGGAGGGCAGGTGCTGGAGGCGGCTAAACGCTTGCTGGCTGAGGCCGAACGTTTCGACGAGACCGTACGCAACCGCGACCGGGTGCTGCGCCTCGGTTACGCGTGGGCCTGCCTGGGGAAGCACACCTCGCCGTTGCAGCGCAGGTGGAAGCAGGACGTGGAAGGGTCGGAGGGCATCTCTCTGCGGCTGACGCGGCAGGCGACCAGCACCTCAGGGCTGGCCGAGGGCCTGTGCGACGTCGCTGTCATGCGGACTCCATTGCACGATGACCGCTTCGAGTCTGCCGTGGTGGGCTTAGAGCGGCGGGTGGTCGCTTTCGCGGAGGACGACCCGCAGTGGGCGCGCCGATGCAGCCTCACCGTGGACGAGGTTGCCACGCGCAAGGTCGCCACCGACCGCCGGACCGGAACCACCGACGAGGCGTTGTGGGCGGGGCACCAACGATTGCCGGATATGTTGGTGCAGACCGGAGATGTGGAGGAATGGCTGGACGCCATCCAGGCTCAGGAAGCCGTAGGGGTCACTACGGAGGCCACGGCCCATCATCACCGCAGACCCGGCGTGGTGTATCGGCCGCTGAAGGATGGTGCCCGCATCGGAGTGAAGCTGGCCTGGGCCAAGGCAGCGCCGCCGCCGGGGCTCGAGAGCCTGATCAATGAGGCCACGCGGCTGTACGCGGGCGGGTGATGGTGAGGCCTGGGCGTCGCTGAGGCTTTGGTGGCTGCGGTTTGATGCCTGGACTCGTCCCTGGGCGTGTCTCGTTGGGGCATCAGAGTCGCTTTGAGGCATCAGAGTTGATTCGGGGCATCTCCCCGGAACAGTGGTCAGGTCTGTCGTGAATCTGCCCTCGTCCTCGGATTTGAGGCGCCGGTTCGGGGTACCAAATCCGAGAGCGTGGGCAGATCTGAGAACGCGGGCAGTTCCGGGAACACGGGCTGGTCCGGGAAGGTGGGCTGCCGTGGGAACCGCGGTGAATCCACGGTGCCTGGGTCCTGTGGCAGGGCGACGCATGGGACGGATCCCGCTCGTAGGCCGGTTAAGATGGAAGGGTTGGGGCGGTAGCTCAGTCGGTCAGAGCAGAGGACTCATAATCCTTGGGTCGTGGGTTCAAGCCCCACCCGCCCTACCACTAGAAGGCTCTAACTTCGCCGGGATTCCGGGGAAGTTAGAGCCTTTCTGACGTTGGATGGCGGAGTCAAAGCTGACAATTTGCCATCTGATCTACCGTCAATCTCTGGCAGCACAGTCGAATCAGGCGCGCCGACGGCCACACTTTGGCCACATTAATTTGATCCGCAGCTTGGCTGGCCTTCCACGCCGCCTGACGACTAGCGTGCTGGCCACGCCGGGCCTCGCTTATGTCTCCCTCGTAGAGGTTGGAGGTGCGCACGCCGCATAGGATGTGAGATGTTCCACCCAAGACGACTAAGACCACTATGACCACCAAGACCATGAGAGCGGGGGCGACCGTGTCGGTGACCGGCCAGGGAAGTGCTGAGCACGCAAATGCTGCGGGGAACGCGCGGAAGTCCTTGGGGCTGCGGGACATCGCCAAGCTGGCAGGGGTCTCCCATCAGACCGTGTCACGTGTGCTCAACGACCACCCCAATACGTCGGAGGCAACGCGCGCCAAGGTGATGAAGGTCGTGGAGGAGAACAACTATCGGCCTAGCCGTGTTGCTCGTGCTTTGGCGACCAGCCGCCACCAGCGCATCGGTGCGGTGGTGGAGGGCGTGGGGCAGACGGGCCCGGCCTCGACCTTGCGCTCCATCGAGTCGGCGGCCTTTGGGCGGGATTACACGGTCTCGACGTTGTCGGTGGGGGATGGGCTGACGGTTTCGGATGCGGCCGAGCACCTCATGGACCATGGAGTCGATGGCCTGATCGTGATCGCGCCCAGAGTCGCGACCGTCCGCAGGCTGCTGGAACGCGAACTCCATCTTCCGTACGTGGTGGTCAATGCGGAGCAGCCGGAGGCGCCGTCCACTGTGTCGGTGGATCAGATCGATGGTGCTCGTCAGGCGGTATCGCACCTGTTGGATGCCGGTCATCGGGTCATCATGCATATTGCGGGTCCGTTGGACTGGGCTGACGCCCGGGCTCGTGAACGCGGTTGGCGGGACACGTTGGTGGCCAATGGTGCTCCGGTGGTGGAGCCGGTGGCGGGGGACTGGACGCCCGATTCCGGGTATGCCGCGGTGGCCAGGGTCCTGGCGCAGCGGGACTGCACTGCCGTGTTCGCCGCGAACGATCAGATGGCACTCGGTCTCATTCATGGGTTGTATGACGCGGGCATTCGTGTTCCGCAGGATGTGTCGGTGGTGGGCTTCGATGACCTCCCGGAGTCCGCGCATTACCTGCCGCCGTTGACCACTATCCGGCAGGATTTTGCGGCGTTAGGTTCCTCCGCGGTGGGGTCTTTGCTTGACCAGGTGGAGCATCCGGGCCGTGAGGTCCCCGGGGTGCGGGTGCGCCCCCGGTTGGTGACGCGTTCCTCCACTGCTCGTCCGCGCGGGTAGTCCGGTCATGCCCGACGGTGCGTGCCCGACGTCGACGGGTACGGCGCCAGCGCGCGCGGTGCGTGGCACGCACGGGGCGCTCGGAAGGGTGAGGCCCGGGCGACTTCTGGTGGCGTCTGCGTGGGCCGGGTTTCCACGGTAGGGCCCTGTTCTCCCATGCGGAAGGACGGCCTGGGTGTGGATTCTGTGGGTGGACGTGGAATGGCGGCCCACCTGCGGCAGGGCGAGGCCGGGGCGACTTCAGGTGGCGTCTGGGTGGGCCGGGTTTCCACGGATGGGCCCGGTTCTCCCATGCGGACGCACGGCCTGGGTGTGGATGCTGTGGGTGGACGTGGAATGGCGGTCCAGGTGTGGAGCGGCGGCCTGGGCCGGGTTTCCACGGTGGGGCCCGGTTCTCCCATGCGGAAGCACGGCCCGGGCGTGGATGCTGTGTGTGGGTGTGGAACGGCGGCCAAGATGGGGGCGTGGCGGCACGGCTCCGTGTCGTCGGGCATGAGGTGGTGCTGCGGCACTTCGTCGCGGGATCCTGTGAGCCGAAACATTTTTTAGGATTCGGCTTGACACACCCTTGCGTGTGACCGGTAACATCTATCTCAGCCGGTGAGACGCATCACTCACGGCCAGTGCGACGATGCACTTTCACACCAGGAGGAACCACAATGGCGAAGTTCAAATCCTTGCGCGGTATCGCGGCTGTGGCCGCAACCGGTGCTCTTGCTCTCGGCCTGGCCGCATGCGGTGGCGGCGGCGGAAACAGCGGCTCTGACGGTGACCTGACCGTCGGCTTCGTCGCAGTCGGCCCTGAGGGCGGCTGGCGCGATGCCAACGAGAACGATGTGAAGGCCGCGTTCAAGGACGCCGACATCACCCTCAAGTACTCGCCGTCCAACAAGGGCGACCAGAACTCCCAGATCAGCGCCTTCTCGTCCTTCGTGGATGAGGAAGTGGACGCGATCGTCCTCTCCGCCACCGAAGCCACCGGCTGGGAGAAGTCCCTGAAGGAAGCCAAGGACGCTGAGATCCCGGTGATCCTGCTTGACCGCGGCATCGAGCCCGACGACGACAGCCTCTACACCTCGCACATCGCCCCCGACAACGTGGGCATCTCCGAGAACGTCGCCAAGTACTTCAACGAGCAGTTCCCGGATGGCGCCAACTACGTGGTGCTGGAAGGCCCTCCCGGCCTCTCCGTGGTCAACGACCGCAACAAGGGCTTCAAGGCCACCATCGCGGACAACATGAAGCTCGTGGATTCCCAGACTGCCGAGTGGTCCACCGAGAAGGCCAAGTCCGTCTTCGAGACCATGCTGAAGGCCAAGAAGAACGACATCCAGTTCGTTTTCGCTCAGAACGACGAGATGGGCCTCGGCGCCGCACAGGCCGTGAAGGAAGCCGGTCTGACCCCGGGCGAGGACGTGAAGATCGCGACCATCGACGGAACCAAGCCGGCTCTGGAAGCACTGGGCAACGGCGAACTCAGCTTCGTTGCCGAGTACAACCCGCTCTTCGGTGAGAAGGCCGTCGAGGCCGTGAAGAAGGCTGTGGACGGCGACGACGTCGACAAGCAGATCGTCATCGAGTCCGAGGTCTTCGACTCCGCCGAGGCGGCCAAGACCGCCCTGCCGGATCGCAAGTACTGATCCGAACTCGTGGAACGGCATCGGGGTCAAGAACGTCACTGACCCCGATGCCGTCCCACGTTCAAGAAGAGGTCATCACCCACGCGTTGCGCGCGTGCCGGTGAGGAGCCCGATGGCGGGCACGGAGGAAGAGGCAAAGATGCCAACAGCACAACCAGTGGTCCGGATGTCCGGCATCACGGTGGAGTTCCCCGGGGTGAAAGCCCTGGACAATGTGGGACTGTCACTGTGGCCCGGCGAGGTCCACACCATCATGGGCGAGAACGGGGCCGGCAAGTCCACCCTGATCAAGGCCCTCACCGGCGTCTACGGGATCGACGCAGGCAGCATCGAAGTGGACGGTAAGAACGTCAGCTTCACGGGACCGGGCGATGCCCAGTCCTCTGGAGTCGCGACCGTCTACCAGGGGGTCAATCTCTGCGACAACCTCACCATCGGTGAGAACGTGATGCTCGGCAACGAGATCCGCGGAACCTTCGGCATCAATTGGCGCAAGACCCACGAGCGCGCCCGCCTCATCCTCGGGGAGATGGGCCTGTCCCACCTGGATACCCGCGCCCCGTTGTCTTCCTTGGCCTTGGCCGTGCAGCAGCTCGTGGCGATCGCCCGCTCCCTGGTCACCGACACCAAGGTGCTGATCCTGGACGAGCCCACGTCCTCCTTGGACGCCAACGAGGTCGAGGTGCTCTTCAACGTGATCCGCGATCTGCGCGATCGCGGTGTGGCCATCCTCTTCGTCTCCCACTTCCTTGACCAGGTCTACGCGATCAGCGACCGCCTCACCGTGCTGCGTAACGGCAAGTTCATCGCTGAGCACCTGACGGAGGACATCCCCAGGCAAGCTCTGATCGCAGAGATGATCGGCAAGGACCTGACCGAACAGGACGACGCCCCGAGCGCCGATCGAGTTGCCGGAGACCACGAGGACTTCATGGTCCTCTCCGGAACCGGCGCCAAGACCATCATCGAACCCACCGACCTGACCCTGAAGAAGGCCGAGGTCATGGGCTTCGCCGGTCTGCTCGGATCAGGACGTACGGAGCTGGCCCGGATCATCACCGGCGCCGACAGCGCGGACACCGGCAGCATCACCGTGCACGGGAACCAGGTCAAGTTGCGTTCTCCCCGCGCCGCCATCGCCAACCGCATCGCCCTGACGTCCGAGAACCGCCGTGATGAAGGCATCATCGGCGACCTCACCGTCCGCGAGAACCTCATTCTGGCCGTTCAGGCCAAGCGCGGCTGGTTCCGTCGAGTCCCCAAGCGGGAGGCCGACGAGATCGTGGACAAGTACATGGCCAGGCTCAACGTCCGCCCGGCGGACCCGGACCGGCCGATCAAGAACCTCTCCGGCGGTAACCAGCAGAAGGTGGTGCTGGGCCGTTGGCTGGCCACGGCACCCGAGCTGCTGGTGTTGGATGAGCCCACACGTGGCATCGACATCGGCGCCAAGACCGAGATCTCCAACTTGATCCTGGAACTGGCTGAGAACGGCATGTCCGTGGTCTTCATCTCCTCCGAACTGGCGGAGGTGGCCCGTCTGAGCCACCGCATCACCGTGCTGCGTGACCACCAGGTCATCGCGGAACTCGAAAACGGCCCTGACGTAACTCCCGCGAGCATCGTGGCCGTCATCGCTGAAGAAGCTGCGCCGGTCGCTGATCTGGATGCAGCCGCTGAAGCGGTGGAGCAGAAACCAGATACCGGGGCCCACGCCCCTGACAACGCGGAAAAGGAGGCCTGAGCCATGACTGCACTCAAGAATCTCTTTGCCCGCCAGTACGTCTGGGCACTCGTGGCCCTGATCGTCCTGCTCCTGATCGACGTGATCAAGGACCCCACCTACCTGGCCATCACGTCGAACGCCTCCGGTGACCTTTCCGGCAACCTGATCGACATCCTGCGTCAGACCGCGCCGATCCTGATGATCGCCGTGGGTATGACGCTCGTCATCGCCACAGAGGGTATCGACCTGTCCGTCGGTTCCGTCATGGCGGTGGCCGGTGCCGTCACCATGCAGTTCCTCTCCGCAGCCGACAACACCGTGGGCGCGGCTTTCACGGCGCTTGGCCTGGCCCTGATGGTCAGTTTGGCGCTTGGCCTGGTCAACGGCGTGCTGGTGGCCTGGGTCGGGTTGCAGCCCTTCATCACGACCCTGATCATGATGCTCTCCGGCCGCGGAATCGCCCGCGTGATCACCGGCGGTCAGAACACCGCGGCAGAGAACGACCTGGTCAACTGGATCGCCAACGGCCGCGTGCTGGGCTTCCCCGTGGTGACGGTGATCGCCGTGGTGATCGTGATCGTTGTCGCCATCCTGGTCCGTCGCACCGCGCTCGGCATGATGATCGAGTCCCTGGGTATCAACCCGAAAGCCTCGCGACTGCTGGGTATCAGCCCCAAGCCGCTGCTGCTGACCGTGTATGCACTCTCCGCAGTGTTGGCGGGTATCGGCGGCATCTTCGCCACAGCATCGGTCATGACCGTGGAGGTTTCACGCACCGGTCTTGACCTCGAGATGGACGCCATCCTTGCCGTGGTGGTCGGCGGAACCTCCCTGGCCGGTGGCAAATTCTCCATCGCCGGTTCCGTGATCGGCGCCCTGCTGATTACCACCCTGAACAAGACCGTGGTGTTCCTGTCCATCCCGTCCACCGCCACTCCGGCGTTCAAAGCCATCGTGATTGTGGTGGTCTGCCTGCTGCAGTCCCAGCGCGTGCGTTCCTGGCTCAAACGCAAGAAACGGCCGGCACCCACGGCGCCCACCCTGCCGAGCACCGACGGCGAGGTCGTGACCGACGACGCCGCTCAGCAGACTCTGGCTCCGGCCACCGCGGCATCACCGGCAAGCAGCGGCAAGCACGCTGCTGCCGGCGACACCACCGATCAGACGAAGGGGGAGCGGGCATGAGCACCTCGACCTTGAACGCCCCAGCCGTGGGCAGCAGCAAGTCGAGTTCCGGCTGGCTGAGCGCCTTGCCGACCATCGCCTCGGTGGTCATCCTCGTCCTGATGTTCGCCTTCGGCCAGGCCCAGTACGGCAAGATCATTCAGGCGAGCACCCTCTCCAACCTGCTGATCGAGAACGCCCACCTGATTGTGTTGGCCCTAGGCCTCACCTTCGTGATCCTCACCGGAGGCATCGACCTCTCGGTGGGTGCAGTGGTCGCCGTGTCCTCGCTGACGGGCGTCACTATGGCCAATGCCGGCCTGCCCGTCTGGCTCTGCATCGTGGTGACGATTCTGATCGGATCGGTCTTCGGCACCATCTCCGGCATCCTGATCCAGTTCTTCAACGTGCAGCCCTTCATTGCGACGTTGGCGATGATGTTCCTGGCTCGCGGTATCGCTTCCATGATTTCCACCGACCCCCAGCATCTGGATTCTGAGTCCAGCTACCTGTGGTTCGGCGAGAAGATCAAGCTCAACGAGGGCGCCCTTCGCGCCAACACCGTGAGCATCACCCCGAGCCTGATCCTCATGATCGTGTTGGTGCTGCTGGCCTGGTGGATTCTGAAGCGCACCCGTACGGGTCGCACGGTCTACGCGATCGGTGGCGCGGAGAACTCCGCACAGCTGATGGGTCTGCCGGTGGGGCGCACCAAGATGAGCGTCTACGTCATCTCCGGCACCCTGGCCGGTATCGCCTCTGTGATGTACACGTCCCGACTGGGCACCGCCCAGAACATCACGGGTGTGGGCTGGGAACTGGACGCCATCGCCGCAGTGGTGATCGGCGGAACCATGCTCACGGGCGGCTACGGGTTCGTGTTCGGTTCCGTGGTGGGCGCCCTGGTGCTCGGCCTGCTGAAACTGCTGATCAGCCGTGACGGCACCGTGCCCCCGGAGGCCACCACCATTATCACCGGCGTCATCCTGCTGGTCTTCGTGCTGCTGCAGCGCGTGGTCAACCTGAAACGGAAAACAACATGAGCGCCGAAACGGTGGCGGCCGGCCGGGCCTCACTCGGTATCGAATTCGGTTCCACCCGGATCAAGGCCTGCCTGATCGGTGAGAACCACGAGGTGCTGGCCTCCGGGTTCCACGACTGGGAGAACGACCTCGTGGACGGTCTGTGGACCTACTCGTGGCCGGCCGTGGAGGCCGGTGCGCGGGCCGCGTTCGCCGATCTCGCCAGCTCGGTCCAGGAGACCTACGGTGTCCCCTTGACCAAGCTGCGGGCCGTGGCGGTCTCCGCCATGATGCACGGGTACCTGCCCTTGGACGCGGACCGTGAACTGCTGGTTCCCTTCCGCACCTGGCGCAACACCAACACCCAGGAGGCAGCGGCGGCGCTGACTCAGGTGTTGGGTGTGAACATCCCCCTGCGCTGGTCCGTGGCTCATCTGGGCCAGGCAGTCTTGAACGGTGAGGATCATGTGCGGGAGATCGCCTCCTTCACGACCCTGGCCGGTTTGGTGCATCGCAAGCTCACGGGGTCCACCGTGCTGGGCATCGGTGATGCTTCCGGCATGTTCCCGTGCGATCCGCAGACGCGGGATTACGACGAGGACCGGTTGGCCCTCGCCGACGCGTGGTTCGCTGAGGCCGGCTTCACCACCCCGCTGCGGGACCTGCTCCCGCCCGTCGGGGTGGCTGGGGCCGACGCCGGTGTTCTCACCGAGGACGGCGCAGCCTGGCTGGATCCCACCGGCGGCTTGGCCGCCGGTGCCCCGGCGGCTCCTGCCGAGGGGGACGCCGGGACGGGCATGGTCGCGACCAACGCCGTGGCCCCGCGCACCGGCAACGTCTCCGTTGGCACCTCCGTCTTCGCGATGGTGGTCCTCGAGGGCGCACTGCCCAGCGTTCACCACGAGATTGACCTCGTCACCACGCCGTCCGGCGACGCCGTGGCCATGGTCCACTGCAACAACGGCGCCAGTGAACTGGCCGCCTGGGCCGGGCTGCTTGGTCGATTCGCCGACGCGCTGGGCGCACCGGCCGCGGCCGACGACGTCTTCGCTGCATTGCTGCGCGCCGCCATGGACGGTGAGGCCGACGCCGGCGGCGTGCTGGCTTACAACCAGCTCTCCGGCGAACCCGTCCTCGGGCTCGAGGCCGGGCGCCCCATGGTGCTGCGCACCCCGGGCTCGCGCCTCACGCTGGCGAACTTCGCCCGCGCCCAACTGCACGGCGTGTTCGCGTCCCTCGCGGTCGGGATGCGCGTCCTCTCCGCCGACGGAGTACGGATCGATACGTTGCAGGGCCACGGCGGGCTGTTCCGCACGTCGGGCCCCGCCCAATCCGTGCTCGCCGCCGCCGTGGACGCGCCGGTGGCCGTCACCGACACCGCCGGCGAGGGCGGCGCCTGGGGCGCCGCGATCCTGGCCGCGTTCCGCGCGGCCCAAGTGGAGACTTCAGTGCCCGACGGCGCCGTCGCGGACCTGGCCGGGTACCTCACCCGGGCGGTCTTCGCGGACTCGAACACCACCGTCGTGCACCCCGACCCCGACCTCGTGGCCGGCTACACCACGTACCTGGCGCGCTACGAGGCGGCCCTGCCCGCCGAGCGTGCCGCCGTCGAAGCGCTGTGACCGCGCCCAACCACGTGAGAAGCACACCATGACCGACTTTTCAGCGGCGACGCAGCTCGCCATCAACGACGTGCGGCAGCAGGTCTCTGATCTGCACCAGGAACTGACCCGTTACGGGCTTGTGGTCTGGACCGGCGGCAACGTCTCCGGGCGCGTGCCCGGTGAGGATCTCTTCGTCATCAAACCCTCCGGCGTCTCCTACGACGAACTCACGCCGGAGTCCATGATCCTGTGCACGCTGGACGGCGAGGTGGTGCCGGGCACGCCCGGATCCGAGCGTTCACCGTCGTCGGACACCGCGGCGCACGCCTACGTGTACCGGAACATGCCAGACGTCGGGGGAGTGGTGCACACGCACTCCACCTACGCCGTGGCGTGGGCCGCCCGCGGCGAGGAAATCCCGTGCGTCATCACCGCGATGGCGGACGAATTCGGCGGACCCATCCCCGTTGGACCGTTCGCGATCATCGGCGACGACTCCATCGGCCGCGGCATCGTCTCCACGCTGACCGGCCACCGCTCCCGCGCCGTACTGATGAAGGGGCACGGTCCCTTCACCATCGGCGCCACAGCCAAGGACGCCGTCAAGGCGGCCGTCATGGTGGAGGACGTGGCCCGCACCGTGCACATCGCCGCGCAGGCCGGGCCACTCACCCCCCTGCCGCAGGAGTCCATCGACCAACTCTTTGCGCGCTACCAGAACGTTTACGGCCAGTCCGACGACGACCGTTTCACCGATTCCGCTTCCCAGGAGGACACCAATCATGGCTGAGACCACCAACCCGCTCGACGGCTACGAGGTCTGGTTCCTGACCGGCAGCCAGGGGCTCTACGGCGAGGAAACCCTTCGTCAGGTCGCCGAGCAGTCTGCCGCGATCGCTGAGCAGCTGGATGCAGCGACTCCCGTGAAGGTGGTCTGGAAGCCGGTCCTCACGGACTCGGCCTCCATCCGCCGTGCCGCGCTGGATGCCAACGCCGACGACCGAGTGATCGGCGTCAGCGCCTGGATGCACACCTTCAGCCCCGCCAAGATGTGGATCGCAGGACTCGATGCCCTGCAGAAGCCGCTGCTGCATCTGCACACGCAGGCTCACGCCGCGGCGCCGTGGGACGAGATCGACTTCGACTTCATGAACCTGAACCAGGCCGCCCACGGCGACCGCGAGTTCGGCTACATCGTCTCCCGCCTCGACGTTGCCCGCACTACCGTGTCAGGGCACGTCTCCGACCCCCGCGTGCAGGCCGAGGTCTCCGCTTGGCAGCGTGCCGCGGCCGGGCGTGCGGCTCTGACGGGCATGAAGCTGGCCCGCTTCGGCGACAACATGCGCAACGTGGCCGTCACCGAGGGCGACAAGGTCGAGGCGCAACGCCGCCTGGGCGTCGAGGTCAACACCTGGGGCGTCACGGAGCTGGCCGACGCCGTGCATGCCGTGGCTTCCACGGACATCGACGCGCTGGTGGCCGAGTACATTTCGCTCTACGACGTGGCCCCGGAACTGCTGCCCGGTGCCGCCCGGCACGACTCGCTGCGCTACGGTGCCGCGATCGAGTTGGGCCTGCGTTCCTTCCTCGAAGCCGGCGGATTCCACGCCTTCACCACCAACTTCGAGGACCTCGGCTCCCTGCGCCAGCTGCCCGGCCTGGCCGTGCAGCGGCTCATGGCAGATGGCTACGGCTTCGGCGCAGAGGGTGACTGGAAGACCGCGATCCTGGTGCGCCTGGCGCACGTCATGGGTGCGGGCCTGGACGGCGGCGAGTCCCTCATGGAGGACTACACCTACGACCTGACCCCCGGCTCCGAGCTCATCCTTGGTGCCCACATGCTGGAGGTCGCGCCCTCCCTGACCACGTCTCGGGCGAAGTTGGAGATTCACCCGCTGGACATCGGCGACAAGGACGACCCCGTGCGCCTGGTCTTCGCGGCGGACGCCGGGCCCGGCCTGGTCGTCGCGCTGTCTGACATGGGCGACCGCCTGCGTCTGACCGCCAACACCGTGGACATCGTGGAATCTCCCGCTCTGCCCAAGCTGCCCGTTGGTCACGCCGTGTGGTCCCCGAAGCCGGACTTCGCGACCTCCACGACCTGCTGGTTGCATGCGGGCGCCGCCCACCACACCGTCATGACCAGCCGCATCGGTGTGGACGTGTTCCGCGCCTTCGCCACCATGACCGGCATCGAACTCGTGGAGATCGGCGAGGGCACCACCGTCCCCGGCTTCCTCAACGAGCTGCGCTACAACGACGCGATCGCCAAGGTCACGCGTTGATCTGAGGCTCTTCGTCGTTGTATGGGCAGGGCCCGCATCCTCTGTTGAGGGTGCGGGCCCTTTTCGTTGCCGCTCTGCAGAAGTGAGTCGGGAAGCTGCTGCGTGGGGTTCGCGAATCAGTTGTGCTGGGCGGGCCTGGTTCCCGAACATGTTCTGCTGAGTTTGGGGGCTCCTACTCGGCAGAAAGTGTTCGCGAGCCGGCGGTACTCTGCAAAAGTGGTTCGGGAGTCTGAGGCACTCTGCAAAAGTGAGTCGGGAGGCAGCTGCGTGGGGTTCGCGAATCAGTTGTGCAGGGTGGGCCTGGTTCCCGAACATGTTCTGCTGAGTTGAGCGGCTCTTACTCGGCGGAAAGTGTTCGGGAGTCTGAGGCACTCTGCAAAAGTGGTTCGGGAGGCAGCTGCGTGGGGTTCGCGAATCAGTTGCGCTGGGTGCGCCTGGTTCGCGAACATGTTCTGCTGGGTTTGGGGGGGGGGGGGGGCTACTCGGCAGAAAGTGTTCGGGAGTTCGTGGGACGCTGCAGAAGTGGTTCGGGAATGGGCCCTGGTCGCTACAGTGTGGAGCACCTGACCGTTGGCACCCAGGGCAAGAAAGAACTCCAGTGCATGGAGAGCGTCCATGCACTGGAGTTCTTTACTTCAGCTGGGTGTCAGGACCTGCGCTTCCGACGCGCAGTCAGCACCGCACCGGCCGCAAGCAGCAGCACCGCGAGACCGGCCAATGCTCCGACCTGCGCGCCCGTGCTGGCCAGGGGCGACTGCCCACCGCCGTTGGACGCAGTGCCCTGAGGATCAGACGGATTCGATCCGCTCGTGGTCCCGGAACCGTTAGTTCCAGCATCTGTGCCAGACCCATTCGCGGCTGAACCGTTGTTGTCGCCAGAATCAGACCCGGCAGCGGTGTGGTCTCCGTTGTCATCTGAATCGGAGTCGGCATCGTCGTCAGGGTCGGTGCCGTCAGCAGCATCGTTTCCGTCGTCAGAACCGTCGCTGTTGTCATCGCCATCGTCACCATCGCCAGGCTCTTCATCAGGATCATCTGCGGTGACGACAACCTGCACGGCCACGTCGGCCAACTCGGGATCGAGCTCCTCCTCCGGAGTCATGTTGAACACCGGGGCACCGTCCACATCGAAGTGCACGGTCTTGGCGCGTGCGTGGCGGCGGGGGTCGAAGAGTCCCTCGTCGGTGGCTTCGCCCGGGTTGGATGAGTCGTTCTCGGTGCGGGAGTGGAACACGATCACCGGATTGCCGTACTCGTCCGTGGTGAAGGAGTTGTGCCCCGTGCCGAGCTGGCCCGGCACATCGGCGCTGGTCATGATCGGGTAGCCGGTCTTGGTCCAGGACCCCGGATCCATCAGGTCGGAGTTTTCGTCTGCCGTCAGCAGGCCAACCGCGTAGTTGCGGTCCACCGTGGAGGCGGAGAAGGACATGTAGATCTTTCCGTCGTGCTTGATCACGGCGGCGCCCTCGTCGACCTGCTGATTCTGGGCGTCGTTGCGCTCCCACGCCTGGGTGGGTTCGGAGAGCAGGATCGAGTCGTTGATCAGCTGGGTTGGATCCATCGGGTCAATCTCCGCCATGCGCAGCACGGACATACCCGGTTTCTCGGCCCAGGACAGGTAGTGCCGCCCCGCATTCTCGAAGTGGGTCATGTCCAGTGAGAAGCTGGTGAAGGCGTTGGAGTCGCCAGGGTTGGCCTTGACTGGGCCGATGAGTTCCCAGTTGTCTGGGTTCAGCGTGTCCTCCCCGGCGAATTCCTCGCCGGTGTACTTGAGCATGTACGGGCGGATGTCGAATACGCCGTTGCGGCCTCCGGTGAAGAGGATGTACCAGTCGTCACCGATCTTCTCCAGTTCCGGCGCCCAGATGTATCGGTTCACGTCCGGCGTGGAGTTCTCGTGCCAGATCGCGACCTCTTCGGCATCCTTCAGACCCTCGATCGTCTTGGCGCGTCGCAGCGGCACGCGGTCGTAGCCCTCAGGGTCGTCCTCGTAGGTCATCGGGTAGGAACCGGTCATGTAGTAGTACCCGTCGTCGCCCAAGGTGACGTCGGGGTCGGCCCGACGCTCCACGAGGGGGTCGGAGTACTTCGGTGCGGACACCTTGCCCGGCACCGTGTAGGTCCCCGGCTTCGACGTGTCGACCTGCTTCAGCGCCTCCTGATCCCACTCGACCGGGAATGTCGAGGAGTAGCCGGAGTTGTATTCGACATCCGCGGTCTCGGGCAGGGGCGGCACGTCGGCGCCGGTCTGCACCGGCTTCGGCGAATCCACGTTGACCTTGGTGTTAACAACACGGCCCAGCTTGGTGGATACACGCTCGAGTTCACTCGCGGTAACGGCAACCGAGGCGACGTCCTTGGTCTTCTCCGGCAGCGCGCGTTCCATGCCCGACGCCGCGGCCTTGGCCGCCGCGGTCGGCTTGGCCTGGGTGAAGGTGGCGAGGTCGGTGCTCGTGACCGAGTACCGGTTGCCATCCTTGGCGTCGGTGAAGACCACCGTGTAGGTCGCTGTGGCGTTGTCGTAGCTCACGCCCAGATTGGTCGGAGCCTGACCCGGGGCCAGCTTGACCAGGGACTCGTCGGCGTAGGCGACCAGGTCCTTGGACGTGTACACGTAAGCGTTGCCTGTTGGGCCGTCGTTGTTGATCTCGGGCGCCAGCAGGTTGAAGCCGCCTGCGGGAGAACGGAACAGGGTTGGGGATCCCATCCGGACGGTGCCCTGGGTCGGGTAGAGCACGGGGCGGCCCTGATTGCCCGGCACGGCCTCGTCGTCGCCCTTGGCGGTGGCCAGGTGAAGCACGTCAGTGGCCTTGCTGTTGCCCTCAACGGTGTAGGCGTCCACGCTGCCCGCGTCCTCGGCCAGCACCGTGATCTCGAAGTCGCGCTTGGTGCTGACTCCGTTGAGGCTGAAGGTGGCGGACAGCGTGACCTTGTGCGCCTTGTTGCCTCGGGTCACCTTGCCATCGCTTGCGATGGCATCTGTGTCCGACGACGCCCAGGTCACCTTGGTGCCCTCGAACTCGTCCACGAGGGTGAGGTCCTCCCAGGCCTGGGTGGTCCCCACGCTGAAGTTCTCGGCGGCGTAGTCCACGTCATTGCTGGGATCGCTGGAGAGAACGGTCACCTTGAAGGTCTTCTTGTGTTCCACCCCGCCCAGGGTGAGCGTGGCCGTGAGGGTCACAGTCTCGTCGTCGTTGCCTCGGGTGACGGTGCCGTCGTGCGAGATGCGGTCAGCGTTGTCGGAGGCCCAGACGATGCTGGAACCGTTGGCCCCGCTGGTGGGCAGGTTGAGGTCCGCGATGGCGGTCTCCGGCAGGGACAGAGCCTCCGCGTCCTCTTCAAGCATGCTCTGAAGCGTGTCCTCGTCGAGGCCCTTCAGGTAGCGCTGCTTGACCTCATTATCAGACTCGGCCTCGGCGAGCACCTCGACGTCGCGGATTTGGCCCTTTAAGTACGCATCGGGGTAGGAGGACTTGCCGATGTAGCTGACCAGGTTCTTGCCCAGGTCCTTAACGGAGCGGCCCGTATCGACGGTGCCAATCTTCTCGCCATCCAAGTAGCCGGTCAGCTTCCCGGGCTCGATCACCGTGGTGTAGAGCGAGAAGTCGCCGCTGGTCTTGGGGCCGGGGATGCCCTTGGACGCCGTCGTCGGCGAGATCCCGGATTCGGTGCCCCACGGGGCGCTGGCATTGCGCTGATTCGTGATGACCGACTTGAATCGGCCGTCTGGGTTGGACGGGTTGAGCAGCCAGTAGTCTGCTGGGGGATTGGCCTCTGAACCGAAGAACATGGCGGCGTAGTTGCCCGCCGGGGTCTGGTTCTTGAGCCACATGTTGATGGTCAGGGTGTCCTGCCAGTCGAACGTGCCGCGGGGGATTTCCAAGTGTGCGGCGCCCGAATTGGACGCGCCGCCGGGGAGGCTCAGCACGCCGTCGGACACGGTGGCACCGGTTCCCTTGACGGTGGCGTCATTGCCCTGGTCGGACTGGTCCTTGATGGTGGCGCCGTTGCCTGCGGAATCCAGGTCGGAGAAGTCGTAGTGCAGCAGCTGACCCTTTTCAATCGGGTCGGGATTCTCGCCATTCTCTGGGTAGGCGGCCAGCAGCGCCTGGCGCTCTGACTCGGTGATCGGCAGGACCGTGCCATGACGCGGTGCCGGATTGGGAAGGCTGATGTTGGTGACGGCCTCCCAATCCCCATCCAGCGCGTCGGCCTTCAGCGGCAGGTACTTGCGCCCGCCGTGCTCGTCAACAAACAGGTAGAAGCCCTCACCGTTGACATCGCCCGGGTTGGCCTTGAAGACCGTGGGGCCCTCGACGCCGCCGGTGCCGGCGTTGTGGCCGATGCACTTCTCGCCCATCACCCAGCCATTGTCCGCGGTGGTGACCTGAGTCAGATCCGTGGAGGTCTCGGCGAAGATGTCCGGGCCGCCACAGTTTTGCGATTGCGCCTCATCCTTGGTGAACCGGTGGTAGGTGTCGCCGTCCTTGAGCACCGTGGAATCGATGCGGGAGACTCCCGTGTTCTGCCAGACCTTGGGTTCGCTGAAGGTTGTGAAATCCTTGGTGGTCGCATACATCATGGTCTGCGCCGGTGAGGTCTGCGTGTGGTCCGGATCCTCCGGCCCGTAGAGCTTGGAGGCCCAGAACACCACGTATTCCTCGCGCTCGTCGTCCCAGTACGCCTCCGGCGCCCACAGGTTCCGGGCGTTTTCTGGGGCGAGCTCGACGTGACGCTGCTGGCCCCAGTCAACCAGGTCGGTGGATTCCCAGATCTCGATATAGCGGGAACCTTGCCGCTGAGATCCGTTCCAGTCCCCGGTCCGACCGATCGAGAGATCGGTGGCGATCATGTAGAACTTATCGTTCTCGGGGGAGCGGATGATGAACGGGTCGCGCAGGCCCTTGGTTCCCTTGTCCGATTCAAGGATGGGCTCACTGTCGTTGAGACCGATCCATTTCTGAGCGTTGTTCCCGTCGGAGACGGCGAGGGAGATCTTCTCTCCGGCCACGCTGTCTGCCGTGAAGTAGGCGAAGAGGTACGCCTCCGGGGTCTCCGACGCCGCAGGAGCGGCTGGGACCGAGAGTTGAGATGGTTGCGGACCGGCTGCCGGTGTCGCGCCGGCTGGTGCCGCTAGCGCGGGTAGGCCCGCTGCGGTCAGGGAGAGCGCGGCTATCAGCGCCCCGCACCTTCGCGTGCGTGGTTTCACGTTTGGACTCCTCATCGAGTTTGGTGACACAGATATGTGGCGCGTGTCACCGGCTAACGTTACCGGTAACAATCGCGGTGGACAAGCCGTGATCAGGGGCTGAGACAAGCGGATATGCTGGCCCTTATGGCAGACAACTCTCCCTCTCGCGTCCCGCTGTCCGGACACCAGATCACCCTCGAGGCCAACGGTTATCGGGCCAGCGTCGCCACCGTCGGGGCGGCACTTCGGGAACTCACCTACGCCAGCCGGAACCTGGTCCGCCCGTTCGGAGCCGACGAGCTCCACCTCAACTACTCGGGAATCCTCTTAGCGCCCTGGCCCAATCGCGTGATCGACGCCAAGTACAGCTGGGACGGGGAGGACCGGGAGCTGGAGGTCAGCGAGCCCGCACGAGGTCACGCGCTGCACGGCCTGCTGGTGTGGTTCGACTTCGAGGTGGTGACCGTGTCCGCACGCGCCGCCCACCTACGCGCCGTCGTTGAGCCCCGCACCGGTTACCCGCATCGCGTGCAGGTGGACGTCGAGTATCGGCTTGGGGAGGATGGGCTCACCACCTCGGTGTCGGCCGAACTGCTGGCAGGAGGCCCCGCCCCCTTCGGCTGGGGATCGCATTCATACTTGGTTGCCCCCTCCGAGCCCGGTGCCCACGAACCCGTGAATGCTTGGCAGCTGACCCTGCCTGCGGACACCGTGCAAACGGTGACGGAGGACCGCTTGGTCCCGACCGGCACGTCACCGGTCTCCGAGCATGGCTTCAACTTCCGGGCGGCATCGGCCATCGGGGAAACCTTCATTGATCATGCCTTCACCGATCTGCACCGCGACGACGACGGGCTGGCCCGCGTGCGCCTGACCGACGTCGCCGGCGTCGGCGTGGAGATGTCATGGGATGCGGCCTGCCCTTGGGTCCAGATTCACACGGCAGACCTGCCCGATCCGGCGGTCAGTCGCACCGGTCTCGCCGTGGAGCCCATGACCTGCCCGCCTGGTGCCTTCAACTCCGGGACCGACGTGATCCGGCTCGACGCGGACGAACACGCGAAGGCCTCCTGGCTGCTCACTGCCATCGGCGACTGACTATTTTCTGGGTCTTCGCCTCACGCGGGACCAGGTTTCCGTGGGACGTGCGCCTGTTCGGTGCATGTCTCGTGGAAACCTGGTCCCGTGCTGCATCTGGGGGGGGGGGGGGAGGGGGGACTAGCTGCCATGTGGACATGGTCGGCAGTAGGGGAGAGTGGCCCCAGCCGAGGACGGTCACGACGGCGGGGTATTGCGGTCCCGGTAGAGGACGGACGGCCGTAGATCTGCCACCAAGGTGCGGGGATCGCGGTAGGTGGAACTGTGCCCGGATCCGGACACCAAGCCCCAGTGGACGCAGGTGCCACTGCAATGACCGCCGGTCTCCACGGTCCCCACCACCTGCCCGACCGACACCCGGTCTCCCTTCTTCAACTCCGTGGACACCGGCTCCAACGTGGTGCGCCAACCTCCTCCCACCTCGATGGAGACGGTGGGACGCCCAGCCACCGACCCTGCGAAGGAGACGGTTCCGGCGGCTGGCGCCACAACCTCCGCATCCTGCGCGGCCGTGAGGTCCACCCCACGATGCCCCGCGTTCCACCGCACGGCTGGCGGATCGAAGTCCTGCGTCATCCCCACCGCCTCCCACGATTCACCCGGTGCAGGCGCCCGTCCCACGGGCGGGACACCCTTCGCGCTCGCCGTCAGCGCCGCACGGAGCGCCCCCACTTTTTCAGCATCGCGGTTCGCCACCGCACGCGCGGCAACCGGTGGCTGCTGGCCGTCCGGGTTCGGCTGGCCCGAAGCGGCGGATGGCCCCACCAGGGTCATCACCAAGCAAATGAGGGCGGCCCAGTGCCAAGGTCCTGGGCGGCCTGACCCGGGTCGGCCAGGCCACGGGTAACCAGGCGACGGCTGAACAAGCCCCGCACGACCGATCCGAGCAAGTGCGGGCTCAGCGCGACCGAGTCGAACAAGTGCGGGCTCAGCGCGACCCAGCCGAGCCAGCGCGGGACGAGCAGGACTCAGCTTGGCGGGAGCGAGGCTGGCCAGCGCGGGCCGACGATTGGCCGGCTGCGCAGGGGTTGCTCGCGCACCGGCCGGAGGGTCAATCCCGGGCTTGGGAGACCGGGCTGGACGGGGGTGTCGCGGGGACAGATAAGGAGGCGCTGAACGGATCATGTGCGGATCACACCAGTGTGTGTTTGCACCCGTCCAGCGCCTCCTTCCCGATCATCGGGATTCTGTGGAGGACACGCCGTGTCAGCCGTGTCGGCGGCGACGTGCCATCACGGAACCGATGGCCAGCAGCAGCATTGCGAGCCCGGCCAGGACGAACAAGCCAGCTTGAACACCGGTGGCTGCCAACCCTGATTCGCTGCCCCCGACGTTGGCATCGGAACCGGAACCTGCGACGGAACCGTCGCCGTCAGACCCGGAACCGTCGCCGTCAGACCCGGCGCCGGTGCCGCCGGCGGCAGCGTCCGCATCGGCGGACGCAGAGGGATCGCCCGACTCTGACGGGTCGTCGCTATCGTCGCCGTCGGACCCCGAACCGGCACTATCGCCGTCGGACCACGGACCGGCGCCCTCGTCGTCGGCCACCACGATCTTCATGGTGACGTTCGGGGAG